>CABTWP010000016.1 GCA_902488525.1 uncultured Collinsella sp.
CAAAAAGGGACAGGTTTATTTTGGTAGGTTTTTACTGCTTGAATTTGAAACATTCCGTTCGGTCAAAGCGTATCTATGGTGAGGGCCTCAGCAAGAAACATCAGCATCACCGGGAGGTGATTATGGAAGAACAAACATTTAGACAGGCGGTCGAAGATCACCGGGATGTCGTGTTTCGAATCGCATTGACGTATCTGCGCGATCGCGCCGATGCCGATGATGTTGCCCAAGATGTCTTTCTTAAGCTGCTCAAAAGCGATACGCAATTTGAGAGTTGGGAGCATCTTCGTCGCTGGCTTATCCGGGTCACGATCAATGAATGCAAATCGCTCTTTCGAAAGCCATGGAGGCGTGTGGAGGATATTGAGAACCTGGCCGATTCGCTTTCGACGGCGCAGGAGGAGACCAAGGTGGTCCTGTCAGACGTTATGCGACTTCCGGAGCGATTCCGCGTCCCCATCGTGCTCTATTACTATCTGGGCTTTTCGACCTCAGAGATTGCCGAGTTACTGCATGTGCCAGCCGCGACCGTTCGAACGCGTTTAGCTCGCGGTCGATCGAAGCTCAAATTCATCCTAGAGGAGGGCGACCGTGAAATCCAATCAAATCAAGCAGGCCTTCGAGTCCATCCAAGCCGATAGCGATCTTGCCGATCGCGTTCTTAATGCAGCTGAAGGCGAGCCGCTTCGCAAAAGGGGTCATGCTAAGCCCCTCTATGTTGCGGTTATCGGGTGTCTTGTCGGAGTGTTGGCGACCGGAGGGGTCGCCTACGCCGTTATCAATTCCAGCTATTTTGCCTCAGCCTGGGGAAACCACGGCAACGGGGATTCCATTACCTGGACAAACGGCGGCTCATCGGGGACTAAATATACCTACACCAGAGAGTTTGGTGATGGCATCGCGCCCCAAAGCCTGGAGGGTGCAGTCCAGGAGGTTAATCTGTCCGTCGAGGGCAACGGCTATACGCTCGATATCCATGAGATGGCAATCGACCAAAACGGCTGCGGTGCTGTGACGTTTACGCTATCCAATCCAAATGGTGTTAACTACTACAAGCCGGCAGCAGAGACTGGCGAACTTGTTCTCTATGGTGAAGAAGAACAAGGCATCGGCACGCCCGGCATGAACTTCGGCGAGGAATGGGCTGACACACGCTGCACCATTGATAAGGACACATCAAGCGATACTGTCATTAATGGCACGATGTACTTTGCTTCTATGGATCGCGAGCGAGGTTTTCAACATGCGGTCACCTGGAATATCTCGTGGACCGAGGGCGAAGGCGAGGATGCGAAGCCGTTCGAGGCATCGACGCCCGAGTTTAGCGTTGGAGCGTACGTCGATACAAAGGAACTCCGCTCCGATGACTCGCCTCTCGAGATCAGCCCGTTTTCTATCCAGACACACATCGATGATTTGGGCATTGACGCAGTCACGAAGAAGTTGACGGTTACCTACAAGGATGGATCGGAGCAGATTATCGAAGATGACGACGCAGGGGCGTTCAACTTATATTTTTCTTATACGCGCAATAGCGGAGAGAACATCTGGGTGCCAACGAAGTTGATTGATGTCGACCAAGTGGTCTCAGTAACGCTTGAGGGCACGAGGTTCACGTCAACAGGAGAGACCGAAACGGAAGAGTCCTTTACTATCGTCTATTCGTAAGGTCTGAGGCCGCTTCCTACTAGGGGAAGCGGCCTCTTTTGCGTTAAATGGAAACGCCGCCGATTTCCATGCGACAGATGAGAGCAGATTACCGCTGGAGCGCGACGTTTCTCCAGATAAAACCGACCAAAATAAACCTGTCCCTTTTTGGCAGGTAACGTTGCCCCGACGAGCGCATCGGATTCCCGGTCCGGGCGGCCGCCCCCGCGCACAGAAGGGGATTCCTTTTGTGTAGGCTTTGCGGAAATGTGCCAATTTTGGGATACGCCCGGCGGCGTGGTCTGTTGACGGCACAGCTAACGCCACGTATCCTATCGAACTGCGTGTTTCGTAGGGGGATGCTGACCCCTCGATTCAAGCCGTTGCACTTTACAGAAAGCTGGAATCATTCGAGAAGGAGTACGCTTTGCCTACTATTAACCAGCTGGTTCGCCAGGGCCGTCGTTCCGTGCCCAAGAAGTCCAAGAACGCTGCTCTGCAGCACAACTCCCAGAAGCGCGGCGTGTGCACCCGCGTCTTCACCACGAGCCCTAAGAAGCCGAACTCGGCTCTTCGTAAGGTTGCCCGTGTTCGCCTTGTCAACGGCATCGAAGTTACTGCTTACATCCCGGGTGAGGGCCACAACCTGCAGGAGCACTCCATCGTGCTCGTCCGCGGCGGTCGTGTCCGTGACCTCCCTGGTGTCCGTTATCACGTCATCCGTGGCGCCTACGACGCTGCTCCGGTCCAGAACCGTATGCAGGCCCGTTCCAAGTACGGTGCTAAGCGCCCCAAGGCTAAATAAGCCAGATAACGTTTTGATACTTTCGCCGTGTGCCGCCTAAGCGCCGCACGGTAGACACTTAAGGAGATTTCACATGCCGCGTCGTGCAGCAGCTAATCGTCGTGAGGTTCAGCCTGACGCCGTTTACAACAACCGCCTGGTGACTCAGCTCATCAACAAGGTCCTTCTTGACGGCAAGAAGGCCACCGCTGAGCGCATCGTTTACACCGCTTTCGAGATCGTTGCCGAGAAGTCCGAGGGTGGCGACGCTCTCGCTACCTTCAAGAAGGCTATGGACAACGTCAAGCCCACGCTCGAGGTTAAGCCCAAGCGTGTCGGTGGCGCTACCTATCAGGTCCCGATGGAGGTCAACTCCCGTCGTTCCACCGCTCTGGGTATCCGCTGGATCGTCAACTTCTCCCGCGCTCGCAAGGAGAAGACCATGGCCGAGCGTCTCGCCAACGAGATTCTCGACGCTTCCAACGGCCTGGGCGCTTCCGTCAAGAAGCGTGAGGACGTCTTCAAGATGGCCGAGGCCAACCGCGCGTTCTCTCACTATCGTTGGTAAGTTAAGGTAAGGAACTAACATGGCTAAGCCTAAGTACAAGCTTTCCGATACCCGTAACATCGGCATCATGGCCCACATCGATGCCGGTAAGACCACCACGACCGAGCGTATTCTTTACTACACCGGTAAGACCCACAAGATCGGTGAGGTCCATGAGGGCGCTGCCACCATGGACTGGATGGTTCAGGAGCAGGAGCGCGGCGTAACCATTACCTCCGCTGCTACCACGTGCTTCTGGAACAAGGACGGTAAGGACTACCGCATCCAGATCATCGACACCCCGGGCCACGTTGACTTCACCGCCGAGGTCGAGCGCTGCCTGCGCGTCCTCGATGGCGCTGTCGCCGTCTTCGACGCCGTTGCCGGCGTTCAGCCCCAGTCTGAGACCGTTTGGCGTCAGGCTTCTACCTTCAACGTCCCCCGCATCGCCTTCATCAATAAGTATGACCGCGTGGGCGCTGACTTCTTCAACGCTATCGAGACCATGAAGGATCGTCTCGACGCTAACGCCGTGGCCGCTCAGGTCCCGATGGGCGCCGAGGACAACTTCTGGGGCGTCATCGACCTGGTCACCATGACTGCATGGGACTTCAAGGCCGACGAGAAGGGTATGACCTACCCCGAGCCGATGGACGAGATCCCGGCTGAGTTCGCCGACATCGCTGCCACCAAGCGCGAGGAGCTCCTTGACGCTGCTGCCAGCTTTGACGACGAGCTCATGGAGAAGATCCTCATGGAGGAGGACTTCACCGTCGAGGAGCTTAAGGCCGCTCTGCGCAAGGGCGTTCTGGCCAACGAGCTCAACCTCGTCTTCGTGGGCTCCGCCTACAAGAACAAGGGCGTTCAGGAGCTGCTCGACGCTGTCGTCGACTACCTGCCCAGCCCGCTCGACGTTGAGGCCGTCACCGGTACCGATCCGGACACCGGCGAGGAGATCCAGCGTCATCCTTCCTTCGACGAGCCCTTCTCCGGCCTGGTCTTCAAGATCATGACTGACCCGTTCGTCGGTAAGCTCACCTACGTCCGCGTTTACTCCGGCCGCGCCGAGTCCGGCTCCTACGTTGTCAACGCTTCCAACGGTCAGCGCGAGCGCCTCGGCCGCATCCTCGAGATGAACGCCGCCGAGCGTATCGACCGTGACGACGCTGCCGCCGGCGACATCGTCGCTTGCGTCGGCTTCAAGAACTCCACCACCGGCGACACCCTGTGCGCCGAGGGCAAGGAGATCGTCCTCGAGAAGATCGAGTTCGCTAAGCCCGTTATCGACGTTGCCATCGAGCCCAAGACCAAGGCCGAGCAGGACAAGATGTCCCTGGCTCTGACCAAGCTCGCCGAGGAGGACCCGACCTTCCAGGTGTCCACCAACCACGAGACCGGCCAGACCATCATCGCCGGCATGGGCGAGCTGCACCTCGAGATCATCGTCGACCGTCTGCTCCGTGAGTTCAAGGTTGACGCTAACGTTGGTAAGCCCCAGGTTGCCTACCGCGAGACCGCTGGTCACGACGTCGAGAAGGCTGAGGGCAAGTTCGTCCGTCAGTCCGGCGGTCGCGGTCAGTACGGCCATGCCGTCATCAAGCTCGAGAAGATGGAGGAGGGCTTCGGCTACGAGTTCGTCAACGCTATCGTCGGCGGCGTCGTGCCCAAGGAGTACATCCCGTCCATCGACAAGGGCATCCAGGAGGCCCTGAACACCGGTGTTATCGCCGGCTTCCCGGTCCTCGACGTTAAGGTCACCCTGTTCGACGGTTCTTACCACGAGGTCGACTCCTCCGAGGCCGCCTTCAAGATCGCCGGTTCCATGGCTATCAAGGACGCCCTCAAGAAGTCCGACCCGCAGCTGCTCGAGCCGATCATGGCTGTCGAGGTCGAGACCCCCGAGCAGTACATGGGCGACGTTATGGGCAACCTCTCCGGTCGCCGCGGCAAGATCGAGGGCATGGAGGATCGCAAGAACAGTAAGCTCATCCGTGCCAAGGTGCCGCTGGGCGAGATGTTCGGTTACGCTACCGACCTTCGCTCCCAGACCCAGGGCCGTGCATCCTACACGATGCAGTTCGACTCTTATGAGCCTGCGCCCAAGTCCATCGTGGACGAGGTCATGAGCAAGAACGCCTAAGTTCGAGCTCCCTGTTACGTAATCCTGCGAGAACATCTCTCGCACTCTTTGGAGGTTTAAGTTGGCTACCCAGAAGATCCGCATTCGCCTCAAGGGCTATGATCACGAGGTCGTCGATCAGTCCGCGAAGCTCATCGTCGAGACCGCTCAGAAGACCGGCGCTCGCGTTTCCGGTCCTGTCCCCCTGCCCACCGAGCGCAACCTGTACACGGTTATCCGCTCGCCGCACGTGAACAAGGACTCCCGTGAGCAGTTCGAGATGCGCACCCACAAGCGCCTCATCGACATCCTCGACCCCACCTCGGGCACCGTTGATTCGCTCATGCGTCTCGACCTCCCCGCTGGCGTCGACATCGACATCAAGCTCTAAGCGATATCGCTCATAGCTTAAAGGGCCCCGCTGCCGTTACGGTAGCGGGGCCCTTTTGTTTTGAGTTTAGATTTTGGGATAGCGAATTCGTCTGCCGAGCCGGCGGCTGCGGCGCCCTATTCGCTCAGGGGGCGCAAGGATGCTTCTTCGAAGTGGAAGACGCGCAAGCCGCTCTCGGTCTCAATGCATGCGCGGCCGCAATCGTCGACCGTTCTAAATATGCCTCGTGCCAGCTCGTCTCCAGCGGGGAAGCGGGCGATAACGTGCTTCCCGATCCAATTGAGGTGAGCGATATATTCGTCGTGGACGGGCGCGAGCGGACCGGCGTCTTCTTCCTTGGCGTTGAGGCGCTCTGCCCAGGTATCTACAGCGTCTATAACTGCGTGATAGACCTCATCGAGGAGCATGTCGACGGCGGGAACGCTCTCGTTGAGGTCCGAGAGGCCAATTGCCGCCAGGCCGCCATCGGGCACCTCTTGGGGCGTGTAGTTTACGTTGACACCAATGCCGCAGACGGCGAAAGGTTTGCCTTCGTTATCGCGTGCGGCCTCGACCAGAATGCCGCCGAGCTTGCGTCCTCGCGCGACCAGGTCGTTGGGCCATTTGAGGCCAATCTCGTTTGCAAGACCCTGCTTTTCGAGTGCTTCGAGCACCGCTAGGCCGCTGACGGCGGCAAGACCAGAGTACTTTGCGGGATTAACGCATGGACGCAGGACAATCGAAAGCAATAGGTTGCCGGCGGTTGAATCCCACTTGTGGCCGCGCCGGCCGCGTCCTGCCGTTTGCGCGCGGGCGGCAAGTCCTGTGCCGTGCGGCGCACCCTGTTTTCCTGCCTCGAGCAGGTCATCGTTGGTCGATCCGGTTACGTCGACAATCGTTAATTGGGCATCCATAGCGGCTGCTACCTCCTTATTGAATAAGTGAATGACGCAATGGTGTCGAGAGATAGACACAATGTGAAGCCTTTGTCGCATTTGGACAATTTAATGTTAACACGTCAACAAAGACTGAAATGCGTTATCCTCTCTTGGTCGATGTAAACACGTCAACAACTCAAAGGAGGCTAGTGATGGGTTTCACGATTCTTGGAACAGGCTCGGCGCTTCCTGAGCGCAGTGTTTCCAATGACGAGCTGTCTGAGTTCCTCGATACCTCGGATGAGTGGATTTTTACCCGCACAGGTATCAAGAGCCGCCACGTCTGTACCACCGAGTCACTTGACGACCTTGCCGTAGCGGCGAGCGAGCGGGCACTCCAGGTGTCCGGAATCGACGCGAGCCAGCTGGATCTGATCGTCTGCTCGACGACGACGGGTGACCACCTTGTTCCCGCTGAGGCGTGTGCCGTTGCTGAGCGACTAGGAGCGGCGTGCCCTGCCTTCGATGTCTCGGCGGCCTGTGCCGGCTTCGTGTTTGCGCTCGATGTCGCCGAGGGCTATATCGAGCGCGGTCGTGCCGAGCGCGTGCTTATCGTTGCTGCTGAGCAGATGACGCGCGCGCTCGACTGGACCGACCGCGCCACCTGCGTGCTCTTTGGCGATGGGGCAGGCGCCGCAGTGATTGGGGCTGGGGGAGACAGCCCCCTTGCCGTTGAGCTTTCGACGGCGCCCGACGTCGAGACGTTACACGTTCCCGGTCTGGTCGGCACCTCGCCGTTTAAGGCTTCCGCAGATAGCAAGAGCGTGCTGTCCATGAATGGCCGCCGCGTGTTCAAGTTCGGCGTCAACGCCATCTGCGACACGGTCCATAAGCTTGCGGGCGATGCGGGCATTTCGGTCGAAGACATCGACCATTTTGTATTCCATCAGGCTAACGAACGAATCCTGAGTCAGGCGGTCAAGCGCCTCGGCGTGCCAGATGAGCGCGTGGTTCGAACGCTGCGCGAGACCGGCAACATTTCGAGCGCCTGCATTCCCTTTGCGCTTGACCGTCTGGCACGCACCGACGCACTGAATGCGGGCGACACCATCGCCCTCGTTGGATTTGGCGCCGGCCTGGATATAGGTGGCTATCTGCTTCGTTGGAAGTAGTTGCACATAGGAAAAAAACGCCCCTAGGGCACAAACAAAGGAGAACTACCATGGCAGATCAGAAGACCTTCGAGCGCGTTTGCGACGTTATCCGCGAGACCGCCGGTCTTGACGATGTCGAGATGAAGCCCGAGTCCACGCTCGAGGAGATTGGTCTCGACAGCCTGGGCACCGTCGAGATCCTCGTCGCCGTCGAGGACGAGTTTGGCATCCAGCTCGATACCGAGGAGAACCCCAAGACGGTCGGCGAGTTCGCCGATACGGTCGAGGCGGCATTGGAGAAGTAGAGATGCTCAAGACTCCTCTCTGCGATCTGCTCGGCATCGAAAAGCCCGTGTTCCAGGGCGGTATGGCCTGGATTGCCGATGCCTCGCTGGCGTCCGCAGTGTCCGAGGCGGGTGGCTTAGGCATCATCGCGGCCATGAACGCCGACGCCAACTGGCTTCGCGACCAGATTCATGAGCTGCGCGCCAAGACGGATAAGCCCTTTGGCGTCAACGTCATGCTCATGAGCCCGTTTGCCGACGAGGTCGCGCAGGTCGTGATTGACGAGCGAGTGCCGGTCGTCGTGACGGGCGCCGGCAATCCCGCCAAGTACATGAAGGCGTGGAACGAGGCGGGCATCAAGGTCATCCCGGTCGTTGCCTCGGTGGCGCTGGCGCGTCTCGTGGCGCGTCGCGGGGCCACGGCGGTTGTTGCCGAGGGTACCGAATCGGGCGGCCATATTGGCGAGACCTCGACGATGGCACTGGTGCCGCAGGTCGTCGATGCGGTCGACATTCCCGTTGTGGCCGCCGGCGGTATTGCCGACGGCCGCGGCGTGGCGGCCGCCTTTATGCTGGGCGCCGAAGGCGTGCAAGTGGGTACGCGCTTTCTGGTCGCAGACGAGTGCACCGTCTCGGAGCAGTACAAAGAGATGGTCCTGAAGGCCAACGACACTTCGACGCGTGCGACCGGTCGCTCGACGGGACATCCAGTGCGCGCCCTCAAGAGCCCCTTCACCAACGCCTATGCCAAGAGCGAGGGTTCCGGCGCGAGTGCCGAGGAGCTCGGTGCTATGGGAACCGGTGCGCTGCGTAAGGCCGCCAAGGACGGCAACTACGAAGAGGGTTCGTTTTTGTGTGGACAGATTGCCGGCATGGTCAACGAGCGCCAGAGCGCACGCGAAATCGTTGACGACCTGGTCGATGGCGCCGAGCACGTCCTGAAGGGTGCGTGCGCATGGGTGGCGTAGCGTTTTTGTTTGCCGGCCAGGGTGCCCAGCACCCCGCGATGGGCGTCGACTTGATCGAGACATCGCCGGCGGCTGCCGAGGTGTTCGCCATTGCCGATGAGGTGCGCCCGGGGACGAGCGAGCAGTGCCGGAGCGCCTCCAAGGAGGAGCTCTCGCAGACCGAGAACACGCAGCCTTGCGTGTTCGTGCACGACCTGGCAGCGGCTGCCGCCCTGCGTGAGCGCGGCGTGGTACCTGCCGCCTGTGCGGGATTCTCGCTGGGCGAGGTCGCCGCGCTCACCTTTGCGGCGGCGTTCGATACGCGAGCGGGCTTTGAGCTCGTGTGCGAGCGCGCGGCGCTGATGGCCGCGGCTGCCGAGCGCCATCCGGGCGGCATGCGCGCCGTCATCAAGCTCGATGCGGCGCAAGTCGAGGGCCTGGCAAAACAGGCCGGCGAGGACTGCTGGCCAGTCAACTACAACAGCCCACAGCAGACGGTTGTGGCCGGAGCGCCCGAGGCGCTGCAGGAGCTCGACGTCCTAGTAAAAGAGGCTGGCGGCCGCGCCATGAAGGTCGCGGTGTCGGGTGCATTTCATAGCCCCTATATGGCCGAGGCGACCTGTGGCCTTGCCGCATATATTGAGGCCGGTCACGCGCCGTCCCCGTTGCTCATTCCTGTTTTGGCAAATATGACAGCGGCGCCCTATCCGGCGGATCCCCAGACGGCATCGGATGTCTTGGCCAATCAGGTGAGCCATGCCGTACGCTGGGTCGATACGCTGCATGCTCTGCAGGATCAAGGCATCGACACATTTATTGAGGTCGGCCCCGGCAAAACGCTGTCCGGCCTGGTCAAGCGTACGCTGAGCGACGTTCGTGTGTATTCGTGCGAGACGGCCGAGCAGGTCGCAGCTATTGCCGACGAGCTCGCATAGTCCACAGGGCTGTAACCCGAAAGGAATGACATGGGCAACTTGAACAATGGCGCGCTCGAGCGCAACGACTCACGTCGCGTGGCACTGGTCACGGGCGGCTCGCGGGGTATCGGCCGCGCCTGCGCTATCGGTCTGGCGGAGGATGGCTACGATATCGCCGTCGTCTATGCCGGCAGCGTCGATGCGGCGCGCGAGACGTGCGACGCCTGCGAGGCGGCTGGCGCCACGGCGCGCTCATATCAATGCGACGTGGCCGACCCCGCTGCCGTCAACGCGTGCGTGGAAGCGGTCCTCAACGACTTTGACTCCATTTGGGCGCTCGTCAACAACGCTGGCATCACCCGCGATGGCCTGCTCATGCGCATGGGCGATGACGCCTTCGATCGCGTGCTCGATGTCAACCTTAAAGGAACGTTTAACACGACGCGCGCGCTCACCAAGACCTTTATGCGCCAGCGCGGCGGCTGCGTCGTCAACATGAGCTCGGTTGTGGGCCTGATGGGCAATGCCGGGCAGGCCAACTACGCTGCCTCCAAGGCGGGCGTGATCGGCCTGACCAAGGCGGTGGCGCGCGAGCTTGCGCCCCGCGGTGTACGAGTGAACGCGGTCGCCCCCGGGTTTGTCGAGACAGATATGACGGCAAAGCTTTCGGAAAAGGTTCGTGCGGCAACCGAGGAGCAGATTCCCCTTAAGCGCATGGCGCGCCCCGAGGAAGTGGCCGGCGTGGTGCGCTTTTTGGCGAGCGATGCGGCTTCCTACATTACGGGCGAGGTTGTACGCGTTGACGGCGGAATGGCGATGTAGAAATCAGGGCCGAAGAACGGCTTGGATGAGGAGACCATGATGGAACAGAGAGTTGCAATCACCGGCATAGGTGCCGTATCGCCGCTCGGCAACACCGCGCTTGCCACCTGGGCGGCAATGTGCGCTGGCACGTGCGGCATCGGCCCGATTACGCACTTCGATACCGATGCATTTGCCGTCAAGGTGGCGGCCGAGGTCAAGGGCTTTGACGGCAACGAGTACTTTGGCAAGCGTGACGCCAAGCATCTGGACCCCTGCGTTCAGTTTGCGATGGCGGCTTCGGACGAGGCAATGCACGATGCGGGCTTTGATGTCGAAGGCGCCATCGATCGCGAGCGCCTGGGCGTCTACGTGGGCTCGGGCGTGGGCGGCATGACGACGCTCGTCAATAACGTCCATACGATTGCCGACCGTGGGCCCCGCCGCGCATCGCCTTACATGATCGCGATGATGATCCCCAACATGGTATCGGGCAACATCGCAATCCGTCACAAAGCAAAGGGGCCGACCCTGCCCGTGGTGACCGCGTGCGCCACCTCGGCCCATGCGGTGGGCGAGGCGTTCCGCGCCATCAAGCACGGCTATGCCGACGCGATCCTCGCGGGCGGCGCCGAGGCTGCAATTATCCCCGATGCCGTTGCGGGCTTTACGTCCTGCCGCGCATTGACCACCAACCCCGATCCCGCGACGGCCTGCCGTCCGTTCGATGCAGACCGCGACGGCTTTGTGATGGGCGAGGGCGCCTGCGTGCTCGTGCTCGAGAGCATGGAACATGCGCAGACGCGCGGTGCGCACATTTATGCCGAGGTCGTGGGCTACGGCAACACCGATGATGCCTATCACATCACGAGCCCTGATCCCGAGGCTGCCGGCATTGCCCGCGCGATATCGCTGGCGGTGACCGAGGGCGACGTCAAGCCATCCGAGGGTCTCTACATCAATGCCCACGGCACATCGACCAAGCTCAACGATTCGTCCGAGACGGCGGGCATTAAGCGTGCGCTCGGCGAGGACGCGGCGCGCGCCGCGCACGTCTCGTCGACTAAGTCGATGACCGGCCACATGATCGGTGCCACGGGCGCCATCGAGGTCATGGCCTGCGCCATGGCGCTCGAGCAGGGCGTGGTGCCGCCGACCATTAACTACCGCACGCCCGATCCCGCCTGCGATCTTGACTACACGCCCAATCGCGCAGTTCGCGCCGACCTTACCTGGGCGCTTTCGACCAACCTAGGCTTTGGCGGGCACAACGCCGCCATCGCGCTGCGTAGATATACGAGGAGCTAGAGCATGGATTCCAAAAGACTTGCCGAGATAGCCGATGTTATGGAGGACCGTGGCCTCACGCGCGTACGCGTTGAGGAGCCCGATGGCACCGCGGTCGAACTCGAGCGCGCGAGCGCCGCACAGCCGGTTGCCGTGCCCATGCCCATGCCGAGCGCTATGGCCGCTCCAGTTGCAGCTCCCACAGTCGCGCCTGCCGCACCGGAGCCCGCCGCGCAGACACCTGCCGCCGCACCGGAGCCCAAGGGCACCGAGGTGACCGCTCCCATGGTCGGTGTTTTCTATGCTGCCCCGGCGCCGGGCGACGAGCCGTTTGTGCACGTGGGCTCTAAGGTCAAGGCCGGCGAGACCCTCTGCATCATCGAGGCCATGAAGGTTCTCAACGAGGTGACGGCCGAGGCAGACGGCGAGGTGCTCGAGATCTGCGTGGCCGACGGCGACCTCGTGGAGTTTGGCAGCTGCCTCATGAGAATCGGATAGGTGATATCCATGAACAAAGAAGAGCTCAAGAAGCTGTTGCCGCATCGCGAGCCGATGCTTTTGCTCGACGAAGCCGAGCTGGTGGGCGACGAGGCCCACGGCAAGATCACGATTACGGGTGACGAGTACTTTTTGCAGGGGCATTTTCCGGGAAACCCGGTGGTCCCCGGCGTGATTCAGTGCGAGATGCTCGCCCAAAACTGTTGCGTGCTGCTGATGGGCGATGAGGAAGCGCGCGGCGCGACGCCGTTCTACACGAGTCTGGACAAGGTGCGCTTTAAGCGTCCGGTGCGCCCGGGCGACACGGTTGATCTGGTGTGCACCATCACGCGTGCGCGCGGGCCGTTCCGCTTTGCGACGGGTACTGCGAGCGTCAACGGTGAGGTTTGCTGCCGCGCCGATATGTCTTTTGCACTCATGCAAGAAAGTTAAGGAAGGCTTCATGTTCGACAAAGTGCTCATCGCCAACCGCGGCGAAGTCGCGGTCCGTGTTATCCGCGCGTGCCGCGATATGGGCATCAAGACCGTCGCCGTTTATTCCACGGCCGATGCGGACGCGCTGCACGTGCAGCTTGCCGACGAGGCGTATTGCATCGGCGGTCCGCGTCTTGCCGAGAGCTACCTCAACGACGATGCTGTGCTCACCTGTGCCGTAAAGTCGGGAGCTAAGGCAATTCATCCCGGCTATGGCTTTTTCTCCGAGAAGGCGAGCTTCGTGCGCGACTGCGACAAGTATGGCCTGGCGTTTGTTGGTCCTTCGGCCAAGGTGATCGACAGCATGGGCGACAAGGACGCCGCACGTCGAACGGCTGCCGCGGCGGGCGTGCCCATCGTGCCGGGCTGCGATTTGCTCAAAAGTCCCGAGGAGGCAACGGCCGAGGCTGAGCGCATTGGCTGCCCCGTGCTTATTAAGGCGCGTGCGGGCGGCGGCGGTCGCGGTATTCGTAAGGTCGAGCGCGCGGAAGATGCGGCAAAGGCCTTTATTGAAGCACGCGCCGAGGGCGAGGCCGTTTTTGGCGACGGCGAGTGCTACATGGAGAAGTTCGTCGCGCCGGCGCATCACGTTGAGGTACAGATTATGGCCGATAAGCAGGGCCATGTGTTTTCGCTCGGCGAGCGCGAGTGCTCGGTGCAGCGGCGCAACCAAAAGCTAATCGAGGAGAGCCCCGCGCCGTGCCTCGACGGACACGACGACATTCGTGCTCGCATGCACAAGGCGGCACGCGACCTGGCTCGTGCCGTCGGCTACGAAGGAGCCGGTACCATCGAGTTCCTGTATTCGGACGACGGCAATTTCTACTTTATGGAAATGAACACGCGCTTGCAGGTGGAGCATCCGGTTACGGAGTTTGTGACCGATACCGACTTGGTCAAGTGGCAGCTGCGCGTGGCAGCCGGCCAGCCTCTGCCCTTTGAGCAGGAGGACATGCCGGTCCGCAACCACGCCATGGAGTGCCGCATCAATGCCGAAACGCCGGACTTTCTGCCGTCATGCGGAACGGTCACCGCGTTGCGTGTGCCGGGTGGTCCGCGCGTGCGCTGGGATTCCGCCATGTTTACCGGTGCTAAAGTTCCGCCGTACTACGACTCCATGCTTGGCAAGCTCATCGTGTGTGCGCCCACGCGTGACGGCGCCATTCGCAAGATGCGCTCGGCCCTGGGCGAGCTCGTGATTGAGGGCGTGAGCGAAAACAGCGAGCTTCAGCTCGACGTGCTGGCAAACGACGAGTTCTTGTCGGGCATGTATCACACCGATCTAATGGGGCATCTCTATGCTGATGAATAGAAAAGCGAAGACGGTCAACGTCCTCGAGGGACCGATGACCGAATCGTGCGCCGAGTTTCCCGCGCGCCACGTGTTTATCAAGTGCCCGGAGTGCCGCCGCGTGATCGATGAGGCGCGCCTGCACGACAACCTCGAGGTCTGCCCTCGTTGCGGCAAACACTTTCGCGTGAGCGGGCGCGACCGCATGCGCATGACGATTGACGAGGGCACGTTTGAGGAATGGGATGCCAGTCTGGCGCCGGAGGACTTCCTCTCGTTTCCCGGCTATGCCGACAAGCTCAAGAGCGTGAGCGAGCGTTCGGGCGAGCACGATGCCGTTGTGTGCGGCAGGGGCAAAATCTGCGGTTGCGATACCGCGCTCTTCTTTATGGACGCCAACTTTATGATGGGCTCGATGGGTTCCGTGGTGGGCGAGAAGATCTGTCGCACATTTGAGCGAGCGACCGAGCTTGGATTGCCAGTTGTCGGCTTTACCGTTTCGGGCGGTGCGCGCATGCAAGAGGGCGTGACATCGCTTATGCAGATGGCCAAGATTTCTGCGGCGGTTAGGCGCCACAGCGAGGCGGGCGGCCTGTATATCACGGTGCTCACCGACCCCACGACCGGAGGCGTAACCGCGAGCTTTGCCATGGAGGGCGACATTATCCTGGCCGAGCCCGATGCCCTGACGGCATTTGCCGGCCCGCGCGTGATCGAGCAGAACATGCACAAGCGCCTGCCCAAGGGATTCCAGCGCTCCGAGTTTTTGCTGGAGCACGGCTTTTGCGATGCCGTTGTTCCGCGTGGCGAGATTGCGCTCACGGTAGGCGAGCTGCTGGCACTGCACGAAGGGCACGCGCCCGGCCTGGGGGCACCGCATGAGATCGTGCATACGGGTCGCCGCGGCAAAAAGCTGGGACATTTGTTCAAGCGCTCGGCCGCACCAAAAACCGCGCTCGAGATTGTCAAGCAGACCCGCTCGGCAGATCGCGCCACGGCAGGCGAGATGATCTCGCTGGGCCTGGATGGATTTGTGGAGCTGCACGGCGACCGCTACTTTGGCGACGACGCCGCTGTGGTGGCTGGCATTGGCTGGAAAGACGGACGCCCCGTAACGGTCATCGCCGTCGAGCGCGGCACCACGACTAAAGAGCGTATGCGTCGCAACTTTGGTATGGCACATCCCGAGGGCTACCGCAAAGCGCGTCGCCTGATGCGCCAGGCCGAAAAGTTTGGTCGACCGGTTCTGTGCCTGGTCGATACTTCGGGCGCGTTTTGCGGCATCGGTGCCGAGGAACGCGGCCAGGGTGAGGCGATTGCCCAGAACCTCATGGAGATGAGCGGCCTTAAGACGCCGATTGTCTCGGTGGTGACAGGCGAGGGCGGCTCTGGTGGCGCGCTGGCGCTGTCCGTGGCCGACCGCATCCTGATGCTCTCGAGCTCGGCCTATTCGGTCGTGAGCCCCGAGGCCTGTGCGTCGATCCTGTGGAAGGATACCGAGCGCGCGAATGAGGCCGCCGAGGCGCTTAAGCTCACGGCCCCCGATCTGCTGGCGCTCGGCATCATCGACGGCATTGTTGACGATAAGGGCCTGTCGCATGAGGAGATCGCCGGTGCCGTCATGTCCTCGGTATTTGATGCCTTCGATGCGCTTGGGCAGCTCGACGACGCGACCCTCACAAACCTCCGCTACGAAAAGTACCGCGCAATCGGTCAGTACCGCACGATGTGACAAAGGGACAGCCCGCATGTCATATTGGGAAAGGCGTTCCATGCTACAAGTTTCTAACACCTCGTTTACAACGTCGGTTTCATCAAACGCCATGGCCGTGGTCGATTATCTGTCCAAAAGCATGATGTCGGCGCTGCCGTTTATTGTCTGCGCGGCGTTGTTCCGCACCGTCGCCGTCATTATGGGCGAAGGCATGCTGGGCCTGTGGTCTGCCGATTCCGAAATCTATCGCCTGTTCTACAGTTGGCTCTATAACGCCGGCTACTACTTTTTGCCCATCTATCTTGGTTGGGCGGCCGCCCGCCAGCTCGGTTGCTCGGAGCAGCTGGGTATGATGCTGGGCGGCGTATTGATTGCGCCCGATTTGCTTAAGCTCGTCGATGCCGCATCGACGACGGGGGCATCGATGACTTCCGTGTATGGTCTGCTTCCCGCGCCGGTCAACGATTACACGACGACTGTTATTCCGGTTCTCATCTCGGTGCCCGTGCTATGGCGAGTGGAGTGTTTCTTTCAGCGCGTTATCCCTAAGGCCGTGGCGTTTTCGTTCGTTCCGTTTGCAACCATGCTTGTCATGGTTCCGGTTTCGCTGTGCATTACGGCGCCGGCGGGCAGCTATCTGGGCATGCTGTTGGGCCAGCTTATGTTTATGCTTGGCAATTCCGGTGGCATCGTGTCGCTGCTCACGCTCATGGGGCTTGCCGCGGGCTGGGAGTTCCTAAAGATCGCCGGCGTCAGCAACGTTGTCCTATCGCTCGCCTATGCGCAGTTTATGAGTGTGGGAACGGATTCGTGCATCCTGATCGCCGCGACGATGGCAACGTTCGCCGTTTGGGGCATGCCCTTTGGCGTGTCGCTTCGCGTTGCGGATAAGGACGAGAAGGCGCTCATGCTGGGCTATTCAATCTCGGGTGTTCTTGGCGGGGTAAGCGAGCCGGCGCTGTACGGTTGCGGCTTTAAATATGGCAGGTGCCTGACGTGCATGGCCATTGGCGGCGCCGTCGGAGGCCTTGTTGCGGCCGTGGGCCACGTTACGGCCTATACCATCGGCATGACGAATGTCCTCATGGTCATTGGCTTTGCCACGGGCGGCATCTCGAACCTGCTGTGGTGCTGCGCTGCCGGCGGTGTGGCATTTGCGGTGTCTGCGGCGCTGAGCTACTGCTTTGGCGTGGTGCCGGCGAAGGGACAGACGATGGGGGACGGAGCCGATTCACCCGAAACCTCGAAGAGCGTGGCCGAAGTAAGCGCGTAAACCTGTGCGACACAAGGACGATTCCTTTGCCATGCTCCAAGGCCGTGGCCCGTGTGGGTCGCGGCCTTTTTGTATCTGGGGGACAAAGTGGCTACACTACAATCCGTTTGAGCAATAGATATATAGGCAGTACCGTGGGGGCGGATGTAGATGGTCGAGTGGATTGTTAAGCGCGCGCAGGGCGACCGTGCACGCGTGGGTACGTTGACGGGCATGGTGTGTATTCTCGCCAATGTGGCACTATGCGCTGCGAAGGGCGCAATTGGTGTGTTTTCGGGATCGGTTTCGATCGTGGCGGATGCCATGAACAACCTGTCCGATGCCAGCTCGAATATCGTGAGCGTGCTGGGCTTTAAGCTGGCGGGCAAGCCGGCCGACCCCGAGCATCCTTACGGACATGGCCGCTACGAGTATCTCTCGGGTCTGGTCGTGGCGGCGCTCGTGCTGTTGATCGGCCTTGAGCTTATCAAGTCCTCGTTTGAGCGCATCATCCACCCCGAACCTGTCGAGTTCTCGCTTGCCCTGGTGGCGGTTCTAGTGCTTTCGATGGCCGTAAAGCTCTGGATGGCGGCCCTCAACCAAAAGCTCGGTGACCGCATTGAGTCCGAGACGCTGCATGCGACCGCTCAGGATTCCAAGAACGATGTTCTTGCCACGGGTGCTGTGCTGGCGTGCGCGATTGTTTCCCAGGTGACGCATATCAATCTTGATGCCTGGGTTGGACTTGCCGTTGGCGCCTATATTGGCTGGAGCGGCTTTGAGCTTATTCAAGATACGGTGAGCCCGCTTTTGGGCCAGGCGCCCGATCCCAAGTTGGTCAAGCACATCCGAGACAAGATCATGAGCTACCCCGGCGTTTTGGGCGTTCATGACCTAATGGTTCACGACTATGGCCCGGGCAGGAAGTTCGCAAGTGCGCACGCCGAGATGGCGGCCGAGGCCAGCCCGCTGGAAAGTCACGACACGCTCGATAACATCGAGCAGTCGTTTAGGGACGAGGATGGCATGATCGTCACGCTCCATTACGATCCCATCGTGACCGACGATTCAAAGGTGGCGAGCATGCGCCTGCGCATCAACGCCATGGCCCAAGAGATCGATAGCCGCCTTTCGATTCACGATCTGCGTTGCGTGCCGGGCCCCACGCACACCAATGTGATCTTTGACTGCGTGCGACCCTCGGATCTGCGAATGAGCGCCGAGGACCTAAAGCACGAGTTGGCGAAACGGGTCGAGTCGGAATACCCCAAGTCGATTGCCAAGATTACGATCGACGAAGACTACGTAGGGCATACCCACGAGTAGGGCTGTGCCGGCAAGGTAACTGAAGCAGAAGGGGAGAGCATGAAGCGTCTCTATCTACTCCGTCACGGCCAGACGGAATTCAACGTCAAAAAGCTGGTCCAGGGCCGCTGCGATTCACCTTTGACCGACCTGGGCCGCAAACAAGCGGGAATGGCAGCCGCATGGCTCAAAGCCCACAACGTCGTCCCCGACAAAGTGGTCTCCTCACCTTTGGGCCGAGCCATGGCCACGGCAGGCCTCGTCGCAACCGAGCTCCTCGGCCCGGACGCAGCAGTCGAGTCCTGCGAAGGCATCATCGAGCGCTGCTACGGCACCTTCGAAGAAGGCCCCCACGACGCCCTGCCCACCGACGTCTGGGATCCGGGCGAGGACCTGGTCCCCTTCGGAGGAGAGGGAAGCAAAGCGTTACAAGAACGCATGGTAGCCACCCTCACCAATATCATGGGCTCCGAGGGCATCGAAACCCTCTTAGCAGTAAGCCACGGCAGCGCCAGCCGCCAATTCATCAAGGCTGCAGCTCCAGAGGGCTTCGAGCTCCCAGCAAAACTCCCCAACTGCGCCATCATGATCTTCGATTTTTATGAGGCAAAGCCACAAGCAGAAGGCGAGCCAATGCAATGTAAGTTCACCCTCCAGCAAATAGTGGACCCTCAACAAAGTCATTAGCCTGAACGAGCAGAGTTAAGCAGACATCAACGTGTCGTCTCCCGAGCTTTGGCTTGACACGCTGAACATCTACAAGGATAACCTTGAGGCCGTCGAGGCGTTCCTGGCCGACGCCCGCGCCATGGGCGACGGTCGCCTCAATGTGGTGCTCACCGGTGCCGGCACCTCCGATTACGTGGGTGAGGTTGTCGTCCTCAACCCCGACCTATCCCTCGTCGAGACCTATCTCGGTGGCGAGAGCGTCTACACTGAGAAGTAGCTGCTGACCTATTTGCGATTTGATGCGAATAATGAGACCCCGATTCGGCTTTATCAAATCGGGGTCTTTGCTGTGGTGTCCAGCTAAATCAAAACAGGCCTATTCTGCGACGATGATGCGAGTTGATTCGAGAACCATGGAACGCTGTTTGTCGTTGACATTTGCATCGGTGATGAGTGCGTCCATTTGATCGAGATTGAAGAAGCCGAAGAAGTCCATCTGTCCGATCTTGCTTGAATCGCAGACAAGGTAACGCTTGGCGGCGCGATCGCAAGCGAGCGCCTGTAAGCGTCCTTCCTCAAGGTTAGAACAGGAGATGGATTGGGCGAGTACGCCGTTGGTGCCGATAAAGCAAGTGTCGATACCGAGCGGGGCGAGAGCATCTTCGGCGATGGGCCCGACGAAAGAACCCGATCGTTTGCGATACTGTCCTCCCAGGGCCCAGATCTCCACATCGTTACGCATCTGGAGCATGTTCAGCACGATGATGCTGTTTGTGATGACGCGCAGCCGCATGCGCGGCAGCGCACGGGCGATGAGAGCGCAAGTCGAACCGGGTCCGAGGAAGATGGTGTCGCGCTCTCTGATGAGGTTGACAGCGGTGCGTGCGATATGCTCTTTTTCAGGGGAGCGGATTGAGAGCTTTTCAAAAAACGGGACCTCTTCGGCAATGGGGGAGCCGCTTGAAAGTCGGATGCCACCGTACTCGCGGATGACGCCAGCGCGTCGCGAGAGCTCATCGAAGTCTCTTCGAGCGGTCATTTCAGATATACCAAAGATTGTTGCGGCTTGGGCAACAGTGACCATTCCGCGCTGAGCGCACAGCTCAAGTAATTGTTCGTGACGTTCGGGTTTAAGCATGGCTTGCCAATTGGATTATGCGGTAATGACGGAGGTATAGGCGCGGAGGGCCTCGATGGTCCGGGGGTCTGCGTCCTCGTTAATGAATGCCGCGGTCATATCCTCCAGTGTGGTGAAAAGGCAGAAGTCGCGCCTTCCGACTTTTTCAGCATCTACAACAAGATAACGCTCCTGAGCTCGAGAAAGAGCGTCTGAGAGGACCATGGCTGCATCGGGACGAGAGCCAAAGACCTCGTTTCCAAAAATACCGGTTGCCGAGACGTAGGCCTTGGGAGCGGATAGACCGTAGGGGCCGCGGCCGTTGTATGGCATGGTGAAAACTCGCGTGTCGTGACGCATCATGCCACCAACAAAGAATAGATCTATATGTGGATTGTCGGCTAGCAGGTTCAGCACGGGAAGACTGTTGGTGACGACGCGTATGTCCTCCTGGGGCAAATACGAACACATGAGCTCGAGAGTGGAGCCTCCACCGAGAAAGATCGTATCGCCGGCTGAGACGGTTTGGGCGGCGGCTATAGCAGCGGCACGTTTCTGATCAACTTGAAAACGACGTTTCTCCTCATGCGGGGTCAAACGTGAAAGGGCTGTTCCGTGGGCGGAGTGTGGAAGCTGAGCCCCTCCGTGTACGCGCACAAGAAGGCCCTTGTCGGCAAGCTCGGCCAGGTCACGCCTGATGGTCATATCCGAAACAGATAGGGTATTAGATATCTCGTTTACCGATACCGAATGATGTTGATCGAGCAAGTCGAGAATGGCCTGCTGGCGTTCGGATTTCATGAGTGCCGACTCCCTCATCGAGCGTTTGTTCTTATTTCAATGTAAACGAACAACATAAATAAACGCAAACCGTTCACGAAGGCACATTACCTTTCACCGGTCAAAACATAACGCTCACGGAAAAAACCATCAAATAGGAGGTAAATAGAGCTCATTCCAAAAATCATCTCTTGACCAATAAACAAATATAGACGAACATAAACGAACAGAACGAACAGAACGAACAGAACGAAGAGAATTAATAAGTATGAAAGGACAGAAGATGCGTATCGGTGTCATCCTTGCAAGTCACGGAGAGTTCGCTCAGGCCGCCCTCGGCGCCGTCGAGATGATTGCGGGCAAGCAGCCTGATGTCATCGCTCTTGGTCTCACCGCCGAGAAGAGCCTGGAGTCTTTCGAGTCCGAGATGCGCGAGGCTTACGAGACCCTCAGCGCCGAGTGCGAACTCGTCGTCACCCTATGCGACATCTACGGCGGCACCCCATTCAACGTGACTACCCGCTGCCTGCTCAACGGCATGAACATGGTTGCCTACACTGGCCTGTCCATGCCCGTTGCGGTCGAGCTCCTGCTCACCCGCGATGGCCTCGATTCCGCCGACGCGGTCCGTGCCCAGCTCACTGCCGCTCACGCCGGGGCCCAGCAGGAGATCAAGGCTCCCGCTCCGGCCGTGGAGGCAGACGAGGACGATTTGGACCTCTAGGCTCGTTAGCCCGTCGATTCGAGTGGCGCTCACCCGTATCCCCCGAGTGGGCGCCTCGATCGAGCAGAGCATTCGTAAACGGTACTGAAGGAACGTGCAAACGAAAAGGAGAACATCATGGCACTCAAACTCGTCGACATCGATGACCGCCTGATCCACGGTCAGGTCGCCACCACTTGGATTCCCGACTTCGGCATCGAATCGGCAATCATTGTCTCGGATAAGGTCGCCAACGACCCCGTCCAGAAGTCCGTCGCCGGCCTCGCCGCCCCCGACATCAAGGTCTCCGTCTTCGGTGTCGAGAAGTTCATTGAGGTCCTCAAGAAGACCGAGCTCAAGAAGGCCACGATGGTGCTCTTCACCAACCCCATCGACGCCCTCAAGCTGCACGAGAACGGCTTGCCGTTCGACTACCTGAACGTCTCCGGCATGCGCTTCAACGAGCAGCGTCATCGCCTGCACAAGAACATGTCCGTCACCGCCGAGGAAAAGGCCGCCTTCGAGGAGCTCATTGGCCTCGGCGTCGACTGCTGGATGCAGACCACCACGCGCGATTCCAAGGAGCCCGTGTCCGAGCTCCTCAAGAACTACTAAGTAAGTAACCATCTCCGGGCATGTGAACCCGGGGCGTGCCCATCGGAGGGAACGATGGGCGAATAGGGAAGGAGAGGCTTATGCTTCAGGCACTTCTGCTCGCCATCTGGGCGGGTCTGTGCACTTGGGACCAGTTCGGTCCCCACCTGGGCTTCCGCAAGCCCCTGCTGGCATCCGTCGGCGTCGGCATCATCCTCGGTGACATGACGACCGCCATCATGATCGGCGCGACCATGGAGCTCATGTGGCTCGGCGTCAACAACATCGGCGCTTATGTTCCGCCGGATGTCATCTCCGGCACCATCGTCGGTGCCGCCCTGGGCATCATGGGTTCCACCGACACCGCCAGCGCCATCGCCCTGGCAGTCGCCATCGGCATCCCCACCGCCACCTTGGTTCAGCAGCTGAACATCTTGGTCATGACCACTAACGTCTCGCTTGTCCACGGTGCCGACAAGGCCATCGAGTCCGGTAAGTTCAACGCCGTCAACAAGTTCTTCTGGACCGGCGCCCTGTGCTTCTTCCTGACCCGCGCCGTTCCCGTCTTCATCGCCACGGGCATCGGCTCCTTCGTGATCGAGGACATCATGGCCTTCCTGCAGAACCAGGTTCCGTGGGTCCTCACCGGCTTCTCCACCGCCGGTGGCATGATGCCCGCCGTCGGTCTGGCCATGCTCCTCACCATGATGATGAAGAAGAACATGTGGATCTTCCTGCTGCTCGGCTTTATCATGGCCGCCTTCCTCAACGTCCCGACCGTGGGCATCGCGCTCGCCGCTTGCGCCGCCGCCGGCGTGTGGGACGTCATTACCGAGGGCCAGAAGAATCAACCCGCCCCTGCCGCCGCCTCTGCCGCCGGCTCCGATGATGACGAGGAGTACGATCTCTAATGGGTAAGATCTCCAACTCCACCCTGAACAAGGTCCTGCTGCGCACCCAGGGTTGCCAATTCGCGCACAACTACGAGCGCATGCAGTCGCTGTCCCTGACCTACTGCTTTGCCCCTGTCCTCGAGGAGCTCTACAAGGACGCCCCCAAGGAGGAGCGCGTTAACGCCATGAAGCGCCACCTCGAGTACTTCAACACCCACCCGCTCGCGATCCCCTTCATCCTTGGCATCACCGCCGCCCTGGAGGAGACCACGGATGAGGATCAGAAGGACACCGTCGTCGGCATCAAGACCTCCCTCATGGGTCCCTTCGCCGGCCTTGGTGACTCCCTGCTGAACCTCACCTGGTTCCCGATCGCCGGCTCCATCGGCGCATCTATGTGCGTCGACAACGGCTCCATTGTGGGTCCGCTCGTGATGTTCTTGCTCATCAACCTGCTGTACTGGCCGCTGAAGTACTTCGGCCTGCACAAGGGTTACGAGATGGGCATGGAGCTCGTCGAGAAGGCGGGCGTCCAGGTCTTCGACCGTCTGGGCAACCTCGCCAACGTGCTGGGCGTCATGGTCACCGGCGGCCTGATCGCCACGACCGTTAAGCTCAAGCTTGCCGTGCAGTTCGCCTTCGGTGAGGGTGACCCGCTGGTGCTCCAGGACCAGCTCGATAAGGTGTTGCCCTTCCTGCTGCCTGTCGTTCTGACTTTCATCTGCTATCGCCTGCTCAAGAAGGGCCAGGGCAAGAACTCCGCCCAGATCATCATCGGTCTGATTGTGTTCTCCCTTGTGTTCGCCGCTATCGGTTTCTACTTCCCGGCGTTCAAGATCTTCGCCTAATCGCGAGCTTATCAAAAGGCAAATCGTTTGATGCCCGCGCCCCGCATGCCGGGCGCGGGCCTCGTTGTCTCATGTGCTCTCCATCGTGCGCGATCGGGGTGCGCTCCATTATGCCCATGTGCCTTTGGCGTATCGCCATCTGGCAAATCCAACTATCGAAAGGATGCCAATGAGAACCGTCCTCGTGCTCATGGATACTCTGCGTCGCGACGTCCTGTCGTGCTACAACCCCGCAACCGACGTCCAGACCCCCAATCTCGATGCCTTTGCCGAGCGTTCCTGCGTGTTCGACAACCACTGGATCGGCTCGGCTCCCTGCATGCCTGCCCGCCGCGACATCCTCACCGGTCGCTACAACTTCCTCGAGCGCCCCTGGGGCCCCATCGAGCCCTTCGATGTGACGCTGCCGGCCTGCCTGCGCGCGAACGGCAACTTCTGCCACATCACCACCGACCACTGCCACTACCTACGCACCGGTGGCGAGGGCTACCTCCAGGAGTTCAACACCTGGGATTACTACCGCGGCCAGGAGGGCGACCCGTGGGTCAGCCGCATCGATGAGCCGAATAACATGCCCGAGACCTTCTACGGGCGCGTGCGCGAGCAGTACCAGAAGAACCGTCAGCTCTGGCCCAACGAAGAGGACATGCCGAGCCCCAAGACCTTCCAGTCCGCCTGCGACTGGATCGACGGCAATGCTGGGGCCGACGACTTCTTCCTTATGGTTGAGGCCTTCGACCCGCACGAGCCCTTCGATGTGCCCGACAAGTACATGGAGATGTACGGCGGCACTGGCGAGCTCGACCGCGACTACTTCGAGATTCCTGAGTACAAGCGCGTCTCCGCCACCGACGTCAACAAGGGCGCGGAGGACTACCTGCAGCGCCGCTACAAGGCCCTCGTCACCATGACCGACCGCTGGTTTGGTAGGCTCATCGACAAGCTCGAGGAGCGCGGGATGCTGGACGATACCATGGTCATGGTCACCACCGACCACGGCTATTTCCTGGGCGAGCGCGACTACATGGGCAAAAACTACATGCACCTGTATAACGAGCTCGCGCATCTGCCGTTCATTGTGCACTTCCCGGGTAACGCCCGCGCCGGCGAGCATGCCCGCCAGCTCACTCAGGCAATCGACATCATGCCCACGGTGCTTGAAGCCCACGGCTGCGAGATTCCCGCAGATGTGTGCGGCACCTCCCTCGTGCCGCTCATGACGGATGCTGACGCGCCCACGCGTGGCTACGCCCTGTACGGCGTGCACGCCATGACCGTCAACGTCACCGACGGCCGCTACACCTACTTCCGCGCGCCGGTCGCCGGCAACCAGCCGTGCTTCGAGTACACCGCACTGCCGCACACCATCCGAAAAAAGATGGGTTCGGACTGCCCGGAGGAGATTGAGTGTGGCCGCTACTTCAAACGCACCAAGTACCCGCTGTTCAAGATCCCCTGTAAGAAGCCGGCCCAGATCGAGGGAGCCACGCCGCTCGCCGAGGTCGAGCAGACGATGCTGTTCGACCTTGAGAGTGACTACGGCCAGGTTAATAATCTCGCCGGCAAGGACGACCACGCCGAACAGCGCATGATTGACCTGCTGCTGCGCGGCCTGGAGGAGCATGAGTCCCCGGCCGAGCAAAAGGAGCGCCTGGGCTTGGCCTAAGATTCATGCGGTGATTGTGCGGGCCGGATGCGCCGCCTCGGGTAAGGAGGTGGTTTCCGGCCCGATGAGTGAGGGCTAGCCTGTGCGAAGGGGGGTATGTGCCATGTGCGCGAAGCATATTGGCTTTTTGATAAAACCGGCATCGAGTGCTTGCAACATGCGGTGCAGGTACTGCTTTTACTGCGATGTCGCTGCTCATCGCGAGGAGCGGAGCGCCCGCGTCATGGGCGAAGACGTGGCAAGTGCCATCATCGACCGTGCACTCGCCGTGGCGAGTGATGCGCACATTTCTTTCGCCTTCCAGGGCGGCGAGCCCACCCTGGCCGGCCTTGACTTCTTCCATTCGTTCGTCGCGCGGGTGGAGGAGCGCCGTGAGAACCAGCGGGTGAGCTGGGCGTTGCAGACCAACGGCTACCTGATCGAAGAGGAATGGGCCGAGTTCTTCCGCGAGCACGGGTTCCTCATCGGAGTCTCGGTTGACGCTTATCGCGACCTGCACGATTCGATGCGTCCCGATGCGCACGGTGCCGCTACGTACGCGCGCGTCATGAGCGGCGTTCGCCTGCTGCGCGAGCGCGGCGTGGACGTCAACATACTCTCGGTCCTCACCTCGCAGATGGCGGCGCATCCACAGCGCGTCTTCTCCTTCATCAAGCAGGAGAAGATCACCCATATCCAGTTCATCCCGTGCCTGCCGGGCCTCGACGATGAGCGGGACACGTTCTCGCTCGACCCGCGTGCCTTCTCCTCGTTCTACCGCCGCTTGTTCGACTTGTGGTGGCGCGAGCTCGGTGCTGGGCGCTATGTGAGCATCTGGCTGTTCGAGAACGTCATGCAGATGGCGCTCGGGCAGTTTCCGTCGCAGTGCGGTATGCTCGGCCGCTGCGCTCCGCAGTTCGTGGTGGAAAGCGACGGTTCGGTGTATCCGTGCGACTTCTATGCGCTGGATGAGTACCGCGTGGGCGATATTCGCGTCGATTCCCTTGAGGCAATGGCGACCTGTGAGACCATGCGCATGTTTTTGAACGAGCCGCGTCGCGATTGCGCGCGGTGCGCCGATTGCCCCTTTGAGGGCATTTGCCATCGCAACTGCAAGCGCCTGAACATCGCCTATTACGATGCGGGCTACTGCGGGCTGCGTGAGTTTTTGGAGTACGCCTATCCCGGCCTGCAGCGCGTGGCTCGCATGTTCACGCGGCGCTGATCCTGCCCGGGTTTTGCCTCGTCGTAGTTGTGTGGGGCTCTGCGCCCCTCCCGCCTTGACCACTCAATCTTCATCCCGTTCCCGTGAGTTTGGAGTTCCCTATGCCCCAGCAACCCAACGTTCTCCTTATCATGTGCGACCAGATGCGCGGCGACTGCCTGGGTATCGACGGCCATCCGGACGTGCAGACGCCCTACTTGGACACGCTCGCCGCCGACGGCATGCTGTTCGAGAACGCCTACACCGCCTGCCCGAGTTGCATCCCGGCGCGCGCCGCCCTCTTTTGCGGCAAGACGCCCGCGGGCACGGGCCGCGTGGGTTACCAGGACGGTATCGCGTGGGAGTACGACCATATGCTCGCGCAGGAGATGCGCGACGGCGGCTACCAGACCGCCGTGGTAGGCAAGATGCACGTGCATCCGCCGCGTTTGGGCTGCAGCTTCGAGCACATGCGCCTGCATGACGGCTACATCGGCCACTACCGCAAGGCGAACCTGCCGTACTGGATGCACCAGAACGTCTCCGACGACTACATGCGCTTCCTCAAAAATGAACTGGGCGAATTCGCCGACGTGAACGGTTCGGGCGTTGAGAACAACTCCTGGATCACCCATCCCTGGGCCTACGAGGAGCGCCTGCACCCCACCAACTGGGTGGTGGACGAGTCCATCCGCTTTTTGGAGACCCGCGATCGCACGCGCCCGTTCTTCCTCATGACGAGCTTCGTGCGGCCCCACCCGCCCTTCGACGCGCCGCAGACCTACTTCGATCTGTACCGCGACATGGAGCTGCGCGCGCCTGCCGCTGGCGATTGGGATGACGCCGATGCCACCGAGCGCGATGGCATGATCTTGGACAGCGTGCACGGCTGCCGCGACGCCGAGCTGCGCCGCGAGGCCATGGCGGGCTATTATGCCTGCATCACACATATGGACCACCAGATCGGCCGGCTCATCACGGCGCTCGAGAACGACGAGACCTACCACGACACCGTGATCGTGTTCTGCTCCGACCGCGGCGAGATGCTCTTTGACCACAGTCTCTTTCGCAAGGTGTTGCCCTACGAGGGCTCCGCGCGCATCCCCTTCATCGTGCACGTGGGCAAAAACGTCGATGTGCCGGGCGGCGAGCGCGTTCGCGGCGTGAGCGAGAGCACGGTGGAACTCATGGACCTTATGCCCACCATCCTCGAGGCGTGCGACCTGCCCGTGCCCGAGGGCGTGGAGGGCGCCTCGCTCATGGGCGAGCTTACCGGCGCCGCGCCGCTGAACCGTGCATACCTGCACGGCGAGCACAGCGGCAGCCGCGAGCAGTCCAACCAGTGGATCGTGACCCCGCATGACAAGTACATCTGGTTCACACGGACCGGGGTGGAGCAGTATTTCGACCTGGACGCCGATCCGCGTGAGGAGCACGACCTCATCGACGCTCCGGAGCGCGCCGCGCGCATCGCCGTGCTCCGTGCCTGCCTGATTGAGGAGCTCGCTGGTCGCGAAGAGGGATATGTTCGTGACGGCGAGTTGGTGGCGGGACGTGCGCCCGCCGTTATGCTTGAGCGCCCCCGGCCCTCGCGCCTCCAACGTTAAGAGAAAGGCCTATCCATGGATATGAAGACGATCGGCATTGTGGTCGTAGTGGTTGCGGTCGGGTTCACCATTTACATGGAGGTCCAAAAGCGCACAACCTTCGCCAAGCTCGAGGCGTACCTGCGCGAGGGCGACCTCAACAACTACCTCAAGGTCCTGAACCGCCCGCTCACTAGCGTGCTGTACCCCAAGTACAACGTGCTTTTCATGCGCTTGAACGCAGCTCTTGCCATGGATGACGTCGAGGCATCCGAGCGCATCATCCGCGAGATGGGTTCGCTCAAGATGAGCGAGGAGCAGACACTCGCGCTGGCGGCAAAGGCGTTCTCCTTCTACGTGGAGATCGGGGATGAGCCCCACGCACGCGAGGTGCTCTCCTACCTCGAGGAGCACGGTGATCGCGAGGCTGCGCGTGCCGACCGTCGCACCTATGACGTCTTCCTCAAGGGCTCGTATGCCTATATCGACGAGATGGAGCGCGCGTTGTCGGAGGCGGCTGGCATGGAAGAGGCCCTGCTCTGCCAGATGCTCTCGGTTCAGTACGAGAACAAGGGTGACGAGGGGCGCGCCGCGTCCTATTGCGAGCGCGCTGAGCGGACGCTCGCAGCAGCCATGCCTGACAAGTAGGGAAGAGTCTAGGCGCTTCATATGCTAGCAATCGTATTCGCCATTGCGTTTTTCGCCTCTACCATCAGTGCCATCTGCGGTGTCGGCGGGGCATCATCATTAAGCCCGTGATGGACGCCGTGGGTGTCGCCGACGTGGCGACCATCAACTTCCTGTCCGGATGCACCGCGAGGACAACATCGGGCACTTCGCCATGAGCGTTTCCACCGCGCTGCTGCTCGACGTCGTCTACGCGTGCATCTTCAACCAGGATTACTTCGCTAACTACTAGCGGCGTGTCGAGACGGTGCGCGGGCCATTGATGGACTCGGCAGGCAGATTGGCGGGGACGCCTAGCCCTTGGCGCAACGGTGCTCCGCATGAGCGGCGTAAATAGGGACATATCGCGCAGCAGCGTTCGAGATATGTAAAAGTCCACAACCATACGCTGCGGTTTTGAATGATACGAACGCTTGCAATTCGTTGCATAGGGTGTTGCTCGATCGATAGGAGCTTGTTCGGATGGGTCCTCAATACATCTTGGTCTTCGCGGTATGCTTCCTGGCGTCGCTTCTGGGGCCGCTCTGTGGCATCGGCGGCGGCGTGATCATCAAGCCCGTGGTCGACGCGATGAACGTCATGAGCGTGAGCACGGTGAGCTTCCTCTCGAGCATGTCGGTGCTCATCATGTCGCTCTCCACGCTCGCGCAGAACGCGGCGAGCGGGCAGTCTGATATCGACGCGCGGGCGATGTCGCCCATCGCCGTCAGCTCCGCGGTGGGCGGCGTGATCGGCAAGATGTTGTTCAACCGGCTGGGGTCCGTGTTCCCCGACGCCGAGCTCGTCGGCGCGGTCCAGGCCGCCGTGCTCATCGTGCTCGCCGTCCTCGTGCTGGCCTACACGCTCAACAAGGCGCGCATCAAGGGCCTCAAGCTCGAGAATGCGTGGGCGCAGGCGCTCATAGGGTTCTGCGCCGGGGCGTGCTGGTCCTTCCTCGGCATCGGCGGCGGCCCATTCAACCTGGCCATCCTCGTCTTCTTCTTCGCCATGGAGAGCAAGCCCGCCGCGCAGGCGTCGCTGTTCATCATCGCGTTCTCGCAGACGGCGAGCCTCATCTACACGCTGGCCACGGGCAGCGTGCCCGCGTTCCTCCCCGTGGTCCTGCTGGGCATGGCGGCGATGGCGGTGCTTGGGTCGGTCGTGGGGCGCCGCCTGCTGCGCCGGATGGACTCGGCGGCGGTCGATAAGCTCTACGTGTTCGCCCTCGTGCTCATCATCGTGATCTGCACGTACAATTTCATCCGGTTCTCGGTGCTCTAGTTCTTCGCCCCGAAATGGGATGCCGCGATAATGGAGCTGGAGCGCGGGCCTTCCTCTTCTGCCTTGAGGAGGTCGCCGTGTCCCGCTCGTCTCATGAGCGCCGATGGTGTTGAAGTCCTCTTGGCAATAAGTCGCGGCAGCGTCAGCCGCCAATTCAAAAAAGCCACAGGCGGAAGGCAAGCCGCTTCAAAGCAAATTCACCCTCCAACAAATAGTGGATCCCCAACAAAGTCTTTAGCCTGAGCGAGCAGAGTTAAGCAGGCGTCAACGTGTCGTCTCCCAAGCCCGGCAGAGCAGCAACCTTAATATATTTCGCCGCCGCTCTGCCGGCCCCAGGCGACTCCGCGCACTTTACCTGCGTAAACAATGTGAGTGAAATATGAATCTCGATGGATACGCCCGCAGCCGTGTATACTAGACAGCTGTGTGTAACCAGGGGAGTATTCTGGCTGGACAAAACGCCTGCTTAATAGGGTTGTCAGGTAGTTCGGACGCAATACAAGGCTGGAGAGCACGTCGTGTAAGTAGTGGTCCTCTAGGGGCGTACGCTCGGTGGTGTACGCATTGTCCCAAGACCACGCGAGAGTTGGGATCATATCTTGATCAGCATGATTCTCGGCCGCAAGATTGGCATGACCCAGGTTTGGGACGAGAACGACAACGTCGTCCCCGTCACGGTCATCCAGGCTGGCCCCTGCGCTGTCTCGCAGGTTAAAACTCAGGCAACCGACGGCTATGACGCCGTCCAGATCGGTTTCGGCGACATCAAGGCCAAGAACGTGAACAAGCCCATGGCTGGTCACTTCGCTAAGGCTGGCGTCGAGCCTGTCCGCTTCCTTCGTGAGGTCCGCGTCGAGAACGGCGAGGAGCACAAGGTCGGCGAGGTCGTTACCGTCGCTGATTTCGCTGATGTCGAGAAGGTCGACGTCATCGGTACCTCCAAGGGTAAGGGCTTCCAGGGTCGCATCAAGCGCTGGGGTCAGCGCCGCGGTCCTATGACGCATGGTTCTCACTTCCAGCGTCACCCCGGTTCTATCGGTCAGTGCGCCTATCCTGCGCGCGTCCTCAAGGGCGTCAAGATGGCCGGTCACATGGGTAACGAGCGCGTTACCGTCAAGAACCTTTCCGTTGTCCGCATCGATGCCGAGCAGAACCTCATCTTGGTCAAGGGCGCTGTCCCGGGTGCCAAGAATGGTCTCGTCGCCATCCGTATGGCCTAAGGGCCCAGCCCATTTAGCCCAGCGTCATACCAAGGAGAACACTTAAATGGCAAAGTTTGAAGTAAAGAACAGCGAGGGCAAGAAGGTCGCCGAGGCCGAGCTCGCCGCTGAGGTGTACGGCATCGAGCCGAACATCCACGTTATGCACCACATCGTCAAGTGCCAGATGGCCTCTTGGCGTCAGGGCACCCAGTCTGCTAAGGGTCGCTCTGAGGTTTCCGGTGGCGGCAAGAAGCCTTGGCGTCAGAAGGGCACCGGCCGTGCCCGCCAGGGTTCCATCCGTGCTGCCCAGTGGCGTCACGGTGGCGTTGTCTTCGCCCCCAAGCCCCGTTCCTACGCTAAGCGTATGAACAACAAGGAGGTCAAGCTGGCTATGCGCTCCGCGCTGTCCGCCAAGCTGGCCGATGGCGAGCTCGTGCTCGTCGACGACTACGGCTTCGAGAAGCCTTCCACCAAGGCTGCCGTCGCCATGCTCAAGGCTCTCGGCCTTGAGGGTAAGCGTCTGACCATCATCGTTCGCGATGAGGACGTCAACGCCTACCTGTCGTTCCGCAACATTCCCAAGACGTTCATCATCACTGCCGACGAGGCCAACACCTACGATCTCGTCAACAACAACGCTGTGCTGATGCCCGCCGACATCGCCGCTCACTTCGGGGAGGTGCTTGCATAAATGACCGCCCACGAGATCATCATCCGTCCGATCGTGTCCGAGCGTTCCTTCTCCGGCATGGAGCTGAACAAGTACACGTTCGAGGTCGCCAAGGATGCTAACAAGTATCAGATCAAGGACGCTGTCGAGGAGATCTTCGGCGTCAAGGTCGTTCGCGTGAACACCCTGACGGTCAAGCCCAAGACCAAGCGCGTGCGCTATGTCGCCGGCAAGACCCGTTCTTGGAAGAAGGCCATCGTCACGCTGGCCGAGGGCGACACCATCGAGGTCTTTGGCAACCAGGCCTAAGACTCGCTGCTGTTGAGTGAGCTCATGCCTCCCAAATAGGGGAGGCGGGAGCTCAAGGTTTTGGGCGTATAAAATGGACACGCCCGGAACCGTGTATACGTCCGGTGTCATCGCACCCGAGGCAGAACCTCGAATCCCTGTCTGCGATGGCTAACGGATTCCTATTGAAAGGGATTGTAATGGCTGTAAAGCACCTTAAGCCGACCTCCGCTGGTAGGCGTTGGCAGACGATCTCCGACTTCTCCGAGATCACCTGCACCAAGCCCGAGAAGTCTCTTCTCGAGCCCCTGCCCAAGAAGGCCGGTCGTAACAACAACGGCCGCATCACCACCCGCCACCAGGGCGGCGGCGTGAAGCGTCGTTACCGCGTGATCGACTTCAAGCGCAACAAGGACGGCGTGCCCGCCAAGGTTGCCACGATCGAGTACGATCCGAACCGTTCCGCTCGCATCGCTCTGCTGCATTACGCTGACGGTGAGAAGCGCTACATCCTGGCCCCCAAGGGCCTCGAGGTCGGTCAGACCATCATGTCCGGTTCTGACGCCGACATCAAGCCGGGCAACGCTCTGCCCCTCGCCGACATCCCCGTCGGTACGCTCATCCACGCCGTCGAGTTCCAGCCGGGCAAGGGTGCTGCTATCGCCCGTTCCGCCGGTAACTCCTGCCAGCTGATGGGTAAGGAGGGCAAGTACGCTATCGTCCGTATGCCTTCCTCCGAGATGCGCCGCATCCTCGTTACCTGCCGCGCCACCGTCGGCGAGGTCGGCAACGCCGATCACTCCAACATCGTCATCGGCAAGGCCGGCCGTAAGCGTCACATGAACGTGCGCCCGACCGTCCGCGGTACCGTCATGAACCCTGTCGACCACCCGCACGGCGGTGGCGAGGGCAAGAACCACACCTCTGGTCGTCCCTCCGTTACCCCCTGGGGTAAGCCGACGAAGGGCCTTCGTACGCGCAAGAAGAAGAAGGTCTCGAACCAGCACATCATTCGTCGCCGTAAGAAGTAATTTCGGATACCGAGTTTTAGGAGAAAGCACTTATGAGCAGAAGTCTCAAAAAGGGCCCGTTCGTGGAGACTCGCCTTCTCTCGCGTATCACCGCGATGAACGAGGCTGGCAAGAAGGACGTCGTGAAGACCTGGTCCCGCGCGTCCACCATCTTCCCCGAGATGGTTGGTCACACCATCGCCGTCCACGACGGCCGCAAGCATGTGCCCGTGTATGTTACCGAGTCCATGGTTGGTCACAAGCTCGGCGAGTTCGCGCCGACTCGTACGTTCCGTGGCCACAAGGCCAAATAGGGGGTTAACCGTAAATGGCAACTAAGTCTATTGAAACTGAGGCCACCGAGGTTCGCGCCGTCGCTAAGTACGTGCGTGTTTCCCCCAGCAAGGCCCGCCTGGTGGTCGATCTGATCCGCCGCAAGCCTGTCGCTCAGGCCTTCGACATCCTCCACTTCTGCGACCGCGCCGTCGCCGTGGATGTCGAGAAGGTTCTCCGTTCCGCCGTTGCGAACGCCGAGAACAACAACGGTCTGCGTGCCGACAACCTGGTTGTCGCCGCTGCCTATGTTGACGAGGGTCCGACGCTTAAGCGCATCCGTCCCCGCGCCAAGGGTTCCGCTTCTCGCATTCTGAAGCGTACTTCCCACATCACCGTCGTCGTTGCTCCTCGAAAGGAGGCGTAAAGCTGTATGGGTCAGAAAGTCTACCCCACCGGCTTCCGTCTTGGCATCACCGAGAACTGGCGCTCCCGCTGGTTCGCAGAGAAGGATTACGCTAAGACCCTCGGTAACGATCTCGAGATCCGCAAGTACCTCGAGAAGCGTCTTTCCCGCGCAGCTGTCTCCCGCGTCGAGATCGAGCGTGCTGGCGACAAGGTGAAGGTCATTATCCTCACCGCTCGCCCCGGCGTTGTCATCGGTAAGAAGGGTGCCGAGATCGATACCCTCCGCACCGAGCTCGAGAAGGTCGCTGGCGTCTCCAAGGGCCAGCTCTCCGTCGACGTTGTCGAGATCAAGCGCCCCGAGCTCGACGCCAACCTCGTTGCTCAGTCTATCGCCGAGCAGCTCGAGGGCCGCGTTGCCTTCCGTCGCGCTATGCGAAAGGCTGTCCAGTCCGCCCGCAAGGCCGGCGCTAAGGGCATCCGTATCCAGTGCTCCGGTCGTCTCGGCGGTGCCGAGATGGGCCGTCGTGAGTGGTACCGCGAGGGTCGCGTGCCTCTGCACACCCTCCGTGCCAAGATCGACTACGGCACGGCTGTCGCCAGCACCACCATGGGCGCTTGCGGCGTGAAGGTCTGGATCTACCTGGGCGAGAAGCTCCCGGGCCAGCCTGTTCCCAACCCTGCACTCGAGGGCTCTTCCCGTCCTCGTCGTCGTAACTCCGAGAGGAGGGGTCAGTAGTGCTTGCCCCTAAGCGTATTCTTCACCGCAAGGTGCAGCGTGGCTCCATGAAGGGCCAGGCCAAGGGTAATACCGAGCTGCATTTCGGCGAGTTTGGTATCCAGGCTCTCGAGGCCCATTGGATCACCAACCGTCAGATCGAGGCCGCTCGTATTGCCATGACCCGCTACATGAAGCGTGGCGGTCGTGTCTACATCACGATCTTCCCCGATAAGCCCATCACCAAGAAGCCTGCCGAGACTCGCATGGGTTCTGGTAAGGGTAACCCCGAGGAGTGGGTGGCCGTCGTCAAGCCCGGCCGCATCATGTTCGAGGTCAAGGGTGTTCCCGAGGAGGTCGCTCGCGAGGCTCTGCGTCTTGCGCAGCACAAGCTCCCCATCAAGACCAAGATTGTTGCTGCCAAGAACGCTGAGCAGCGCATCGAGAAGGAGATGGCTGAGGAGGCCGCTCTCGAGGCCAAGTGGGCTGCTGAGGACGCCGCCGCCGCCAAGGAGGAGAACTAATGAAGCCCGCAGAGATTCGTGAGCTCTCGGACGCTCAGCTCGTTGAGAAGCTGAAGGAAATGCGCGCCGAGCTCTTTAACCTTCGTTTCCAGATGGCCACCAGCCAGCTGGACAACACCGCTCGCGTCAACACCGTGAAGAAGGACATCGCTCGCGTCCTCACGGAGCAGCGCGCCCGCGAGATCGCAGCGGAGAAGTCCGCTGTCGCCGAGTAGGACCTAAGGAGAGAACATGACTGATTCGCGTAACTCGCGTAAGGTCCGTACGGGTGTCGTTACCTCCGTCTCCGGTGCCAAGACCATTGTTGTCACCATCACCGAGCGCAAGCGTCACCCCAAGTACGGCAAGATGATGACCAGCTCCAAGAAGCTGCACGCTCACGACGAGGAGTGCACGGCTGGCGTGGGCGACACCGTCCGCGTTATGGAGACCCGTCCTATGTCCAAGATGAAGCGTTGGCGCCTCATCGAGGTCGTCGAGCGCGCTAAATAAGCAGTCGCTCTTACGACTTGTACGTTTCCGAAGATGTGCGTATGCCTGGCTTGCATACCACGGGCCGCATAAAGGCTGCGCACCTCTCTTCGGTTCTTAGTTCGGAGGAACATCTACCATGATTCAGATGCAAACCATGCTGAACGTCGCCGACAACTCCGGCGCTCGCAAGATTCGCTGCATCAAGGTGCTTGGCGGTTCCAAGCGTCGTTATGCAGGCATCGGCGATGTGTTCATCGGTGCTGTCCAGGAGGCTACCCCTGGCGCCAACGTCAAGAAGAAGGACGTTGTCCGTTGCGTCGTCGTTCGCACCGTTAAGGAGATCCGCCGCAAGGATGGCTCCTACATTCGCTTTGATGAGAACGCCTGCGTTGTCATCAACAACGATGGTTCGCCCGTCGGTACCCGTATCTTCGGGCCCGTCGCTCGCGAGCTTCGTGACAAGAAGTACATGAAGATCGTCTCGCTCGCTCCCGAGACCCTGTAGTTAGGGGAGATATATGTATATCAAGAAGGGCGATAAGGTCCAGGTTCTCTCTGGTAAGGATCGCGGCAAGCAGGGCGTTGTCCTGCGTGCTCTCCCCGCCGAGAACAAGGTCGTTGTCGAGGGCGTTTCGGTCGTCAAGAAGGCCGTCAAGCCCAACGCTGCCAACCAGCAGGGCGGCATCGTTTCGCAGGAGGCTCCCATCGACGCCTCCAACGTCAATCTCGTTTGCCCCGAGTGCGGTAAGGTTACCCGCGTCGGTCACGAGAAGGACGGCAAGAACAAGCTGCGCGTCTGCAAGAAGTGCGGCCACAAGTTCTAAGCTGCCCGCAACATCAAGTTGCTAGCAAAGGCCCGGATGCCACGGCACCCGGGCCTTTTTCTATTCCTACTCATTGGGGACATACTTAAATGAGTATCCCTGCTCATTGGGGACAGACTTAAATGACTAGTTGATAGGGACGGTCTTTAGATCTGTATATCTGGCCATCTAGGATAGGCTTCAACGAAAGCGGCACCTAGGGACAGTCCTTCGATGTCTGGTGCCCCCAGAGGGGTGAAGTAATACAGCTGGTTTTGTCTTTAGGGCTTTGGTGCTCCGCCCCTATATAGATCGGAAGAGCACACGTCTG
>CABTWP010000017.1 GCA_902488525.1 uncultured Collinsella sp.
GGGGATTTAAAAATCATTGCGTACCTAATGATTTTTAAATCCCCGTCCCAGAATAATCATCCTTTGGCCGAGCCCGGGGTAGCTAAAAAAGCCCCGTCCCAAAATGACTAGCTTGCGGCTATACTGGTGCGCGGTCGCGCGCGAGCTCACGCGGCGGCCCTTGGTAACCCGACTTCCCGCGCCGTATCCGTAGCGGCGCTCCCGGGGGAAGCGGATATACGCAAAGGAGTTCTATATGAGCAATCCCTCGAACCGCGCCTCGATGCGCGGGCAACTCACGCTGCGCGGCGTCGTCATCGGCGTCCTTGGCTGCGTGATTATCACGGCAAGCTCGGCCTACACCGCCCTCAAGATGGGCGCACTCCCCTGGCCGATCGTCTTCGCTGCCGTCATCTCGCTGTTCTTCCTTAAGCTCATGGGCAACGCCAGCCTCAACGAGGCCAACGTTACCCACACCATCATGTCCGCGGGTGCCATGGTCGCCGGCGGTCTGGCGTTTACTATCCCGGGCGCCTGGATGCTGGGCTATGCCGACCAGATCAGCTGGCTCGACATGTTTATCGTGGCGCTCGCCGGCACCATCTTGGGCCTTCTGGCGACAGCGCTCATCCACCGTCACTTTATCGTGGACGCCGCGCTGGAGTTCCCCACCGGCAACGCCGCAGCTCAGACCCTGCGCGCCACCGAGGCCGGCGGCAAGACCGGCAAGCAGCTCTTTGGCTCCATGGCCATCGCAGGCATCTACAGTGTGCTGCGCGACGCTCTGGGTGTGGTGCCCAGCATGCTGTGCACGCTCAATATCCCCGGCGTGACCTTTGCCATCTATAACTCGCCCATGTTGCTGTCCATCGGCTTTTTGGTGGGCTTCGCCCCCGTCGCGTTCTGGTTTGCCGGCGCGCTGCTGGGCAACTTTGGCATCATCGTCGGCGGCACCGCTGCCGGTCTGTTCGATGTTGTGACCGCGCAGGGTATCGTCAAGTCCCTCGGCATGGGCCTTATGATGGGCTTTGGCGTCGCCGTCGTCCTTAAGGACATCCTGCCGCAGGTCGCCGGCATCGTCCGCGGTCTTGCCGCCGACAGCTCCACCGACACCGACGAGCAGTCGCTCATCTCGGGCTCCCTTAAGCTCGACGCCGGCATCATCGGCCTGGGCGCTGCCGCCATCGCCGTGATCATCGCCATCGTGCTTGACCTTGGTCCCGTTCCGGCCGTCATCGTCACGCTGTTCACCTTTGTCACCACCATCATGAGCGCACAGAGCTGCGGCCAGACGAGCATCGACCCCATGGAGATCTTCGGCCTCATCGTCATGCTCATCGTGGCTGCCTTTGCACAGATCGCGCAGGTCAAACTGTTCTTTATCGCCGGCATCGTAGCCGTGGCGTGCGGCCTTGCGGGCGACGTCATGAACGACTTTAAGGCCGGCGCTGTGCTGGGCACCAACCCGCGTGCGCAGTGGATCGGCCAAGCCATCGGCGGCATCGTGGGCGCCCTGGTCGCCGCAGCCGTCATGGTCGCGCTCGTCACCGCCTATGGCCCGGACGCCTTTGGCCCCGACAAGAGCTTTGTTGCCGCGCAGGCAAGCGTCGTCGCCACCATGGTCTCGGGCATCCCGAGCGTGCCGTGGTTCGTTGGCGGCTTTATCGCCGGCATCGTCATGTACTGGCTCGGCATTCCGGCCATGATGATCGGCCTGGGCGTGTACCTGCCGTTCTACATGTCACTCACGGCATTCCTGGGCTCCTGCGTCAAGCTCGCCTACGACAAGTGGTCCGCCCACCGCGACGCCACCGCTGGTCTTTCTGACGAGGAGAGGGCTGCCAAGGACGCCGCCTTCCAGGAACAGGGCCTGGTTGTCGCCAGCGGCCTGCTCGGCGGCGAGTCCATCGTCGGCGTTATCCTGGCGTTTGTCTCTGTTGGCCTGAGCCTGCTGGGCTAAGTCGAGCAGTTGCTCGACAGCGACCATATTGCCTACGATTTGCCCGGTCGGTAGCTTTCGCGGCTACCGACCGGGCTTTTTGATACCAACGCAAAGAAAGGCCGACGTGCTGCGTTTAACAGCGCGCCGGCCTTATCGGTTAAGCTATCGAAGCGTTCCTGCTATGAACCGAAGTTCGTTGCAGAATCTACGCTCGAAACGCTACATCTGCTTGCGACGACGATCGCTCAGCGTCACACCAGCGGCCACGAGGGTGATACCGCCGATGACGAACACCTCGCCCGCAAGAGCGGAGTCATCGCCAGTCTGGGCGAGCGCGGCCGACGTGGCCTTCTTCTTGGCGACAGGAGCCTTTGCAGCAGCCTGTGCAACCTGAGGCTTGGCCTGCGGCTCAGCCTTGGGATGATACTTGTCGTACTCGGCCTGCGCGGCAGCCAGGGCATCCTTGGCATCGCCAAGCTCAGCCAGCGCGGCGGCATAGGCGTCGTTGGCATCGGACAGCTTGGCATCGGCATCGCTCAGAGCAGCCTTGAGACCAGCGGCGGCATCGACGGCAGCCTTATAGCGAGCGTAGGCAGCGTTCAGCTTGACCAGCTTCTCGTTGCCCGTCGTGCCCGCGAAAAGGGATGCCTTGTGGTCGACAGCCTCAAGATCAGCCTTGAGTGCCTCGTCGTTGGCAAGCTCTGCCTTGGCCTTGACGATATCGAGGTTCGCATCGACGACGGCTTCGTTGGCGGCCTCGAGCTGCTTCTGGGCATCGGCGACACTGGCCACGGCAGCGTCATAGGCGGTCTTGGCGTCGTCGACCGCCTTCTGAGCGCCGGCGAAGCGCTCGAAGGCCTTGTTTGCACCGGCCAGCTCGCCCTCGGCAGCCTTGACCTTCGCCCGTGCGTCGGACAGGGCCTGCGTCTTGGCGGCAACTGCCTGCTTGGCGTCCGAAAGAGTGGTCGCAGCGTGCGTATCTGCGGCCTGAGCCTTGTCAACGCCAGCCTGGGCAGTGTCGTCGGCCTTCTTGGCATCGTCAAGCGTGCCCTGCTTGTTCGCAAGGTCCGTCTTGGCGGCATCGCGCTTGGCGGTAAGGTCCTTGACCGAAGCCGTGGCGTTGTCATACGCCTCGCTGGCCTGGTCGGACTTTACCTTGGCAGCATCGCGGGCGCTGCGAGCCTTCGCCTTGTGAGCAGCGGCCTCGGCTGCCTTCGTCTTGCTGTCAGCAAGCGTGGCGTTTGCCTTATCGAGAGCTGCCTGGGCAGTGGCAGCCTCGCCCTTGGCGGTATCGAGGTTCTGCTTGAGGGACTCGATGTCGATTCCGCCGAGTGCGTCCTTCGCGGCGTTGTATGCCGTCTTCGCGGCGGCGGTGCCGGACTTAGCCTTCTCGTACTCGCCCTTGGCGGTGTTCATGTTCACATCGGCTGCGGTGAAAGCGTCCTGGGCGGCATCCTGCCCGTTTACAGCTGCGAAGTAAGCTTCCCTAGTAGTTCCAAAGTTCTTCTGCGCCTCGGCGAGCTTGCCCTGAAGCTTCTTGAGCTGCGCCTTCTGCGCCTGCGTGCCGCCAGCGTTATAGGCAGAATCGATGTAGTCGTTGACGAGCTTCTTGAACTCAGAGACCGTGAAATCGGCCTGAGTGTCATCATCGCTGTAATCGAATGCGGTTACCTCGGAATCGGTGTTCTTTCCGCTACCGGTTGCGATACCGATAGCCGCCGTAGCGGAATCGATAATGTTGAGATAGTGCCCGCAGCCGTCTCCTCTTTCCTTACCGTTCTCATCTTTTGTACCGGAATACACATCGTTATAGTTTTGGTAGATATAGTACGAATCATAGCGATGAGCTATGAGATCTTTGCCAGCCTCGCTATCCGCACCGTACTTTTTAATCCAATTCTCGTAATTAACCTTCTCCTGAGTGTAGAGACCAGTGTAGGGCCAGCCGAGGGTATCCTCGGTCTCACCGCCGGTGTATGCTCCGCCGCCGCCGGCAAGATTTTCACCGTTATCATAGTAGCAGCCAGAGTGTCCCCAGATGTTCGATGAATACGATGTATTGAGGGCGGCTGCCACAGTCATGCGGAGGCTGACGCTGAGCGCCGACTGGCCGTTCGCCTTGCGGAGATTGTTTTGGGTGTCGAGATATGTCAGGGCGTTGCGCATCTGCTCCAAGGAGAGCGGGTTGGCGTCGCGAGACATGTCCTGATCGACGTACTGGTCATACCATTCGGCCTTGTCATCGGCGCCGGTCAACGTCGATACGGCATCCTGGGCGTTCTTTTTCTGCGTGGCTGTGAACTGGCTGCCGCCGATGATGTAGTTCATGAAGCCGAACATACCCTGACTGATGACTTCCTGGTCAACGGTCATGTTGGACTTTAGGTCTGCAATCTGCTGCTCAAGAGCCTCAACCTGGACATTAGCAGCGTCATAAGCCTTTTCCGCGGCGTTCGAAGCGGCGCAGGCCGCCTCCCACTCGCTGCGCTTCTGCTGGCGGACCTCGACGAGTCGGTCGTACTCCGCCTTCTTGTCGGCCTCGGTCTGCTGGGCCTGCTCGTATGCCGTCTTCGCGGCGTCACGCTTACTGGCCGCGTCCTTGTACTCCTTGTTTGCCGCATCGTATGCAGACTGGGCAGATGCCACAGCAGCGTTGGCGGCGTTGGCCTTCTCCTGCGCGGCGGTGACGGTAGTCTGCGCAGCCTGCAGGTTCGCCTGTGCGGTGGCGTCTGCAGTCGTCGCGGCTTCGAGCGCGTCCTGCGCGGTCTTGAGCTCACCAGCAGCAGCGATCTTGGCGGCCTCAAGCGCGCTCAGGTCAACACCCGTACCCGAGACGGCAGCATCGAGCGCGGCCTGCGCCTGGTTGAACTTCTGCTGGGCGTTATCGCGCGCGGTGGTTGCGACTGCGAGAGCAGCGGCAGTCTCCTGCTTCTTGGCCTGGGCAGTCGTCAAAGCTGCCTCGGTATTCTGCTTTTCCTGCTGGGCGCTGGCCTCGGCAGCCTTGGCCTGGTCCAGATTGTCCTGTGCAGTAGTAACGGCCTTATTGGCGTCATCGAGCTTTGTCTGCGCGTCCTCGACGGCCTTCTTGGCGGCCTCGTACTCGTCCATATCCATGGCCTCGAGCTTGGCCTGGGCATCGTCGAGGGCCTTCTTGGCCTCATCCTGCTTTGCCTTGGCGTCCTTGAGCGCCTGGGTCTTATCCTCGACACTCTTGTTGGCTTGATCGAGCTGATCGTTCAGGTCGCCCAGCTTCTTCTGCTGCTGCTCGGTCTTTTCGACGGCGGCTTTGAGCTCGTCAATCTTCTCCTGAAGCGCGGCGACTTCTGCTGCGTTCTGCTCGATTTCGTTGTCGCTCACAGCCTGCGAGGCCTGATTCTTTTGCTGCTGTGCCTGCTTTTGAGACTGGCCCGCCGCGTCGGCCTTCTTCTGGGCGGCATCGTAGGCGGCCTGAGCGTCCTTGAGCTGCTTTGCCGACTCCTCGGCCAGCTGGGCAGCCGTCTTTACGACCGCTTGGTTACCGGCGGCAACGGTATTCTCTACAGAACTACCCCCCCCCTGAACAGAATCGCCGTTATCGGTTGACGGTGCGGCGATTGCCGCCAGCGGCGACATGAGCGGCTGAGCGATGAGGCCCGCCGTCAAAACGGTTGCGACGGCGCGGTTGGCAACGCCCTTGACGTTGACGGCCTTGGCCCGAGGCTCAAAGTGTTGTGGACTGTAGTTTGCCATGGCTTTCTCCCTTTGACACGGATGTATCCATACGTATCAAACGGTAGCTGTCGATTTTTGAATTCTGTTGCGCAACATTGGTCACCAGCGAATTTTTTGAAATTTGCGCTCTCGTGCTTCACAATTTCGTCACATATGTAGGAGCTGGTGCGTCATATTCTTGCGGGATCGAATTGAGCCTGTGATTTGCATTTGCTCTCGCGTCATCCGCTCTATCGGATTCCGCATCCAACAGACACCCCGCCCGCCACGGTGTAGAGTTAGGACAACGGGCGCGTTGCGCGGACCGCGCTGGAACGAGGTGGACATGGAACTCGACAAACAACAGATCAAGCGACTACGCGAGCGTCATCATCGGCGTCACGGCATCCGCCCCGCTCATAGTGAGGCTGCCGAGCAGGCTGGTCGCTTTTTAAAGCGCGCGTTCAACATTCGCGAGGGACGCGCGCCCTATCACGTGATCCGCAAGCGTTTTGTAAACGGGGCGCGTCTGACTGGCTCCCACCTATGCATCCTCATCATCGCCATGCTGATCGCGAGCATCGGCCTCGATATCGATTCGGACATCGCCATCGTGGGCGCCATGCTCATCTGCCCGCTCATGGGCTCGGTCCTTGCCATGGCATACGGCATCGCCACGCTCGACCGCGAGATTACCGTCGAGGCCGTCGCCAGCCTTGCGCTGCAGATGGCCTTTTGCCTGGTCACGTCCACGCTGTACTTTAAGCTCTCGCCCCTTGGCACCACCACGGCCGCCATCATCGACAACTCTACACCCACCGTCTGGGACCTTACCGTCGCACTCGCAGGCGGCTTTGCAGGCGGGCTGGGCAACTCGCGCGACCAGGAACCCGCCACGCTCATCGCCGGCGTGGCCGTGGCGACCGCGCTCATGCCGCCTCTGTGCGCGGCGGGCTATGGCATCGCCATCGCAAGCGGGTCGCTGTTTCTCTCGGCGCTTTACGAGTTTGGCATCAACGTGGTCTTTATCGCACTCGCGGCCGAAGCCGTATTACTTATCTTGCGCGTGCCGCTCAAGCGCGACCTCAACGGCGACGGCATTGTAACCGCCGAAGAAGATGCCGAGGTCGACGAGCTATCGCGCAAGGTGCGCCGCCGCATCATTGTGGGTACGGTAGTCTTTGCCATCCCCTGCATCGTTATGACGGCGGGGTCTATTGGCTCGGCGCAGACCGGCGTGCAGGACGGCTACGGTGTCACCGAAACTACGCGCGAACTTGCCGCGGTGCTGCCGGGCTTTAAGGATTACACCGTCGCCGTCGAGACCTCGGCTACCGAAGGCGAGGAGGAGGGCGTCGTCGAGCGTGAGATTGTCGCCCATGTGACGACAGGCGAGGCGCTTGGGGCACACGACCGCCACGTCGCCCGCAAGCTCATCGACCTCAATGTGCCCGAGCTCGATCGCGTTGAGTTCGATGTGAAGTGATGCGGGACGCGAGGCGGGCCCGGCGCGAGCGCGCGCAGCCACGGGGCACAGACGCAGCCAAGCGCAGCGCTACAGCTCGTACTTGTACACGCGGTAGATGTACTTCTCGGCTTCCATCTCGTAGGTGGCGATGGGCAGTCCATAGCGATCGTACTCGGCAAAAGTCTTGGCCATGCCCGATGCCACGAGCATGCTATTCGAATCGCCGACGCGCTGCGCACTGCTCGCATAGCCCGAGAACGGCACGGCGATCTGGTCCACAAGCTCGTAGGTGCGCACGGTCTCGTCCACCGTAAAGATGCGCCCAAACGAATGCGTTCCCTTGCTGTAGTCGGTCGCCACCGCGGCGCCCAGCTGGCCCCAGTCGAACTTGGGATAGCGCTCGGTCGCACCAAAGTTGTTGTCGTATAGCAGCACCTGGTAGCGACCAGTCGCTGCCGTGTCAGAACTCGGCAGATACGTCACGCTGTGCTGGCCTGCATTGAGCGAGAAATCGCCCTGGGCCTGCAATAACTTGTCTTCAAAGCCCGAGCCAGCCCATTGCCACTCCTTTCTATTTCTGGGTCCATCTTCTCACTGCTGGCGGCCGAAAATGATCCGTTTTCCTCCGACCCCGAGGGATCGTTCTTAGTACTTGAAGAAGCCCTCGCCCGAGCTTTCGCCCAGCTTACCTTCGTCGAGCATTTTCTTGAGGACGGATGCCATAGCCTTAAAGTTGTAGGGCATCATCATCTTCTTGAGCAGCGGGCTCACCAGGCCCGGGACCTTCTGATACTGCATGACGATGTTGTAGGCCGTCTGGATACCCACCGTGTCGAATACGCGAAACGGACCCTTGGGAGCGCCGGTGCCGCGCGTCCACGCGAGATCGATGCTCTTGGGGTCGCTCACGCCCGAGACATACAGGTCAAGGCCCGAAAGCAGCCACGGCACCAGCATGGAATTGAGCAGGTAGCCGTTCTTTTCCTTGTTGACGGGCAGGGCAAGCATGCGGATATCGTTGGCGAAGTCGACGAGCTCGTCGAAGTAGCGCTTGTCGGTTTGGCTCTGGGCCATGACCTCGGTCATGTTGTTCTTCCAGATGGAGTTGGCAAAGTGCAGCGACAGGTACTTCTCGGGGCGGCCGGTGTACTTGGCAAAGGTGCTCGGCAGCAGCGTGGAGGAGTTGGTCACGACGACGGTCTTTTGCGGAAGGACCGGGGCGAGCTTCTTGTAAAAATCGATTTTTGCCTGGGTGTCCTCGGCCATAGACTCGATGACCAAGTCGGCGTCGGCCACTGCCTTGGCAAGATCGAGCTCCAGCTTGAGTGTGGAGTAGGCGCGCTCAACGGCGGCGAGTGCCGCCTCTTTGTCGAAGGGCTTGCCGCTATCGGCGATACCGGAGCACCACTCGCCCGTGCCGTCCGCCATACCCTCGATTGCCGCGATGTACTCCTCGCGCACATGATCGATCTTGGGCTGGGTGCGACCGATGCTGCCCTCGCTGCGCAGCCAAATCGTTACATCGAAGCCGCAGTAGGCAGCCTGAAAGGCAATCTGGCTTCCCAGCACGCCGCCGCCGGCAACGCAAACGGTCTTGTAGCTCATAGGAACAGTCCTCTCTTACGTAATTCCATAGATGTGTATTTATTCAACCGTAAGAGGGCTGCACACTGGGGGTGGGTTCTATAAACGGACGGTAATTTGCGGCGAACGGCTACATCTGTTCATTATCTCAGGGTTCCGAGGGCGATTTTTTGTGCCACCGAGACGTCGTTTGCGGAAGTATGCGGCAAATTCCGGAACCCTTGAGCACCCCCCGATTTTCCGTCAATAAAACCGCAGGTACAGGGCTTGGACATATTCGGTGTGCTCGGTCTATTCAGATTTTGCCGCATACTTCCGAAATCTGAGTTCGCAAAGGGTGATAGTCGGGGCGTTTACGCAACATATGTCCAAGCAAAAACGGGTGGTAGCCGGTACGGCCACCACCCGTTTGTCTCATATCCAGCCCATAGCAGGCCAGCTACTTCTTAATGCCGCGTCCCAGGCGCTCAGCGACCGACGCCACGGCGCTCTCATCGACCGAACCGCAGCTCACACAGCCGTCGTGGGCACGCATCTGGCCGGTGACCTCGTCCATCGCGAGCGGCGCCACCTTCTCAAGCTTAAAGCCCTTGCCGGCGCGCATGTTTTCCTTGGCCACGCTGATCATGAGCTTAATACGGTTGAGCTGGTTGACCTCGGACGCACCAGGATCATAGTCCACCGCAACGATGTTGCTCTCGGGATGCTGGCGGCGCAGCTCCTTAATCACGGCCTTGCCCACCACGTGATTGGGCAGGCACGCGAAGGGCTGCGTGCAGATGATATTGGGTGCGCCATGATCGATCAGGTCGAGCATCTCGGCCGTGAGCAGCCAGCCCTCGCCCATGTTGTTGCACACCGAAAGCACCGTGCGGGCCTTGTCGGCCATGGTGCCGATGCGCTCGGGCGCCTCGAAGCGGCGGGACTTCTCGAGCATCTCCTCCACCGGCGTGCGCATCCAGTCCACGAGCTTGATGAGCGCCTGCATACCAGCGCGCGTGGTAGCGGAGCTTCCCAACTCGTCCTTCTGCAGCTCGGCGTTGCTCATGGAGTACAGGAAAAAGTCGAGCAGACCCGGCACCACGGCCTCGCAGCCCTCGCGCTCGATGACATCGACCACGTGGTTGTTGGCTGTGGGATGGAACTTGACCAGGATCTCGCCGACCACGCCCACGCGCGGCTTGGTACCCTCGCCCACGAGCGGCATGGTGTCGAACGCGCGGATGGCCTCGCGGCACAGCTTGGTGTAGTTGTGGCGGTTAAACTTGGGCGCCAGCTTGCGAGCGCGCGCCATGTACTCCTCGTAGAGCGCGTTGGCGGCACCGGGCGTAGCCTCGTACGGGCGGCAGCGATAGAGCATCTGCATCATCACGTCGCCAAAGAGCACCGCGTAGACTGCCTGCTTAAGCAGCGCCGGCGTAATCTTAAAGCCAGGGTTGTCCTCGCCCAGCGCCACGGCCGAAAGCGAGATCACCGGGATCTCGGGGTGGCCGCTCTCGCGCAGGGCCTTGCGGATGAGTGCGATGTAGTTGGTGGCACGGCAGCCGCCGCCGGTCTGGCTGATAACCACGGCCGTCTTGGACAGGTCGTACCGACCGCTCTCGATGGCCTCCATAATCTGGCCCGTCACCAGGATCGACGGGTAACAAATGTCATTGTTCACATAGCGCAGGCCAGCCTCGACGGCATCGTGGTCAGTCGAGGGCAGCAGCTCCAAGTTGTAGCCAGCACCACGGAACACCTCTTTGACCAGGTCAAAGTGGATCGGCGCCATTTGCGGGCACAGGATGGTGTAGCCTTCCTCGCGCATCTGCTCGGTGAAGGGCACCTTGGGCCACGCGGTCGAAGCGCTCTCACGCTGCGCCTCGAACGTGTACTTGCGGCTCGCGAACGCGGGGGCATCCGTGGAGGGCGCCACCGGCGCAGCATCGCCCTGCTCGTAGGCCCCACCCGCGGCCGTGGCCTCGGCCAGGCGCTCGGCCTCCTGGTCCTTGAGCGCTGCCATGAGCGAGCGGATGCGAATGCGCGCGGCGCCCAGGTTTGACACCTCGTCGATCTTGAGTACGGTGTAGATCTTGCCGCTGGCCTCCAGAATCTCCTGCACCTGGTCGGTGGTCAGGGCGTCCAAGCCGCAGCCGAAAGAGTTGAGCTGAATCAGATCCAGGTCGTTGCGCATCGTCACAAAACGGGCGACGGCGTACAGGCGGCTGTGGTACATCCACTGGTCGACGACGCGGATGGGACGCTCGGGCTTCACCAGGTGCGCAAGCGAATCCTCGGTAAAGACCGCAAAGCCAAAGCTCGAGATAAGCTCGGGCAGGGCGTGGTTGATCTCGGGGTCGTTATGGTAGGGGCGGCCGGCGAGTACGATGCCGTGGCCGCCGTGGTCCTCGACCCACTTAAGGGCCTCCTCGCCCATGGTCTGGATGTCCTCGTGGAAGCGCGCATCGGCCTCAAAAGCAGCGTTGACGGCGGCATCGACCTCGGAGCGTGTGATCTTTGGACCGCGCACGCGACCGCGACCGGCTTGCGCATCGGCCACGCGGTCGACGGCGAGCACCTGGTACAGGCGGCGCTTGAGCTCGGTCTTGTCGTGATAGGGCACAAACGGATACAGGAACTCGATGTTCTGCTCGCGAATCTCGTCGATGTTGAGCGCCAGCGCCGTGGGGTAGCTCATGACGATGGGGCAGTTATAGCAGTTACCGGCAGTCGGGTCCTCCTTGCGCTCCCAGCGCACGCACGGCATCCAGATAAAGTCGACGTCACGGTCAATAAGGTTCATCACGTGGCCGTGGCTCATCTTGGCCGGATAGCACACGCTCTCGGACGGCATGGACTCGATGCCCGCCTGGTAGGTCTTCTTGCTCGACTGGTCGGACAGCTGCACGCTAAAGCCCAGGCGCGTAAAGAACGCGTGCCAGAAGGGGTAGTTCTCGTACATGTTGAGTGCGCGCGGGATGCCCACGGTGCCACGCGGGGCCTCGTCGGGACTCAACACCTCGCGGTTAAAGAGCAGCTCGTTTTTCTTTTTGAAGAGGTTGGGGGCCTCGGTCTTCTGCTTTTTGTGGCCGGCGCCCTTCTCGCAGCGGTTGCCGGTAATGAAGCGCCTACCGCCGCCAAAGTCGTTGACGGTGAGCTGGCAGTTGTTGGAGCAACGGCCGCAGCGGACATGCTTTTGCGTCACGGTGAGGTGCGCGATGTCCTCGGCAGAAAGAATGGTCGAGGTGCCGTCGGCGCCGGCGCGATCGCGGGCGAGCAAGGCCGCACCGTAGGCGCCCATGCAGCCGGCGATGTCGGGACGCACGGCATGAACGCCGGTGAGCTGCTCAAACGCGCGCAGCGTGGCATCGGACATAAAGGTGCCGCCCTGGACGATCACCTGGCTGCCGATCTCCTTGGGGTCACGCAGCTTAATGACCTTGAACAGAGCGTTCTTGATGACGGAATAGGACAGGCCGGCCGCGATGTCGCCCACCGTGGCGCCTTCCTTTTGCGCCTGCTTGACGCGCGAGTTCATAAAGACCGTGCAGCGGCTGCCCAGGTCGACGGGGGCCTTAGCATGGATGGCGGCATCGGCGAACGCGCACACATCCATGTTCATTGACACGGCGAAACTCTCGATAAAGCTGCCGCAACCCGACGAGCAGGCCTCGTTGAGCATGATGTGCTCGATAACACCGTCCTTGACGCGCAGGCACTTCATGTCCTGGCCGCCGATGTCCAGGATGAACTCGACGCCGGGCAGGAATGCCTTGGCGCCGCGCAGGTGCGCGACGGTCTCAATCTCGCCGGAGTCGGCCTTGAGGGCCTCGATGAGCAGCGCCTCGCCGTAGCCCGTGGTGGTCACGTGGCCGATGGTGCAACCGGCGGGAATGTGGTTGTAGAAATCGGCCATGATGACCTTGGCCGTGCCCAGAATGTCGCCGTTGTTGTTGCCGTACCAGGTGTGCAGCAGCTGACCGTCCTCGCCCACGAGTGCGGCTTTCATAGTGGTGGAGCCGGCGTCGATACCGATAAACACGCGGCCGGTGTAGCCGTCGAGCTTGCCCTTGGGGACGACCTCGGTGTCGTGGCGGGTCTTGAACTCGGCAAAGTCCTCGTCGGTGGCGAAGAGCGGGTCCAAGCGCTCGACCTCGGCACCCTGCGTGTCACCCAGGGCATCGATGGCCTCGATGAGCTGCGGGAACGTGCTGAGTTTATTGGACTCGTGCGCCATGGCGGCGCCGCTCGCCACAAACAGGTGAGCGTTTTGGGGCACGATACGGTGCTCCTCGTCCAGGTTGAGCGTGAGGTAGAAGCGATGGCGCAGCTCGGAGAGATACTGCAGCGGGCCGCCCAGGAAGGCGACGTTGCCGCGGATGGGACGGCCGCACGCCAGGCCCGAGATGGTCTGGGTCACGACGGCCTGGAAGATGGAGGCGGCCACGTCCTCGGGGCGGGCACCTTCGTTGAGCAGCGGCTGGACGTCGGTCTTGGCAAAGACGCCGCAGCGGCTGGCAATGGGATAGATGGTGGTGGCGTTTGCCGCGAGCTCGTTAAGGCCGCTGGCATCGGTGTGCAGCAGAGTGGCCATCTGGTCGATGAACGCGCCCGTGCCGCCGGCGCAGGTGCCGTTCATGCGCTGCTCGATGCCGTTGTCGAAGTAGATGATCTTGGCATCCTCGCCGCCCAGCTCGATGGCGACGTCGGTGGCCGGGATGAGGGTCTCGACGGCACGCTTGCTGGCGATGACCTCCTGGACAAACTCCAGGTCGAGCCACTGGGACAGCAGAAGGCCGCCCGAGCCGGTAATGGCGCAGGTCATCTGGGCCGTCGGCAGCACGGTCGCAGCGCCCTCGAACAGGTCGCGGGCACAAGCGCGGACGTCGGTGTGGTGGCGCTGGTACTTGGCGTAGACGATCTGGTTGTCGTCGTTGAGCACGGCGAGCTTAACGGTGGTGGAGCCCACGTCGATGCCCAGGTGCAGGTTGCCGCGGGCGGACTCGGGGTTGAAGATCGCGCCTTCGGGGGCCTGGGCGGCGGCTACGGGCTCAGCGGCGGTGGCGGGCTCGCTGACGACGGAAGTCTCCCCTGCCACGTTCTTGGCATCGGCAACTGCCTCGGCAACTTTCTCGGCAGCCGCGGTCGCGGCCTTCTGCGCGGCGTCCACCACGGCGGGCGCGGCCTCGCGTGCGGCAGCGACCATGCGGTCCTTGATGCCCTCGACGAGTTTGCTCATTGTCTCTCCTCTTAGTTGTTGGACTCGACGGTTGCGGTGGTGTCGACCGCGTCCTCGAGCTGCAGATTCAATAGCTTCATGCCGTATTCCGGCACGTTGATATCGATGGGTTGGCCATACAGGTCGCCGGGGCGCACAAAGGCGATAACCGTCATAATGCGCGCCATGGTCTCGGGCGATTCGGTGAGCCCACGCTCAAACCAGCGCTGAATCAGGCCGACCTCGGCACTCACGACATAGGTAACGTAGTAGTCAAAGAAGGTGCCCAGTGCCAGGCCCAAGATGCCCGTCTGTGCACGCGGCACCACGGCCTCGCGTGCGGTATCGATGATCTTTTTAATAAAGGCGGGGTCGCCGCCCGGGCCCAGCAGCGATCCGATTAAATCGCGGTTGGCCGCAAGGTAGCGCAGCAACTCAACCGAACCGGGTGCCGGCTCGAGCTCATCGATGTTGCGGTAAAGATCGGGTAATTGAGCTGCGGTGATAAGCTCCACCCGCTCGCGAATCTCGGCAAGCAGACCGTCCTCGATCTGGCTGATAAAGTCGGGGATATCGCGGTAGTGCGAATAGAACGTTCGACGCGTAAGACCGGCGCGCTCGGTGAGCGACGCGACGTTAATGCGCGAAAGGTCGCCGCTTTCGGCAAGCTCGCTGGCAAGCGCCTGGCGAAGGGCGCGCTGCGAGCGAAGGGACCGGCGATCACATTTCTCGAGCTGGGACAAGCGTCCTCCTTGTTACTCAGACTGTACGCTATTGCACAGTGCGAGTATTATTGCACACCGTGTGCATCAACACGTAAAGGCAATATTTTGGATGTGACGAAGGGGCTGTCCCTTTGTCACATTATTCGATGACGGTGCGGGAGTTTTGCTTGCGCATGGTGACGAGCATGTGTTTGGGGACGGCGTGGACCATGCAGCTGCCGATGGTCGCGCTCGCGGCGGCCTTGGCTACATCGCTAGCGTTTTTGGTCGCGTAGCTGTGACGGAAGCGTTTGAGCATGGCGATGTCGTTGCCGCCGTCGCCGTAGACCGCGACCTCGTCCTCGGCAATACCGTAGTAGCCCGCCAGCCAAGCCACACTCTCGCCCTTGTTGCACGCCACGTCCGTGATCTCAAACATCACCGGATCGAACGGCGCGTTGACCACACGGTCCGAGCGCTCGGCCAAATACGCCTTAAGGTCGCGCTCCAGCTCGAGCGAGGTCACGCGACAGTTGATCTTGCACACATCGTGGCGCAGGATGTCACCGATCGACTGGTCGAAATACTGCTCCTCGTGATACCCGCCACGTGCACGCATGCCGCGCATCACGATGCGCTTGATAGGACTGTCCTTTTTAAAGCCCGCCTGGTGCATCTCGAACGAACCGCTCGAGAACATGCCGTCGGGCGTGGAGCAGTCGAAGCAAATGTCCGGGAACGCTTTGAGCAGCTCCTCGGTAACCTGCGGGTCGATGGTCCAGGTCTTGAGCACCTCACCATGGCTGTCGCGCACGATGGACCCATTGGAGCAGCAGGCGTCAAGCGGCAGGCCCGTAAAGCCATGCTCGCCGATCGGCAGCGTCGAGCGTCCGGTCGCGGGAACCACATGCAGCCCGGCTTCGGTCAGCTCGCGAATGGCGCGGCGGATGGTTCCGTCGGCCTCGTGTAGGGCATTCAGCAGCGTTCCGTCTAAGTCACTCGCAAACATCTTGATCATGGGCATGCCTCTCCTTCGTCTGCACGATATTGTAGACGAGAACGGGCGCACCCCAAGAGAGGCACGCCCGTCAGGCGAAAGATTGTTCTACACCGCGGCGGGGCCGTGTTCGCCGGTACGGATGCGGATGACTTCCTCGACCGGCTCGACCCAAATCTTGCCGTCGCCGACGGTGCCGCAATCTTGGAAACGGCGCGGCAACGGACGCGAAACGGACGGGAAATACGCGAGCAAGGAAGCCGTGAGCGTGCCCGTCCCGGCTAGTGGCGGAACAGCTCGCGGGCTCGGTCACGGAGGTCGGTAGCTCGGATGACGCCTTCGTAGCGATTGATGCGCAGACGCGGGAAGGCGTTAAAGAAGCGTAGGTCGCGGCGGCTGAGCGACACGCTTGGCACCGGACGGCTCATGCGCTTGCCGGCAAGGCGACGACCGAGCGACGGACGCGGCATGCTCGGCGCGGCATCGGCCACGCGGCGGGCAGCGAGCGCCAAGCCGCGAGCACCATCCGAGATAAACGTCGGCATCGAAGCCTTCTCACGAAGGGCATCGAGCGTCGCGTCGCCCAGCTCGGCCAGCCACGCGTTAACGGCACGGCTACGGATATGCGTCTGTGCCACCGAGTCAATCGTCGATTCGGGAATGCGCTCGAGCATTGAGTCCGAGGCATCGGCAAGCGACTCGTTGATGCGGTCGGCAAGGTCGGCGCGCACGCGCTCCAGCTGATCGGACAGACGCCGCCAGCTCGCCAGCGAGCACAACGCGTCGACCATCATCGCGACCGCGACGATAAAGGCGGACAGCCGCACAATCAGCACCGGCAGATGGCCAAGCAGCCCCAGCAATGCCGGCTCCACTAAACGGCAAATGCACAACGCACCCAAGCCAAACGCGCATGCCCAGTACAGGCAGATGCGTCCGTGCAGGTTAAACGGCAGGTGCGAATAGTCCCAAAAGCGAGCGCCCGTTGTTTTTTCCAATAGAAGGCCCACGCTGTACTCGATTGCGCTACATACAAGCGCCGCGGCGACAAACTGGCTCGAGGCATCCGGAATCCCGCGCAGCAAAAGCCAGCAGGCAATGCCGCCCACACCATAGATAGGACAACACGGCCCCAGCAAAAAGCCACTGTTGGCAAATCGTCCGTGATTGAGCATGGCGCATACTGTCGACTCCCATACCCAACCGCAAAACCCGTAAAAGGCAAACGAGAGCACCAGTGCCGAGAGTGGGCAGGCGGCAAGCGTCGCGCCGCCAAACGCCATATCAATCGCGGTTTCCACCGTCTACCCTCTCCTCTTTTCACTCGATGCTTTACTCACGCTATCGTCCGTCTCGTCCTTGCGCGGCAGGCGGCCGGCGACCGTCTCACGCAGAGCACACCATTTATCCGCCAGACAAACAATCCACGCCTCGCGACACGTCGGCGGCACCGGCACCAGCGGAAACATATGCCGCACGATAATATTCCGCTCTCGCGGCGTCAGCTCAAAATCTTCCTCGGCACGCGCCAGGGCAAAAAACGGATGTCGAAATCCGTGCAGTCGATGGCTCGGGTCGGGGTCGTGCCAATCATAGAGAAAGTAGTCGTGCAGCAAGGCCCCGCGCAGCAGCGAGGCACGGTCGATCGAAATGCCAGCACGGCCCAATTGCTCGGCAAAGGACAGACTTGCCCGTGCCACCGAGGTCACATGTGCATAGACCGTCACGTCGCCATGCTGGATAAACTCGCGCGTCAGGTCCAAGCGGCCCGCCTGGGCGAGCTGGCGGGCGGCATCGTCGACCTCGTGCGCGATTTTCTCGGCACGAACGGCATCGGACATGCTGCCTCCTTCCAGCGGCTCACGGCGGCAAGCCACGGCCTGCACGTATTGAAAAAATCATCATCGAATCTATCAGTATGGCATCGGACAAAACGTTTTGCCCCACCAGTTGTCGAATTACCGCGCCGCCGTCACATATCAAACGCCAAAATGTGCGAGACTGTCTTGTGCAATTGTGTCGGCCGAGGGAGCGCCGGCGCTCGATTCGCATGGAGTAACCCACAACGATGCTGCTTACGCAAACGACAACGCCCGAGGACGTCAAGGCTCTCGACCGCGCCGAGCTTCCGCTGCTCTGCGGCGAGATTCGCCACGCCATCCTCGAAAGCTCCGCCGCTGTCGGCGGACACGTTGCCCCCAACCTGGGCGTCGTTGAGCTTACGGTTGCGCTTCATCGCGTGTTTAACTCCCCTATCGACAAGATTGTCTTTGACGTTTCGCACCAGACCTACGCCCACAAGGCGCTGACCGGGCGCGCGTATACCTATATCGACCCGGAACGTTTTGGCGAGGCTTCTGGCTTTGCCAATCCCGACGAGTCCGAGCACGACCTGTTCGCCATGGGCCACACCTCCACGTCGGTGAGCCTGGGCTGCGGCTTGGCACACGCCCGCGATCTGGCGGGCGACAGCTACAACGTCATCACCATCATTGGCGACGGCTCGCTTTCGGGCGGCTTGGCGTTTGAGGGCTTCAACAATGCCGCCGAACTCGACAGCAACCTGATCATCATCGTCAACGATAACGACCAGTCCATCGCCGAGAACCACGGTGGCCTCTATCGCAATCTGGCCGAGCTGCGCACCAGCAACGGCACCTGTGAGCGCAACGTTTTCCGCGCGATGGGACTCGACTACCGTTATTTGGACGCCGGCAACGACGTGTTGGCCCTGGTCGACGCGCTGCAGGAACTGCGCAATATCGATCATCCCATCGTGCTGCACGTCTCCACCGCCAAGGGCAAGGGCTTTGAGCCGGCCCAGAGCGACCCCGAACGCTGGCACCACGTGGGTCCGTTTGACATGGCGACTGGGCGCAAGCTTTGCCCGGGCCATCCGAGCGAGCCCGCGCCGCGCACCTATGCTGACATTACGGGCGAGGCGCTCAGCGCCGCCATCGAGCGCGATCCACAGGTCGTTGGCATCACGGCCGCCACGCCCTACATCATGGGCTTTACACCCGAGCTTCGCGCTGCCGCCGGCAAACAGTTCGTCGATGTGGGCATTGCCGAGGAGCACGCCGTGACCTTTGCCACCGCGCTTGCGCGCTCGGGCGCCAAGCCAGTCTTTGGTGTGTACGGTACGTTTTTGCAGCGCGCCTACGACGAGCTGTGGCACGACCTGTGCCTCAACGACGCCCCCGCAACCATTTTGGTGTTTGGTGCGTCAATCTTTGGCACCACGTCCGAGACGCATCTTTCGTTCTTTGATATTTCCATGCTGGGCGGTCTTCCCAACATGCACTACTTGGCGCCGGCCTGCATGGAGGAATATCTGTCCATGCTGAGCTGGTCGCTCGACCACCGCGAGCATCCCGTGGCAATCCGCGTACCGGGCATCGGCCTGGTAAGCCGCCCCGACCTTGCGCCCGCCGAAGACACCGACTACAGCGCCGTTCGCTACAACGTGGTGCGTCAGGGCCGCGACGTTGCCGTGCTCGCGCTTGGCGATTTCTTTGAGCTGGGTGAGCGCGTGGCAAACCGTCTGACTGCCGAGTACGGCATCGAGGCCACGCTCGTCAACCCGCGCTTTGCAACCGAGCTCGACCGCGAGTTCCTCGACAGTCTTGCCGCCGAGCATCGCGTTGTCGTCACCCTCGAGGACGGCATCTTGGACGGCGGCTGGGGCGAGCGCGTGGCATGCTATCTGGCATGCACGCCGTTGCGCACGCGCACCTTCGGCATCGCCAAGGGCTTCCCCGACCGCTACGACCCCAACGAGCTGCTCGCTCAGAACGGCATGACGGTCGAGAACATGGCCGCCGAAGCCGTAAGGCTACTCAACGAGTAAAAAACCTCCGCAAGGAAAGCATCCCTGCGGAGGTTTTTGTTTTCGCGACGCGATTATCTCAATCTGTAACATCCAAGGCCCGAATTCCCGTCTAACTGTTACAGATCTAGACAAGACGTCTTAGTCCCTGACCTTTGTCTCAATCTGTAACAGATAGAGACCTTTTAGCCATCCAGATGTTACAGATCGAGACATTCGAATTCCCCTGAAGTGAAAATCTCGATCTGTAACAGGTAGAACCCATTTCCTCGTCTAACTGTTACAGATTGAGACAAAGCAGCGAGACAGGCCACCACATCTGCAAGAACCACCACAAAGGTGCCTGTCCCTTTTTGGTAGGAAGAATAACCCATAAGGCAAGTATGTTTCTGAGTTATTTCGTGTTGACCCATTTGAGCGGGATAGGGTATAACTCTACTCAACCGCTAGGGATTTTATTGAGAAAGGTGTTCTACCATGAGCAAGAACCTCTCCCAGCAGGTCGTTCTCGACCGCCGCGGCTTCGTTGCCGCCACCTTCGCAACCGTCGCCGGCCTTGGTCTTGCCGGCTGCTCCGACACCAGCGCCGAGGCCGACAAAGGTTCCGCCGCCGACTCCTCCAAGAGCTCCGAAGATACCGAGGCTTCCACCACGCTCGACGCCAAGGCGTTCGACAAGCTCGTCGACAACGGCCCCAAGGCCGATGACGACGCCATCGCCGCCAGCACCTGGGCCACGGCCGTCAAGGACGCCGGCGTCTTTAAGATCGGTGGCGTTCAGACTTCCACGCTCTTCTCCCTCCTCAACGAGAAAGACGGTCAGACCCGTGGCTTCGATGCCGGTATCGCGCAGCTCCTGTCCAACTACATCCTGGGCGAGAACAAGGTCGAGATCACCCAGGTGACCTCCGACACCCGTGAGTCTGTCCTGCAGAATGGCCAGGTCGACGCTGTCTTTGCCACCTACACCATCACTGACGAGCGCAAGAAGCTCGTCTCCTTTGCCGGTCCCTACTACTACACCCAGCAGGCTATCCTGGTGCTCGCCGATAACGACGACATCAAGAGCGTCGACAACCTGACCGACAAGAACGTCGCCGTCCAGTCTGGCTCCAACGGCCCCGCCATCCTGGAGGAGTTCGCTCCCAAGGCCAGCCAGCAGGAGTTCAAGACCGACGAGGAGGCCCGCCAGGCACTCCAGCAGGGCCGCGTTGACGCCTATGTCATCGATAACAACATGCAGCAGAGCGCCCTGGTCCGCGAGCCCGGTAAGTACAAGATCGCCGGCAAGCCCTTCGGCAGCAAGGAGCCCTATGGCATCGGTCTGCCGCTCGATTCCGACGGCGTCGCCTTTGTCAACGACTTCCTTAAGAAGATCGAGGACGACGGCACCTGGACTGAGCTGTGGCAGGTCTGCATCGGTGACCGTACGGGCGACACCAATGTTCCCGAGCTGCCCGAGATCGGCGCCTAGGCAGCGAGCCTGGTAACGGCCGCAACGAAACCATACGGAAACGCATGATGCGCTTTATTGCGCTAAACTGTTTCCTCACTGAGTTGTCGGGGCTTCCGTACACACGGGAGCCCCTTTCCTTATCGGCAGGAGGTCCGCATGAGTCTCTCCGAACTCTGGTCGCTCTATGGCCAGAACTATATCGACGCGCTGCTAGCGACCTGGGGCATGACGCTTGAGTCGTTTGCCATCGCCATGGTGCTGGCCGTCGCCGTCACCGTGATGCGCGTGTCGCCGCTCAAGCCGCTGCGCGTCTTTGGCGACCTGTATGTCCAGGTCTTCCGTAACATCCCCGGCATCGCGCTGCTCATCATCGTCGTCTACGCACTGCCGCCGCTCAAGGTCGTCCTGCCCTACCGCGCCTGCGTTATCGTCGCCACGGTCCTCTTGGGCTCGGCCTTTGGCTCCGAGAACTTTATGAGCGGCATCAACACCGTCGGCGTCGGTCAGGTCGAAGCCGCACGTTCGCTCGGCATGAGTTTCAGCCGTATCCTCGCCAAGATCGTGATTCCGCAGGCACTGCGCTCAAGCGTGCTGCCCATGACCAACCTCTTTATCGCCGTCATGCTCACCACCGCGCTCGGCAGTCAGGTGCCGCTTAAACCGCAGGAGCTCACCGGCGTGGTGAGCTACATTAACACGCGCTCGCTCGGCGGCGTCGCCGCGTTCTTTATCTCGGCGCTCGGCTACCTGGGCACGGCCTTTGTGGTGAGCCACATTGGCAACTACATCGATAAGAAGGTGAGGATCCTCCGATGAGCAAGCATTCCTCCCCTGCACTTACCATGCGCGATGCGCTCTACGAGGCTCCCGGCCCCAAGATGCGCGCCAAGATTCGCATCGGCACCGCCATCTCGCTCGTTGCCGTCGCCGTGCTCGTCGCCTTGGTACTGCAGCGCTTTTATATGACCGGCCAGTTTTCGGTCCACTATTGGTATTTCTTTACGCACCTCACCACCTGGAAGTTCCTGCTTGCCGGCTTTGAGGGCACCGTTAAAGTCGCACTCACTGCCGGCGTCATTGCGCTGGTACTGGGCTTAGCCCTTATGCTCGGCCGCACCAGCGGCATCAAGCCACTACAGCTGGTCTGCCGCGTGCTCACCGATTTCTTCCGCGGTGTGCCGAGTCTGCTGTTCATCTACTTCTTCTTTTTGGTGCTGCCCCAGTACAAGATCGCGCTGCCGTCGTTTTGGATGCTCACGTTGCCTGTCGCGCTCGCTGCGGCCGGCGTGCTGGCCGAGATTTTCCGCGCCGGCGTCAATGCCGTGCCGCGCGGTCAGGTCGAGGCAGCCCAGGCGCTCGGTCTCTCCAAGGCCAAAATCACCTTTAAAATCGTGTTGCCGCAGGCTATTCGGTTTATCATTCCGTCGTTGATTTCGCAGCTCGTGGTCGTAGTCAAAGACACCACCGTCGCCTACGTGGTGAGCTATCCCGACCTGATGCAAAATGCCCGCGTGCTCATTACCAACTACGACGCCCTCGTGTCGGTCTACCTGGTGATCGCGGTCATCTACATCCTCATCAACGTCGCAATCAACAAGGCCGCTGTCTATGTTTCGCACAAGACCGGCGCGACCATCATCCGCTAACGCTTTACCATTTCGAGTCATAAGGAGCCGAGCACCATGGCACAGAGCACCTCTTCCACCGGCAATCAGCCGCTGATCGAGCTCAGACACGTCGATAAGCACTATGGCGATCTGCACGTCCTCAACGACATCAATCTCTCGGTCGACCGCGGCGAGGTCGTCGTTGTGATCGGCCCCTCGGGCTCGGGCAAGTCGACCATGTGCCGCACCATCAACCGCCTGGAAACCATCGACTCGGGCGAGATTCTCATCGAGGGCGAGCCCCTGCCGCAGGAAGGCAAGGATCTTGCCCGCATGCGTGCCGAGCTGGGCATGGTATTTCAACAGTTCAACCTGTTTGCACATATGACGGTGCTGCAGAACGTCATGCTGGGGCCGGTCGACGTGCTGGGCGTGTCCAAGGAAGAGGCTCGTGAGCGCGCCATGGACCTGCTGAGCCGCGTGGGCGTGGCCGAGCAGGCCGATAAGGTGCCCGCACAGCTCTCGGGCGGCCAGCAGCAGCGCGTGGCCATCGCCCGCTCGCTTGCCATGCAACCCAAGGCCATGCTCTTCGACGAGCCCACGAGCGCCCTCGATCCCGAAATGATCAACGAGGTGCTCGAGGTCATGGTCCGTCTGGCCCAGCAGGGCATGACGATGATCGTCATCACGCACGAGATGAACTTCGCCCGCCGTGTGGCCGACCGCGTCGTGTTTATGGCCGACGGCCAGATCGTGGAAACTGGCACGCCTGACGAGTTCTTCGACCATCCCCAGACCAAGCGCGCCCAGGACTTCCTCAACTCCATCAAGGGCCACTAACCCAATTGCCACGCGGGCAAATTCATCAGTAACGTTTGCCCCGCGCCACCCCTGTGCCATGTCCACCCGGATTCGAAAGCCGCAACCATGATCGGAACCCGCACCTCATCGTCCTACACCCCGCATGTCGACGTCGACCCCGCCGACCGCCCACTCATCCTCGTCGCACCGCGTTGGGAAGAGGCAAAGCCGTTTTTGAGCGAGACGCTCTCCCCCAACGAGGAAATCGCAAGTGTCTTTGTCGATGCCATTCTTGCCGCCGGCGGCCTGCCGCTGCAGATGTCCATCACCGAGGACATTGAGGTTATCCGTCATTACGTCGATATCGCCGACGGCATCGCTATTCCCGGCGGCCCGGACGTCAACCCCAAGCGCTGGGGCGACGAGCGCCCCTACGACCCCACGCTGTGCTGCGAGATTCGCGACCGTTTTGAGTTTAAGCTGGTTAACGAGGTGCTTCGCGCCAAGAAGCCGCTCTTTACCACCTGCCGAGGCACGCAGCTGCTCAATGTCGCCACCGGCGGCACCCTGTGCATGGACGTGCCGAGCCTGGGTGCGCGCGAGGGCCGCACGCAGTGGCGCCATACCCACGTGCTCAACGATCCCGTGCACCCCGTCGAGGTCGTGCCGGGCTCGCTGCTGGAGCGCGCGGTTGGCGGTCACAGGCTGATCCAGACCAACTCGGCACATCACTGCTGCGTCGACCGTCTGGGTAAAAGCACGCGCTTGGTCGCCAAGGCAACCGACGGCGTTCCCGAGTGCATCGAGGTCGAAGGCCAGCCATTCTGCCTGGGCGTGCAATGGCACCCTGAGTACACGTGGAAGACGCTCGAGACCGACTTTAACCTCTGGAAGTCGTTTGTCGAGGCAGCGGCCAAGGTTAAACAGGCCCGCTAGCCCGCGAACCACAAAACAGATAAGGGCGCCCCGCCGGCCACATGGTCCGGCGGGGCGCCCTTTCACCTATATGTGGCCGGCAAGCAGCCCAAGGCTCGCAAGCTCTTATTCAGCCGCCTCGCGCAAGGCCGACAACGTGGCCGCATATTGCTGCTGCAGCGCATGCATTCCCTCGCGAGCGCCGTCAACGGTATCGGCGCCGCGCAGCGCCTCGGTCACCACGACCGCCGGCTCGTACAGATTATCGAATCCCAGGTTCTGGCTCACGCCCTTGAGCGTGTGCGCTGCCATAAACGCACCTTCGGCGTCTCCCGCCGCCATGGCGGCCTCCAGCTTGTCCATGCTCTCGTCATCCAAAAACTTGAGGGCAAAGCGGGCAAGCATTTCCTCGCCCATCAGCCGAGCGCATGCGTCATCATAATTGGCGCCGATCTTCTCATACGCCTCACGCATGGAAATCATGGATTAAAACTCCTTTGGTCAAACTAAATCGTGGGAAACGCGACGACGTCGGCGGGGCGCGCCAACGTCTCGGCGATACGGTCTTGCACCTCGAGCAGGCAGTCGAGCAACAGCGGGTTAAACTCACCGCACTTACCGTCCAAGATCATCTGGATAGCCTCCTTGTGCGGGATAGCGTCCTTGTACATGCGCACGCTCGTCAGAGCATCGTACACGTCGGCCACCGAAACCACCTGTGCGGCGATGGGAATCTGGTTGCCCTTAAGGCCATCGGGATAACCCTTGCCATCCCAGCGCTCGTGATGCCAACGCGCAATCTGGTACGCATATTCCACAAGCGCATTGCCGACGTGATGGCGGCCCAGCTCGAGCAGTATGTCGGCGCCGATCGTGGTATGCGTCTTCATAATCTCGAACTCCTCGGGCGTAAGACGCCCGGGTTTGTTGAGGATCGCATCGTCAATCGACATCTTGCCAATATCGTGCAGCGCCGAAGCCAGGGCAATCGTGGAGCGCTCCTCATTGTCGAGGGAGATCGTGTCGCTACGCTGAACCAGACAGTCAAGCAGCAGCTCGGTCAGCTTTTCGATATTCGTAACGTGCCTGCCGCTCTCACCATTGCGAAGCTCCATGACGCCGGCCATGATGTCGATGAGCATGCGACTGTTCTTGACGCGCTCGTTGTACTGCTGGGACAGCAGGCTCGTCAGGCGGCGCTGTTTGGCGTATAGGCGGATGGTGTTGCTTACACGGCGGCGCACGACACGGGAGTCAAACGGGCGGTTGATATAGTCCGAGGCGCCCAGCTCGTACGCGCGCAGAACCATATCATCGGGATCTTCGCTCGATATCATGATGAAAGGCAGATTGTCGATACCCGATCGGCGCGACAGATCGGCCAGCACCTCAAAGCCGCTTATGCCCGGCATGACAATATCCAGCAGCACGAGCGACAACTCATCGCCATAGCGGTCGACCATGTCGAGCGCCGTACGACCGTTGTCGGCCTCGAGGATGCAATACTCGTCCTTGAGCATCTCGTTGAGAATAGCTCGGTTCATCTCGGAGTCATCGACAATAAGCACCAAAGGCTTTTCGCTTTGGAAGGCTTCGATGGAATCGGCATCGGTCACGACCGTACCGGCTTTTGCCTTAGCGCGGCTCAATAACTGGACAGCGCGGCCAACGCCCTCATCGACCGTCTCGCCATGAATGCGAACGCCACCAACACATGCCGTCAAGCTCACGTACTCATGGCCCGGAACAATCGTGGCATGAACGGCATCGGACACCTGATGCAGGCGACGGGTGAAGTCATCGGAGGGAATATTGGGCATGACGACCACAAACTTGTCGCAGCCATAGCGTACGAGCTCGTCAGTCGAACGAATTCCGCTGCGTATGGCCGTCGCCACAGCACCGAGCGCAAGGTCGCCGGCATGACGGCCACACGTATCGTTGAAGACCCTAAAATCATCAAGGTCGATCACCGCAACGCCGGCATTCATGCGGGCGCTACGGAGCTTTTCCTCGTAATATCGGCGATTGCGCACACTCGTCAGCACGTCGGTGTAGACGAGGTCCTCTTCTGCAGCCTCTTGCTCATCGATCGGGCGCACCATCAGCAGGACGTGAGGCTCGCCCTCGACCTTCAGAGGGCGTAGGCGGGCGCGGTACTCAACACCATCGTTGAGCAGTTGCTCCGACACCTCATCGGAATCTGCCAAGGCCTCAAGACTCGACTGACGCAGACAAGGGCACCGATTGCCGGCGAGCAGGCAGTTAGGCTCGCTCTTAATCTGATCGGCCGACAGCAAACGCACCACGGGGTAGGTCTTCGCGACGCGGGCGACCTCAGCGGCAGCCTCCTCGTCGGTTAGATTGACCTCGTGATTTTTGCGCATATGGAGCCCTTTCTATCGTTATGCACGGCAACGGTGCATATCAATTGGTACAAGGGTAACATCTAACAGCTGAAGGCAAACGCGCGATTATCGTTACATTTTTATGACCTTGCAAGCGGCGGTAATGGAGCCGCGGGCGCGCGGTTATGGACGCATTCGTTAACAATGACGAAACGCTAACAACCCCTCTCCCCGCAGGTCATCGAGCGTGCTAACGCTCCAAGACATCACGAACGGCATTTGCCGCCGTAACGGGGCGATCGCGCAGACCGTTATGCGCGCCCGGAATCGTCACAAGGGGGCAATCGAGATATTCGGCAGCCACCCTCGTGCCCGCCTCGCGGGGCGTGCCAACCGAGAGCTCGCCCAAGAACACGGCCGACACCGCCTTTGACGCGCGAGCGCGCTCCCAGTCGGGAGCATATGTCATATTTGTTCCGTATTCATTGGCCATAAAGCAACGACCATTGCGCAGGGTATGTTTGACTTCCGCTTCGGTCGTCCCAGGAGCCTCGGGGTCCAAGTCGCCGAGGGCTCCCAAGAAAAGCCGGAGCGCCCTTGAAACCTTTCCCGCCGCAATCATATCGAGCAAAACCGGAGCTGCGCCCATACCGACACCTTTGGCCGACACAGCCGGCTCATGCAGAATCGCACGGGCGACGAGATGGGGTTCGGTGCGAAGAAGCTCCAGCGCAACCAACGTACCGGCACTATGCGCAAGCACATTTGCCGGAGCGCCAACGTGTTCGATCACGGCTTGCAGGTCGGCGGCCTGAGCGGCAAGATCATAGCTGCCGTCTGCCGCATCGCTGCTGCCACCGCAGCCGCGGCGGTCGTAGGCAATTACGCGGTAGTTGCGGCTGAGCTCACAAGCGATACCGTCGAAAAATGTGCCGTCGACACAAGCGCCGTGCACGCACACCAAAGCAGGAGCATCAGGCGACACATCCGGGCCGGCATATTCGCGACAGGCAATCGTGGTGCCCGCATTCTCGACCGTAAAATCCATGTTGTGCCCCCATCATCAATGCCCATCCAGTTGCACGTCAGTACGGTTGGATGGACCCGCATTGCCTTATGCCTTGTTAACAGATTAACTGTACCCGACCCGAGGCTTTTCATGGCACAGCATCATGGGCGACGTGAAAAAACGAAACTTGTAAAGCAAGAGCCCGCACCTTGCTTTGGAGCCGATGCTATGCTTAGGCACAATTGTCTTGAGGAGCATATGCCTATGTCTACGTTTTTGAATGCCAGCCCCATCTTTGGGCCCGTTCGCAGCCGTCGCCTTGGTCTCTCGCTCGGCGTCAACATGATGCCGGCCAGCGGCAAAATCTGCACGTTCGACTGCATTTACTGCGAAAACGGCCTCAACGCCGAGCGTCCCTGCCATGAGCCGTACAACACAGCTGCCGTGGTACTCGACGCGCTCGAGGCAAAGCTGCGCGAGATGGCAGCCGAGGGCGAGCTCCCCGATGTGATCACCTTCGCAGGCAACGGCGAGCCCACCGCCGCGCCGGAGTTTCCGCAGGCCATCGCCGGCGCCGTCGCGCTGCGCGACGAGCTTGCCCCAAACTCCAAGATCGCCGTGCTTTCCAACGGCACGCGCGCCGACCGTCCCGAGGTGCACGACGCGCTCATGATGGTCGACGACAACATCCTCAAGCTCGATACGGTCGACCCGGCATTTATCCAGCTGCTCGACCAGCCCGTTGGCCCCTACGACGTCGAGCACCAGATTGAGACGTTCGCAAGCTTTGAAGGTCACGTTATTATCCAGACGATCTTTTTGACCGGCGAGTATCAGGGCAAGCTCATCGACAACACCGGCGAGGAGTACGTCGGCCCCTGGCTCGCGGCGCTTGAGCGCATTCGCCCACAAGAAGCAACCATCTACACGGTGGCGCGCGAGACACCGATCGCCGGCCTTGCCAAAGCGGCGCCTGAGGTGCTCGACGCCATTGCCGCGCGCGTCCAAGCCCTCGGCATTCCCTGCCAGGTGAGCTACTAGCGCGCAGCTGCCCTGTGAGTGGGCTATACTAGCTGCGAATGAAAGGAAGTTAGCCATGTTTGACAATGGACCCGTGCCCGGCCGCAACGACGCCTGCTGGTGCGGCAGCGGCAAAAAATATAAGAAATGCCATAGCGCCTTTGATGAGCGCCTCGAGCGCTTGTGGGAAGAGGGCTGGGAGGTTCTGCCCCGCACGCTCTACAAGACGCCCGCCGATATCGAGGGCATCAAGCGCTCGGCCGCCATCAACGTGGGCGTGCTCGACTACGTAGGCGAGCACATCGCCGCGGGCATGACCACCAACCAGATCGACCAGATGATCTACGACTACACCGTCGAGCACGGTGGCACGCCGGCCGACCTCAACTACGAGGGCTACCCCAAAAGCGTGTGCACCTCGATCAATGACGTCGTCTGTCACGGCATCCCCTGTGATATAGACGTGCTTCACGAGGGCGATATTATCAACGTGGACTGCTCCACGATTTTGGACGGCTACTTTAGCGACTCGAGCCGTATGTTCTGCATCGGCGAGGTCTCGGCCGAGCGCCAGCGCCTGGTCGACGTCACCCGCGCCAGCGTGGAGGCGGGTCTGGCCGCCGTCAAGCCGTGGCTGCCGCTGTCCGTGATGGCCGAGGCCGTGCAAAAGACGGTCGAGGACGCCGGCTTTAGCGTGGTGCGCGAGTACGGCGGACACGGCATCGGTAAGGAGTTCCACGAGGACCCGTTTGTGGGCTTTACCACCGAGGCGCCCGATGTGGACACCATCATGGCCCCGGGCATGGTCTTTACCATCGAGCCCATGGTCAATGCCGGAGCGCCCGACATTAAGATCAGCAAGGGCGACGGCTGGTGCGTGCGCACCAAGGACGGTAGCGATTCGGCCCAGTGCGAGGTACAGCTCGTGGTGACCGAGGACGGTTACGAGCTGCTCAGCTGGTAGCTGTGGATGCGCCGGATGCCGACGGGCACGCCCGTCTTGCATCCGGCGTTTTATTTGAGCGTTTTGCCTGATAAAACCTGCCAAAATTAACCTGTCCCTTTTTGGCAGGTCGAGCGGAGAGGACTGCTTGTGAACATCCTGGTTTTGTTGCCTGTCAACGACCGTCATCGCGCAATTCTTGAGTCGAGCGCTCCGGGCGAGGACTTTATCTACACGAGCGCCGATGCCGTCACGCGTGAGCAGGTCGCCAACGCCGACGTAATCCTGGGCAACATCGACCCCGCCATGCTTACGGCATGCGAGCACCTCCAGCTGCTGCAACTGCAGACCGCGGGCTATGACGATTACCTGGCCGCCGGCACCGTGCCAGCCGACGCCAAGCTTTCCTGCTCGGTGGGCGCCTACGGCCAGGCCGTGAGCGAGCACATGTTTGCCATGGTCCTTTCCATGATGAAGCGCCTGCCCGGCTATCACGACTTGCAGCGCGAGCATCGCTGGGAGGATTTGGGGCCGGTCACCTCGCTCAAAAATGCCAATGTGCTGGTGCTGGGCGCGGGCGACATTGGTGGCCACTTTGCCACGCTATGCCGCAGCATGGGCGCGCACGTCCGCGGCATCAAGCGCCATCCGCTCGTCTACCCCATTGTGTTTGAGGACATGGACGGCATGGACGCCCTGCCCGAGCGCCTGGCCGAGGCTGACATCGTCGCATCCTTTATGCCCAGCACACCCGAGACCCGCGGCCTGGCGAACGCCGAGTTCTTCGCCGCGATGAAACCAGGCGCCTTCTTTGCCAACGGCGGCCGCGGCGACCTTGTGGTCGCCGACGACTTGGTTGCCGCCCTGGAGTCGGGACATCTCGCCGGCGCCGCGGTCGACGTCACCGACCCCGAGCCGCTGCCTGATACAAGCCCCCTGTGGGATGCGCCCAACATGCTCATCACGCCGCACGTCTCCGGTTGGTTCCACCTGGCAGCCACGCTCAACAATGTGGTCAACATCGCCGCGGAGAACCTGCGTCACCTGCAGGCAGGCGAGACCCTGCGCTGCTGGATCGAGCATTAGGGTTCCGCCGTTCTAACGAACGGCGGACCGGTCGACGCTGCGCGCCGCCCAGAGCGACAATTTGTCATTCAAAAGGCAAGGCATGACCAGAAGGTCTATGCCTTGCCTTTTTCATGCCAACTTGTTCGCTCTGGACATCGCTCGCTAACGCTTGCTCAACCTGCGGTGTCTTAACAATTCTGTCAAGCTGTTAGCATTGCGACATTCGCCCAGATAAAACCTGCCAAAATTAACATCCCTTTTTGGCAGGTTTTAGAGCTCCACGCTTTCGGCTCCGTTGATATGGAGGTCGCGCTCGTAGAAGGCGGTGAGGGCGCGGATGGCGTACATGACGTCGCGCACGCCGCCGGTCTCGTAGCTCGAGTGCATGGCCAGCTGCGGCAGGCCCACGTCCACGGCATGCATGCTCGCCTGCATATTCGACAGGTTGCCCAGGGTGGAACCGCCGGCCATGTCACTCTTGTTGGCGAAAGCCTGCGTGGGCACGTCGGCGTCATCGCAGATGGCCTGGAACACCGCGCGGCTAAAGGCATCGGTGCAGTAGTGCTGGTTAGCAGCTTCCTTGACGACGATGCCGCCGTTAAGCACCACTTGGTTGCGGGCATCGCACTTCTCGGCATGATTGGGATGCACGGCATGTGCGTTGTCGCAGCTCACGAGCATCGAGGCGGCAAGTGCGCGGTGATACGATTCGTCGTCAAAGCCCAGCGAGCCGTTAATGCGGCGTAGCGCATCGGCCAAGAAAGTCGACATAGCACCCTGCTTGGTCTCGGAGCCAACCTCCTCGTTATCAAAGCAGCAGAAAACCGAGACGTCGTGCGCATTCTCGGCGCCCAAAAATGCCTGTAGCGAGGTGTAGGCGCAGGCCAGGTCGTCAAGCTTGGGCGTCGAGATAAACTCGTCGGCCCAGCCCCAGATGCGCGCGTCCTGACGATTGACCAGGAACAGGTCGTGACCCAGGATCTGCTCGGGCTCAACATCCAGTTCGTCGGCGATCAGGGCATCGAAGTCACCCTGCTTAAGCTCGCCGGCGCTGATGAGCGGACACAGGTCAACGGCTCGGTTGGGAGCAAAGCCCTCGTTAACGCCGCGGTTCATGTGGATGGCAAGGCTCGGGATAATAGCGACCTCGCGCTCGGTGGCAAGCAGACGGCTCTCAATACGGTCGCCCTCGCGCACCAGTACGCGACCCGCGAGCGCCAGCGGGCGATCGAACCAGGTGTAGTCGATCATACCGCCGTAGGCCTCGGTGTTCAGGCGCAGCGTTTCGCCCGCGCCGTCAAGCTCGGGCACAGCCTTGACCTTAAACGTCGGCGAATCGCTGTGCGACGCCGTGAGCTGAAAATGATAGTCACCGGCAACGCCGTCCTCGCCCCACGTCGCGGCCAGGTCCTCGCCCACCTTAAAGGCAACAACGCTCGAGGTGTTGCGCTGCGTGTAATAACGCCCGCCCGGCTCGATGTCCCACGCCGCGTTCTCGGGCAGGTAGGTAAAGCCTGCCTCGTCGAGCTCGGCCATAATGGTCGCCGCCGTATGGAACATGCTGGGGCACGCCTCGATAAAGTCGATAAGATCGTTGGCGGCCTCGATATCGTCGGCCGTCACATGCGCGCGCTCGGGCGTTTCCTGATCCGTCATGCTCTCCCCTTTCGCTGGGTTGATGGTCCCCTCCAGCATACCCCGCCACGCCAGCGCCGCACTCTTCATTCCATGTTTAATCCCGCGCCGCTCACCAAGTTGAGCCATCATGCCCACGCTCCTTTTGCGACAATTACGCTAACAGGACGAGAGGAGCCGTCATGAAGCCACGTAACATTGCCATCGCCTGCGGTGTCGCGGGAGTCGCCGTCGGCCTTGCCGCTGCCACCGGTATCGTTTATCACAAGCAAATCAAGTCCGCTGCGTCGCTCAAACGCTTGACCGGCTACGCGGATAGCTATGACCTGTACGCAATCGACATCGCCTACGACTACGATCTTGATCGCATCATCGCCGCTAGCGTGCGCGACGACCAGGCCTACATCGATGCCGTGGTGGCGCAGGTGCTGCCCGGTGTGCCGGTACATGTCCAGGCGCCCCAGTTTGCCTGCAGCGCTTTTACCGCCGTAGATGCCGAAGGCCGCGTGCGCACCGGTCGCAATTACGACTTTAAGGACGACACCTCAGCGCTGCTGGTGCGCAATCACCCACGCGGCGGCTATGCCTCCATCGGGTTTGCCGCCCTTAACAACCTGGGCGATAACACTCCACTTGACTCCTTCGCCGGACGCGCCGCCGCACTCATGGGCCCGTTTGCCCAGCTCGACGGTGTTAACGAATGCGGCGTGTCCATTGCCGTACTCACTCTGGATTCCAAGCCCTGTGACCAGGACACGCAACGCCCCGTCATCAATACCTCGCTCGCCATCCGTCTGGTGCTCGACCGTTCCGCCACCACGCAAGAAGCCGTCGACCTGCTTTCCGCCTACGACATGCACGCCATGGCAGGACGCGATTACCACTTCTTTATCAACGACGCCGCCGGTGACGCGCGTGTAGTAGAGTGGGATCCGCGCGATCCGGACCGCGCTTTCAAAGCGACCCCTGTACGCCAGGTTACGAACTTCTATGCCTGCTATGGCGACGAAGTGCTGCCCAATCAAAAGAATGGCAAGCTGGGCCATGGTAAAGAGCGCGCCGTCGCAATCGCCGATGTCCTTGACGCCCATGTCGGTGCCCAGGACGAGGCAGTCGCTTGGAAGGCCCTACGCGCTGCGGCGCAAGAGCCCAATCCGGAAGACATCACCAGCAATACGCAGTGGTCGGTCGTCTTTGACAATACCGAACCCGCTGCCGCTATTACGCTGCGCCGCCACTGGGGCGACGTCGACGCCTTCGCACTGTAAGGAGCTGGCACCGTCGTCCTTACGCTCGCCTGACGTTGCTTACATTTCCATACGCTTGAGCTAACACGTTTTACCCCCGCATCAACAGTGTGCGGGGGTAAACTTATGCGCATGTTATAACTTGCCCGGAAGGATTCACCATGCTTAGGATCGGTCTTCTTACTAGTGGCGGCGACTGCCAGGCGCTCAACGCCACCATGCGCGGCATTGTCAAAACGCTTATGACCAATAGCGAAGAGCCTATCGAGATTTATGGCTTTGAGGACGGATATCAGGGCCTTATCTACAGCAGGTTCCGTGTCATGACGCCCGCCGATTTTAGCGGTATCCTCACCCGCGGCGGCACTATTCTGGGCACGAGCCGCACGCCGTTCAAGCGCCTGAATATTCCCGAGGCCGACGGCGTCGAGAAGGTACCCGCGATGGTCCACACCTATCACAAGTTGCAGCTCGACTGCCTGTTTATGCTGGGCGGCAACGGCTCCACCAAGACCGCCAACCGCCTGCGCGAAGAGGGCCTCAACGTTATCGCCCTGCCCAAGACCATCGATAACGACACATGGGGCACCGAGCTGACGTTTGGCTTTACGAGCGCCATCGACGTCGCCACCAAGTGCATCGACGACATCCACACCACCGCTTCGAGCCACGGCCGCGTGTTCGTTATCGAGATCATGGGCCACAAGGTTGGCTGGATCCCGCTGTATGCCGGCGTCGCGGGCGGCGCGGATGTCATCTTGATTCCCGAGATTCCCTACGACATGGATAACGTCATCAAGACCATTGAGCATCGCATGGAAACCGGTAGCCGCTTTACCATCGTGGCCGTCGCCGAGGGCGCCATCTCCAAGGAGGACGCGGCGCTGTCCAAGAAGGAGTACAAGAAGAAGCTCGCCGAGCGCACGAGCCCGTCAATCGTGTACGACATCGCCAAGGAGATCGAGGCCAAGACCGGTCGCGAGACCCGCGTCGCCATCCCCGGCCACACGCAGCGCGGCGGTCAGCCCGATGCCCAGGACCGCATCTTTGCGACCCAGTGCGGCGTCGAGGCGGCACTCGGCTGCCTACGCGGCGAGTTTGGCTACATGATTGCTCTGCGTGACGGCAAGATGTGCCACATGCCGCTCGAGGAGGTCGCCGGCAAGCTCAAGTATGTCGACCCCCAGAGCGACCTGGTGCGCGAGGCCAAGGCGTTGGGCATCAGCTTCGGCGACGAATAGCCTCGGCTGGAACTGCTCTCATCGGAGGCCCCAGGGCTTACCTCCCAAATCGTCCTCGGACATGTCAGGACCCCGCCGTGCGCTTCGCGCCGCGGGGTCCTTCCGTCCTGCGGAAAGATTTGGGAGGTAAGCCCTGGGGCCTCCTGCGGTAACTAAGGAGGCCGTGGCTATTCGTCTTCTTGCTGCGGGTGCCTGGTCTGAAATTAAGTTGCGGTGAAATAGTTCCTGCTTAGCCCGCAAATGGCTGAATCTAAGAACTATTCCACCGCAACTTACGAATGATCGGAGCGGCTACAGCACAAGCGTCGGCGTTCGTTTGATGGTCCGCCACGAAAAGGAGCCATCTACTACGTTTAACTCGATGGGGCCAACCATGACCGCATTTTTCGAAAAGCGACAGGCCTTCTACCTGCGGTTTTATTTTTCGTTTTCCCGGCATGGTTGAGGGTATCCAATTAAACGTAGTAGATAGGCCCATTTTGTGGCATACGGCCCATTCAAGCCCAATCTCGAAGGCTAAAGAGAGCCTCTCATCCACGCTTGCGAGCGAAAACCAAATAGAATGAAAGGCAAATGGAAAGCCCGTTTGACGAGCGGAGGACATATGCGGGACGTAGCCGAAAGCGACTGGAAGCTGTTTAAGAAAATGTTTCCTCAATGGCAAGAACGTTATATGGAAAAGCTCATCGGCCAGTACGTTGAGATGCTGAACGGCGACAGTGAAGCGTCCAGTAGATTTTGGGCACTAGAAGAGCGCCTCAATAGAGACAAGCTGTCCTCAGGTGTAATTGCAAACGACATTCGCCGCAGCACAATGCACCGCGAGATAGCCAATTTGCTTATCGACAGCGTGATCGCCCTCGACGACCTTGACGGTTTTACCGAGGACATTAAGAGCTATGCGCAACACTGGATTGGCCAGTAAGAGCACCGAACGACAAACATCCCCAGCAAAACGGGGCAAACGCCGGACCACCTAATGGTTGTCCGGCGTTTGCCCCGATAAAACCTGCCAAAATAAACCTGTCCCTTTTTGGCA
>CABTWP010000018.1 GCA_902488525.1 uncultured Collinsella sp.
CAACTGGGAAAACGGCGCCCCCGGACCCCAGGAGGGGCCGCGGGGGCGTTCAGCTAAGTGCGGGAATGGCCTATTTGCTCAATGTGTTCGGCTGAGATCGGAAATCAACCACCTAGTCGTTGGGGACGTTCTTAAACGACTAGTCATTCAAGAACGTCCCCAACGACTACATGAAAGCGCCCCCGAGCGGATGTGCTTGAGGGCGCCTCTTGCTTGACTAGCTTTCGATATAGTCTTTGAGCTTGCTGCTGCGGCTCGGGTGGCGGAGCTTGGCCAGGGTCTTGGACTCGATCTGGCGGATGCGCTCGCGCGTGACGCCAAACTCGCGGCCGACTTCCTCGAGCGTGCGGGGATGTCCGTCGACAAGGCCAAAGCGCAGCTCGATAACCTTGCGCTCACGATCGGCAAGCGAATCGAGCACCTGGGTGAGCTGCTCCTGCAGCATGGAGAAGCTGGCCGCATCGGGCGGAACGATGGCCTGGGAGTCCTCGATGAAGTCGCCCAGCTGGGAATCCTCTTCCTCGCCGATGGGGGTCTCGAGCGACACAGGCTCCTGCGAGATCTTCTGGATCTCGCGGACGCGGTCGGCGCTCATGTCCATCTCGGCACCGATCTCCTCGGGGGTCGGGTCGCGACCAAGGTCCTGAAGAAGCTGGCGCTGCACGCGGACGAGTTTGTTGATGGTCTCGACCATATGCACGGGAATACGGATGGTACGGGCCTGGTCGGCGATAGCGCGCGTGATGGCCTGACGGATCCACCACGTGGCGTACGTGGAGAACTTAAAGCCCTTCTGGTAGTCGAACTTCTCGACGGCGCGGATCAGACCGAGGTTGCCCTCCTGAATCAGGTCCAGGAACAGCATGCCACGGCCGACATAGCGCTTGGCGATGGAGACGACCAGACGCAGGTTTGCACTGATGAGCGCCTGCTTGGCTTCGAGGCCCACGTTCTCAATGCGCGTAAGGCGACGCATCTCGGCACGCGTGAGTTCGAGCTCACCAGCATCGGCAGCCTCGAGCTTCTCGGTGGCCTCAAGACCGGCCTCGATCTTCATGGCCAGATCGACCTCTTCGGAGGCGGTCAGCAGGTCGACCTTGCCGATCTCCTTGAGGTACATACGGACCGGGTCGCCGGTCAGCATCACCGTGGAGGCATCGATGCCACGCACGCGGGAGCGTGAACGGGACGTGCGCACGGTGCGCTTCTTCTTGCTCTTGGAAGAACCCATCTCGGCGTCGGCCTGACGGGCCATCTTGAGCTCGTGATCGTCGAGCGAGCCGGAATCGTGCTCGTCGTCGTCATCGAAATCGTCGGTATCGGTATCGTTATCGTCATCGTCGACGTCCATGGGGGCGTCGTCGTTACCGCTCGCGGAGATAATCTGGATGCCGCTGTTGCGCAGCGCGGAATACACCGCGGTGAGCTGCTCATCAGTTACATCGATATCCTTCAGGGCGACCTGAATCTCGTCCTCGGTTACCGAAGTCCTGTTTGAGCCGTTGCCCATGAGCTTTGCAACGTAGGATTCCAGCCCAGTACCCGTGCTCTCAGTCTTTTTTGGCACAGATTCTCCCTTCATAGTCCACAGGACTCAATACTTTAGCACACACATTGACGTCTATACCCAAAAAGAGGACTGGATATAGGCGAGAATACGCTGGTTGACCACAACATCTAGGCTTGTTCGGTGCCTGCGGCCTCCAGGCCGATCAAACGGAACGGGTCCGCCACGCCGCCGATCGACTTTTGCAGTTCGCGTTGACGCTGCGAATCTTGCGCAGCCTGAACGGTCAGCGCGCGACGGGCCTCATCATCGAGCGAACGGTCCTGGCGCAGCTTGGCCTGTGCAGCACGCATGCGGCGCTTGATGGTGTAGAGCTCGAGCGTATCGAGCATAAACACGATGTTCGTCTCGGTGGGGTGCTTGCTCGTCGCCGAGATGCGCCCGGCACTCACAAGCGTTGCCGCGTCGGGACACACAGAGCGCGCCGCATCCATGCAGGCCGCAGGATCGGTTCCCGGCGGCGTTGCCAGAACGGCCCATGCGATGGACTCGTGACGTGGGTCAACCCACTCGATGGAGCAGATGCGGTCGGCATACGTGCGGAACAGGTCGGGGTAGCTCGTAAGCATCGTCAACAGCTCGCGCTCCCCTGCCAAGGACTTGCGCTCAAGATCGGTAAGAACCATCGGCCCCGCTGCAGCCGGTGCGCCCGAACCATCAGCCACAGGCACAGCGCCCATACCAGCAGGCACATCGATCGGCGGAAGATCGTCGACGACCTCCACGGGCGCGGCACCGTAGGCATCGAGCGGGACGTAGTCGTACGGCTCTTCTTCGACCGGTGCGGACACCGGCGGCGTCGCGCCCGATGCCCAAGCTCCGCGACCGGCATCGCGAGAGCCCGACGCCCGACCGCCCGCGCAACCGGACCGCTCAGCCTGTGCCCGCTGCCGCTCATAGTTCTGCTCACGGCGGCGCTCCGCATCCTCGCGCTTGGCGACGTCGCAAAACACGCGGCCTGAGCTCGCGCGCACGGTCTCCAGGTCCAAACCAAGCAGGTCGGCAATCTGGATAAAGTACGTATCGATCATGTAGCTGTCGCGCAGCGGATAGATAAGCGTGAGAGCATCTTCCAGTGCCTTGGCGCGACCGCCCGGCGTGCTAATATCGCTCGACTCCTGAAGCGAACGGTACACGAAGTCCATGAGCGGCTCGGCCGCGTCGATGCGCGCCTGCAGCTCCTGGCCGCCGTGCGCCGTAATAAACTCCATAGGGTCGTTGCCGTCGGGCAGCACCACGCAGCGCAGGTCCATAGAATCCTGCTCGATAAACTGAATCGCGCGACGGGCGGCCTTTTGACCGGCGGCATCGCCGTCAAACATATACACGATGCGCTTGGCAAAGCGAGTAAGCGTCTTGACGTGATGCTCCGTGAGCGCGGTGCCCAGCGTGGCGACAACGTTTTTAATCCCCGCCTCCCAGCAGGCGATGCAGTCGGTATAGCCCTCTACCACGATGGCGGTATCCTGCGCGACGATAAACTCCTTGGCCCAATTAAAGCCGTAGAGGTTTCGCTTTTTATGAAACACGCTCGTCTCGGCGGTGTTGAGATACTTAGGCTGGCCGTCGCCCATAATGCGACCGCCAAAGGCGATGTTATGCCCTTGCTCGTCAAAGATGGGAAACATCACGCGGTCGTAAAAGCGGTCGGCTAGTTGCCCGCGCCCGCGGCTCACGGCAACGTTGGCGTCGATCATCTCCTGCGGGGTAAAACCCGCCTGGGACAGGTGCGATACCAGCGCGTTGCGACCCGGCGCAAAGCCCAGGCAGTAGCGGCGGCAGACGTCGCCACCCATGCCGCGGCTGGCAAAGTACTCGCGCGGACGGCCGTCCTTGCCGCGCATAAGCATGGTGTGGTAGAACTGGGCGGTCTCGGCGCACAGATCGTAGATGCGGGCACGTTTGGTACCGCGCTCGCGGCGATCTCCGGTGTCATGCAGCTCAATACCCGCGCGATCGGCCAAATAACGGATTGACTCGGGAAAGCTCAGGTTCTCGCGCTTCATGATATACGTGAAAACGTCGCCACCCTCGCCACAACCAAAGCAATGCCACACCTGCGTGGCGGGAATAATGTGGAAAGACGGCGTCTTTTCGCCATGAAAAGGGCAGCAGCCCCAAAACTCATGGCCGCGGGGTTTGAGCTCAACCGTTTCCTGCACGATGGCAACCAGGTCCGACGCCGCGCGTACCTGGTCTTTTTCCTCATCGCTAATCACGGATGCTCACCCCCTGCTCACCCAAGTTGTGACGAATGTCCTCGATATTACCCTCGACGGTCCCGATCAACTCATCCAGCGAATCGAACACGCGCGAGGGACGCAGCCAGCGCGTAAACGCCAGCGAAACAGAAGCACCGTACAGGTCGCCCATATAACCAATTAAGTTAGCCTCGAGATGCGCAGATGCCGCATCGTCGGCATACGTCGGCGGAAGGCCGACGTTCACGGCAGCGGGCCACGCGGTGTCATCGACCAGCACCAGACCCTCATACACGCCATCGGCAGGCACCTGAATGCCATCGGGAACCTGCAGGTTTGCCGTGGGAAAGCCCATGCCAGAACCCTCGTGACGGCCGCGAACAACACCGCCACGCACCATATACGGGCGGCCAAGCAACTCAGCAGCAAGCTCCACATGGCCCTGTTCCAGCTCATGACGAATGCGCGTGGCGCAAATGGCCTCACCGCCCTCGCAAAGCAGGTCGTGACCATACACGTCAACGCCGTGCTCGGAACCCCAGGCGCGCATCTCGGCAACACCAGATGCACCGCCACGACCCAGCCTAAAGTCGCTGCCAACGCGAATCGATCGAATGTCGACCAGACGCGACACCAGCGAGAGAAAAGCAACATGGTCAAGCGCCGCAACCTCAGGCGTAAAGGGAACGGCCACCACCGCATCGACCCCAGTTTGAGCCAGGGCATGCAGACGGTCGGCCGTCGTCATCAATTTTTGAGCGGGCGAGGGGCTCACCACGACGTCCGGGTCGGGATCGAAGGTAACTACGACCGCCTTGCAGCCATGGGCACGGGCATCACGGACAAGTGCTTCGATGAGTTCCTGGTGTCCACGGTGAACGCCGTCGAACACGCCGATGGCAATCGATGCGGCACCCAAGGGCCCGCATACATCAAACGCATCGGCCGTTACGATGCGAGCCTCGTCCGAGTCGCCCGAGAAAAAAATACGCGCGAGCTCGCGAGCGGACAGCATCATCGAACACCGCCGATTGCCTGCGGAAACACGTGCTCCATGACAAAGCGGCCACTCTCAATGCGGGCGAGCGCCTTGAGTCCCCCATCGAGCACCAGCGCAAACGGCGCCTTCGAGGCATCGAAATCGACAAGCGCACGCTCAACGGGAATGCGTCGGCCGCAGAGCAGGTCGTCGGCAAGATTGCCCGGCAAGTCAACACGTGTGGCGCCCAGGGCCGCAATGGGATCCAGGGCAAAGCCAGCCGCGGACTCGGGAGAAAGCTCCTCGACCGCATGACAAGCGCCAATGGAAACAACACCGGAGGCCGTGCGGCGCAGCGCGGAAATATGCGCGGCGCTATCGCAAGCACGGCCCAGGTCGCGAGCGAGCGCACGGATATAGGTGCCCTTGCTCACCGAGAACGCCACGGTCCACACACACGTATCACCCTCGCCGCCCACGGCGATCAGGTCGGCGGCATAGACCTCGACGGGGCGCGGAGGTAGGTCCACCACATTGCCCTCGCGAGCAGACTTGTAGGCGCGAACACCATTGACCGAGATAGCCGAAAACGCCGGCGGCACCTGCATCTGCGGACCCAGCATGGCGGCCAAGCGCTCACGCGCATAGGCAGGATCGCGGAGCTCGTCGGCAACAGCCGCCGTGCGGACCGCCTCGCCCTCCGCATCATCGGTATTGGTCTCGGCACCAAACGAGATGTCGGCGACGTAGCTTTTGGTATCGAGAGTTAGCATGCCCAGCAGACGGGTGGCCTGGCCCACGCCCACCACCATGACACCGGATGCCATGGGGTCAAGCGTACCGGCATGGCCAACGCGCCGCTCATGGAGGGCGCGTCGGCATTGCGAAACCACGTCATGGGACGTGCAGCCCACCGGCTTATCGACGGCGAGTAGCATATTCAATTGAGAAGGCGTTCGACGAGCCATGTACCATCCAAAAAGTTAAAGCTCGACGGTCACCGAAGCGGGATCCTCCCCCACCAGCTCGGCCAGCATGGGAAGTGCCACGGCGAGCGTCTCGCGAATCGTTCCGTTGTTGGAGAAACCGGCGGCAGCGGGATGTCCGCCTCCGCCAAAGGCAGCAGCGATCTCGGAAACGTTGAGGTCGCCCTTGGAGCGCAGGTTGCCGCGCACCTTGGTATCGCCCTCGATACCCTTCAGGAACAGGCAAACCTCCACGCCCATCACCGAGCGCACCACGTCAACCAGGCCGTCGCACTCATCCGAGGTGACACCGCAAGCCTCAAGGTCACTCTGGTACGCGTAGCTATACGCGACGCGCCCGTGGGCCACCGTCTTGATGCGGCCCATAACGATGGACTTGAGGTGCAAAAACTCAACGCGCATGCTCTGGTATACCTCGAGTGCCACACGCGCCGGATCGGCACCGTGGGAAACCAGACGCGAGGCCGCATGGAACGCAGCAGCATCGGCGTTTTGGTACTGAAAACGGCCGGTATCGGTAACCAAGCCGCACAGCAGGCAGGTCGCAACGCCATCACGTGCGACAATGCCACAATTGTCCAAGAAGCGGTCGATGATCATAGCGCAGGCTGCGGCTTCGACGCGCCTCAGGCTGAGCTCGGCAAACTCCTCGCGAGCCGGATGGTGATCGAAGCACACCACATGCTTGGAGCGACGAAGCACCTCGGCGGAATTATTGAGGCGCTCGACGACCGGTACGTCCACCGAGATGAACAGGTCAGGATTGCCGGCGTACGCAGATGCCGGCACCAGGCGATCGGAGCCTTCCATAAAGCGGTAGATGCGAGGAACCGGGTCATCGTCTGCCAGCAGCAGCGCAATGTCCTTGTTGGGGAAAAACTTCATGAGCGAAAGGCCCAGACCCAATACGGAGCCCAAGGCATCGCCATCGGGAGAAGTATGTCCCGAAATCGCAATGGAGGACGCATCCTCGATGAGCTCGAGGATGCGTCGCTGAATATCTGCAGACTCGCACGAGGCGAGGTCGGCGGAATTAGTCATCTAAAGCTGCCTCCTGGGCGGCATCCGCTATCGGATAGCCGTCCTCGTCCTTTTCGATCGCAAGCGTGGCGGGAACGTTTTCCAGCGCACGCGTGATGCGCTCGGCCTCATCGGTCGAGCGATCGATGCGAAAATCGAGCTCGGGCGTAACACGCCAATCGAGCGAGCGAGCCAACAGGCTGCGAATACGGCCCTTAGCGCTAGCGAGCGCCTCCATGACCTCGTCGTAGCGGCTCGCATCGCACGACACGTACACGCGCGCGAACGAACGGTCCACCGCGACCTCGACCGCGGTCAAAGTAACCAGGTCGAGACGCGGATCGGAAACCTCAAAGAGCAGGATATAACCGAGCTTCTCGCGAAGCTGCTCGCCCAGACGGCGGGTTGCCTGCGTTTGCTTCATAGCGCTACCCCCTACTCGGTACGGGCAACCTGGTCGATGCGGTAACCCTCGATCTGGTCGCCGGGCTTGATGTCCTGGAAGTTCTCCAGACCAATGCCGCCCTCGGAACCGCTCTTGAGGCTCTTGGCCTCGTCCTTGTAGTGGCGCATCGAGGCGATCTTGCCGTTGAAGACCACGATGCCGTCGCGCACCAGGCGCACGGAATCGGTAGCGGCGATCTCGCCCTCTTCGACGCGGACACCGGCGGCGATACCAACTTTGGGCACCTTAAAGGTGTCCAGGACGGTCGCGGTACCCGTAGAGACCTCGACCTCGGTGGGCTTGAGCATGCCGATACGGGCGGCGTCGAGCTCCTCGAGGCACTTGTAGATGACGTCGTAGCAACGGATCTCGACACCCTCGCGCTCGGCGGCGGAGCGGGCCTTACCGTCGGGACGGACGCCAAAGCCGATGATGATGGCGTTGGACGCGTCGGCCAGGACGACGTCGGTCTCGTTGATGGCGCCAACGGCGGAGTGGATCGTGTTGATGCGAACCTCGGACTGATCCATCTTGTCGAGCGAATCCTGAAGGGCCTCGATGGAACCTTGGACGTCGGCCTTGATGATCAGGTTGAGCTCCTTGACCTCGGCGTCGGCAATGGTCTCGAAGAGGTTCTCGAGCGTGACGTGCTTGACGCGGCTCTGCTCCTCGATACGGGCCTTGAGCGAACGCTCGTCGGCAAGGGCGCGAGCCTCGCGCTCGTCCTCGAACACGCGGAACTCGTCACCGGCGTTGGGCACGGACTGCAGGCCCAGGATCTCGACGGCGTCGGAGGGACCAGCCTCGGTGACGGCGCGGCCCTTGGGGTCGAGCATGGCGCGGACGCGGCCGTAGGTAAGGCCGGCGACCAGCGTATCGCCCACGTGCAGGGTACCGCGGGTCACGAGCACGGTAGCGACCGAGCCGCGGCCCTTGTCGAGCTTGGCCTCGAGGACGTTGCCCGAGGCAAAGGTGTCCGGGTTGGCCTTGAGCTCGAGCACGTCGGCCTGGAGCAGCACGGTCTCCAGAAGCTCGTCGATACCGATCTTCTGCTTGGCCGAGATGTTGACGAACATGTTCTGTCCGCCCCACTCCTCGGGGATGACACCGTACTCGGTGAGCTCCTGACGCACACGGTCGGGGTTGGCGCCCGGCTTATCGATTTTGTTGACGGCGACGACGATGGGTACGCCGGCGGCCTTGGCGTGGTTGATCGACTCGACCGTCTGGGGCATGACGCCGTCGTCGGCGGCGACGATCAGGATGACGATGTCGGTCACCTTGGCGCCACGGGCACGCATAGCCGTAAAGGTGGCGTGACCCGGGGTATCGATAAAGGTGATCTTGCGGTCGTTGATCATGACTTGCGAAGCGCCGATGGCCTGCGTAATGCCGCCCGCCTCGCCGGCAGCAACGCCGGTGTGACGGATGGCGTCGAGCAGCGACGTCTTGCCGTGGTCGACGTGGCCCATGACGGTGACGACCGGGGCGCGCGGCTTAAGGTCGGCGGGATCGTCGTAGAACGAGAAGGTGTTCTCCTCCTCGGGGGTGATGATCTTGATCTGACGGCCCAGGTCGTCGGCGACGAGCTCGACGAGGTCGTCGGACATGGACTGCGTCATGGTGAGCGGCGTACCCAGCAGGAACAGGCGCTTGATGATGTCGTTGGCCGGAACGTCGAGCGCCTCGGCAAGCTCCTGGACGGTAACGCCCTGGGAGACCTTAATGGCGTCGAGGTCCTCGGGGTTCACGCCCTGGGCCAGCGCCTCCTCTATCTTGCGCTCCTCCTGAGCCTTGGCAGCCTCGCGCTCGCGCTTCTCCTTGCGCTTCTTGCGGCGACCGGTGGACTCGCGAGAGGCCTCCTCGACGGCGGCACGAGCCTCCTCGAGCACCTTCTCGCGGCTGTACTCCTCGGCCTCGCGAGCCATGCGGCTGTAGTGGTCCTCTTCGTTGTTGTGACCGCCCTTACGCTTCTTGCCCTTGCCCTGCTTATCGGGGTTGGGGAAGTCCATGCCGGCAGCGACGTTGTTGCTGGCGTTGGTGCGATGGCTGTGCGGACGGCTCTCGGAGGCGTTGCGCTCGGAGTTGTTGTCGGAAGCGTTGCGATCGTTACGACGGCCACCGCGACGGTCGTTGTTGCCGCCACGACGGTTACCGCGCTCGGCGGCGCGCTCGGCCTTGGCCTTGTCCTCGGCGTCCTTCTTCTCCTTGAGCACGGTCTCCTGTGCGGCGATCTGGTCGAGCAGCGAACGGAAGCGCGAACCGGAGTCGGAAGCGGGAACGGCGCGGCGCTGGGCCTCGCGGGCAGCCTCCTCCTTCTCGCGGGCAAGGCGCTCCTGCTCGGCCTTCTTCTTGGCCTCGGCCTCGGCGCGGGCAGCCTCCTCGGCAGCCTGGGCTGCGGCAAACTGGCGGCGCTCCTCCTCGCGGGCCTTCTCGGCGGCGATGCGCTCGCGCTCGGCCTCGGCGGCGCGAGCGGCCTCCTCGGCGGCAGCTGCCTGCTCCTCGGCCTGCTTGGCGGCCTCGACTTCCTGGGCGCGGGCCTCGATCACCGAGGCGAGCTGCTTGCGGACCATAGCGACATAAGCGTCCTCCAAGGTGGAGGAAGCGGACTTAGCAGGAATCTTCATATCGGCGAGATGACCCATCAGTTCCTTGGAGGTCATGCCGAACTCTTTGGCCAGGGTGGACACACGGACTTTTGCCATATGACTTCACCTACCCTTTCTGGCACCTTGGGTGCCTAGAGACTGAACGAGCGTGGGAGACGCGCCGGGACCCGCCCGGCGCAACCGCGCGCTAGATCAGGTCCTCCGCATCATCGAAGGCGTCGGTGTCGTGGACACCGCAGAAACGGGAGCCGGGACGAGCCTGGTTGCGGCACTGGATGCCGTCCTCGGACACGTACTCGCAGCGGCGGACGTCCTCGTCCTCCTCGTCACCGATCAGGTCGGCGGCGGGCTCCTCGTGAACGGGAACGTTCTTGAGGATGTCGGCGGCAAGGGTCTCGGACTTAATGTCGATGTGCCAGCCGGTCAGGCGCGCGGCGAGGCGGGCGTTCTGGCCCTCCTTGCCGATGGCGAGGGACAACTGGTCGTCAGGCACGATGACGCCGGCGTAGGCCTTCTCCTCGTCGATGAGGACGCGGGTGACCTTAGCGGGCGACAGGGCGTTGGCGACGTAGACGGCAGGATCGGCATCCCACAGGATGACGTCGACGCGCTCGCCACGGAGCTCGCCCACGACAGCGCGAACACGGCTGCCCTTGGGGCCAACGCAGGAGCCCACGGGATCCAGACGGTCGTCGAGCGAGTGGACGGCGACCTTGGAGCGCTGACCGGGCTCGCGGGCGATCGACTTGATCTGGACGGTGCCCTCATAGATCTCGGGCACCTCCTGCTCAAACAGACGACGCATGAGCTCGGGGTGGGTACGGGAGATGACAATCGGCGGACGGCTGTGCTCGCCACGAACCGGCTGCAGGTTGGAGTTGGGGTCGCGAACGTCGATGATCACGGCCTTGATGTGCTGGTTGTGCAGGTAGCGCTCGCCCATCGGACGCTCGTTGCGCTCGTTCTCGTAACGGCGCTGGTCGAAGTGCGGAAGCTCGGCCTCGACGCCCTCACGAATCTTGACGATCGTGAAGTCGGGCGTGGACTGCAGCACGGTACCGCTGATGAGGTCACCGATGCGGCCGGAGAACTCCTCGTAGATCTGCTCGCGGGCGGAGTTGCGCACGATGGCGTTGATCTCGGCCTTGGCGTGCTGGGCAGCGATGCGGCTCGTGTTCTTGGGAGTGACGTCGATCTCCTCGAACTCGGTGAAATTGCCCTCCTCGTCCATGGAATCGTCGATCGGCTCCAGGCGGTAGACGTAGATCTTGCCGGTGGTGCGGTCGATGGTCACCTTGGCGCCCCACTCAAGATGCAGGATCTCGGCATAGCTCTTGGCGAGCGACTGCTCCAGGCGGTCGATCAGGTAGAGCTGGTCGATGTGCTTCTCCTGGCAAAGCTCCATCAGGGCGGACATCATGTCGGATGCTGCCATCTTACTTTCCTTCCTTCGCGGGCTTGAAGTCGTAGGTGGGCTTCAACTTGCACTTTTTAACATCAGAGAAATCGAGGGTAACGGACTCGCCGTCCTCGAGCTCGAGGGTCACGTTGGTCTCGGTTGCGGCGGCAATCTTGCCGGCGTACTTGCGACGGCCCTCGGTGGCGGTGGAGGTGAGCTCACAGTTCTCGCCCACAAAGCGGGCAAAGTCGCACGGGCGGCGCAGCGGACGCGCCATACCCGGGCTCGACACCTCGAGCGTATAGCTCGAAGAGATAGGGTCGAGCTCCTCAATCACATCGCCGACCCACTTGGTGTTGGCCGTGACGTCGTTGAGCGACAGGCTCTGACCCTCGGCACCCTCGATACGCACGCGTACGCAGGGGGCCTTGGTGGCACCCACGAGCTCGACGTCGACGATGTCGACATCGTGCTGGGGAGCGACGGCCTCGAGCGCGTCGATGATCGCCTGCTCGGTCTTGGTCTTGACCATTGCGGCACCTCCATCCATACAAAAAAGAAGCGGGGCCGAAACCCCACTTCTTTCAATTACAACTTCATTTGCAAGCAAACTATAACAATAGCTGCGGAAACGTGCAAGCACAGTACGAATCTGCAGGTCAGCGTGCGCACAGCTTCTCCACAAGAATAGGACAATTGGTCGAGGAACCCCATGCGGCGCACCCTCAACAGCCCCAAAACGGGCCATGCGTCCCAATCCACAGGCCCGTTCGGACCCCAAGGGCATTCCTCCCCGAGCCCCTATCGTTCAGACTTACGCTAAGGGACATTCTGCAACAAGCCAGCCAGCAAGTCGCGCAAGGACGAACCTTTTCAAATCCTCTACGGCAAGGAGGCGCCTATGAAACGCCTAGACACCCTCTGCATGACTGCGCTCGCCATCGCAACATGCTCGTTGGTCCTCGTGGGCTGCGGCAACGCAAATGGCAAAACCGGAACATGCGAACCGAACCCTGGCAGCACCAAAGCCATCGAGAAAACGACGCCATCGGAGAGCTTCGACAAAATAAACGAAGACATCGTCGATCCCCAGGGCCTGGGTCCCGATTCCCAAGAACAGTTCCCCATCGACCTTGAGGCAGACGAAAACGTCCACGTCACCTGCGTGGGCAAGGACACCGACGGCTACGGCGACGCCGCGCTCGTCTTTACGGTGTCCAACAACACCGGTGTCGACATGATGTTTGGCGATGTGGACTCCTATGCCTACGTCAACGGTAAGGTCCGCGACGTACGCATGCGCCAACCGGTCGCCGCTGGAGAAGAAACGCGCGCCATGCTCACCTTTGTGGGCACCTTCGACGATCCGGACTTTGATGTGAACAACGACCTCAACGATATCTACCTCAACATTTGGATGTTCGAAGAGGCAACGGGCAACGTTTACTTTAGGGACCTGGTACACATCCCATAGAAGAAGGTGCGACGCGCTGACTAAGCAGGGCATAAAACACAAGACGAGGGACGACCCAACCGGATCGCCCCTCGTCTTTTATGCGTCAGCTTTGCGCGCAGTACTTACTTGACCACCAGGTTGACCAGCTTGCCGGGTACGCAGATAGCCTTGACGACCGTCTTGCCCTCGATCCACTTGGCGACAGCAGCCTCGGCGGCAGCCTGCATTTCCTCGTTGGAGGCATCGCGGGCCACGTCAATGCGGCCACGGACCTTGCCGAGTACCTGGACGACGATCTGCACCGTGTCCTCGATGGACTCGGCCAGGTCGAACTCGGGCCAGGCGGCGGTGTAGGCGTTGCCCTCGCAGCCGAGCGCCTCGTGCCACAGCTCGTCGGCCCAGAACGGACAGATGGGCGCCAGGACGCTCACGATGTCCTTGGCCACGCCATAGCACAGGGCCTTGTCGCGGTCAGCACCCTCGGTAGCGTTGAGGTAGGCGCTCGCCGCGTTGACGAGCTCCATGACGGCCGAGATCGCGGTGTTGAACTGGCCGCGATCGAAGTCCTCGGTGCACTTGGCGATGGTGCGATGACGCTCGCGGTAGAGCTTCATCGCGGTCTCGTCGAGCACGGACTTGTCGAAGGCCACGCTGGCATCACCCGACTGGACGAGCTGCCACACGATACGCCAGGCGCGCTTGATAAAGCGGTTGGCACCCTCGACGGCCTTGGGATCCCAGTCGAAGTCCTTCTCGGGCGGGGCGATAAACAGGATCGCCAGACGCATGGTGTCGGCGCCGTAGGGCTCGATAACCGAGCTCGGGGGCACGACGTTGCCCTTGGACTTGGACATGGTGTCGCCGTTCTCGTCCTTGACCATGCCCTGGCACAGCAGGTTGGTGAAGGGCTCGTCAACACTCAGCAGGCCCAGGTCACGCAGCGCCTTGGTAAAGAAGCGGCTGTAGAGCAGGTGCAGAATGGCATGCTCGATGCCGCCGATGTAGTTATCGACGGGCATCCAACGGTCTGCCGCCTCGCGGGAGAAGGGCAGCTCGGTGTTGTGCGGATCGGTATAGCGCAGGTAATACCAGCTGGAGCATGTGAAGGTGTCCATGGTATCGGTCTCGCGCTTAGCCGGGCGGCCGCAGACCGGGCAGGTGGTCTCGTAGAAGTCCTTGCACTCGGCAAGGGTCTCGCCAGCGCCCAGGTCCAGGTTCTCGGGCAGCGTCACCGGCAGCTGATCCTCTGGCACGGGCACGATGCCGCAGTGCTCGCAGTGGATGGCCGGGATGGGGTTGCCCCAATAGCGCTGGCGGCTGATGAGCCAGTCGCGCAGGCGGAACTCGACCTTGCGACGACCGCAGCCCATGGCCTCGAGGTCGGCCACGATGGCAGCCTCGCCCTCGGAGTGCTTACCACCGCGCATGCCGGTGTACTTGCCGGACTGGACGAGCGTGCCCTCGGCAGCGTGGGCGCAATCCCAGTCGACGGTCTCGGCATGGAAGGTATCGATGGTCTCGCCACTGGCCTCGACGGCAGCGCGATCGTCATCGTCTAGGATAATCGGCACGATCGGCAGGTCGTACTTGCGGGCAAACTCAAAGTCGCGCTGGTCGCCGCAGGGAACGGCCATGACGGCGCCGGTGCCATAGTCGGCAACGACATAATCGGCAACCCACACGGGGACCTTCTCGCCGTTGACGGGGTTCACCACGTAGCGGCCCGTAAAGGCACCGTGCTTCTCGAGGGTGCCCTGGGCACGCTCCACGGCAGAGATATGCTTGGAGTCCTCGACGATCTTGGTGACGGCCTCCTCGTACTCCGTGCCCTCGACGAGCTCGTGCAGTCGAGCGTACTCGGGAGCCAGGACAAAGAAGGAGACGCCAAAGAGCGTATCGGCACGCGTGGTGAAGACGGTGATCTTGCCCTCGTCGCCCTCGATGGGCTCGCCATCCTGGTCGCACAGGGTAAAGTCGACCTCGGCGCCCTCGGAGCGGCCGATCCAGTTGGCCTGCATCTGCTTGACGCGCTCGGGCCAGCCGGGGAGCTTCTCCAGGTCGTCGAGCAGCTCCTGGGAGTAATCGGTAATCTTGTAGTACCACTGCTCCAGGTCGCGCTTCTCGGGCTCGGTGCCACAGCGCCAGCACTTGCCATCGGTAACCTGCTCGTTGGCCAGAACGGTCTTGCAGGTGGGGCACCAGTTGACCGGGTTTTTCTTGCGGTAGACCAGGCCCTTTTCCCACATCTTCTCAAAAATCCACTGGCCCCAGCGGTAATAGTCGGGGCTGCAGGTCTTGACCATGCGATCCAGATCGTAGGAGAAGCCCATGCGCTTCATCGTGGCGAGCGCCTGGTCCATGTTCTTATACGTCCAGGCGGCAGCCTGCGTGTTGTGCTTGATGGCGGCGTTCTCGGCGGGCAGGCCAAAGGCGTCAAAGCCGATGGGATGCAGCACGTCGTAGCCGCGCATGCGGGCCTGACGGGCCATGGCATCGCCGATGGTATAGTTGCGCGCGTGGCCCATGTGCAGGTCGCCCGACGGATACGGGAACATCTCGAGCACGTACTTCTTGGGCTTGCTGTCGTCGGTGTCGACGGCAAAGAGGTTGGAGTCCTCCCAGGCCTTCATCCACCTGGACTCAATGGCCTGCGCGTCGTAGGCAGGGATCTCGTCCTTATGATCTGTGCAATCGCACATATCAGCTCCTTTAATCTTAGCTGGGGCCGGTCGGCTAGGCTTTGCTCGCTGCTGCGGACAGTCCTGCTCGCACGAAGGCCACATTAAGTGGCCTTCGGCTCGTGCGGAACTTGCAGCGAGCAAAGCCTAGCCGCCCGACCCTAGGGTTAACTTGGATGATTCTAGCAAATACAACAAGCGAGATGCCTGCGACTTGCACGCATCTCGCTTTATCTAAATAACGTGGTTTTGAATCAACCACTAATTGTTACCCGCCCAAGCATGGTAGGGTTTTCCAAGTGCCGCAGATTGCCATGAAAGAGGAGCGACGCGTACTTTGGTACGCGAGCGACGGTTTGAACGGCAAGGTGCGGTGCTTGGGAAAGCCGCTTAGCGGTAGCTGACGCTTTGCTGGGAGTCCTTGACGACTACGTCGTGGGCTCCGCCTTCGACGATGGAGGTGGAGCTGACCAGCGTTAGGCGTGCCTTTTCCTGGAGCTCGGGAATCGAGAGGGCACCGCAGTTGCACATCGTGGACTTAACCTTGTAGAGCGTACCGCCCACGCCGTCCTTGAGGGAGCCGGCGTAGGGAACGTAGGAGTCGACGCCCTCGACGAAGCTGAGCTTTGCGGCGCCGCCCAGGTCGTAACGCTGCCAGTTGCGGGCACGCGCAGAACCCTCGCCCCAGTACTCCTTCATGTACTGACCATTGACGTTGACGCGCTCGGTCGGGCTCTCGTCAAAGCGGGCGAAGTAACGGCCCAGCATCATAAAGTCGGCACCCATGGCAAGGGCAAGCGTCATGTGGTAGTCGTAGACGATACCGCCGTCGGAGCACACGGGCACGTAGACACCGGTCTCCTCGTAGTACTCGTCACGGGCGCGGCAGACGTCGATCAGCGCGGTGGCCTGGCCGCGGCCGATACCCTTGGTCTCGCGGGTAATGCAGATGGAGCCGCCGCCGATACCGACCTTGATGAAGTCGGCACCGCAGTCGGCCAGGAAGCGGAAGCCCTCGGCGTCGACGACGTTGCCGGCACCGACCTTGACGTCCTCGCCGTAGTTGGCGCGAATCCACTCGATGGTGCGCTTCTGCCACTCGCTGAAGCCCTCGGAGGAGTCGATGCACAGGACATCGGCGCCGGCCTCGATGAGCAGCGGCACGCGCTCGGCATAGTCGCGGGTGTTGATACCGGCGCCGACCATGTAGCGCTTGTCGTTATCGAGCAGCTCGTTGGGGTTTGTCTTGTGGCTGTCGTAGTCCTTGCGGAAGACGATGCCCATGAGGTGATCGTTGTCGTCGACGATGGGCAGGGCGTTGAGCTTGTTGTCCCAGATGACGTCGTTGGCAACCTTGAGGCTGATGTTCTTGTCGCCCACGATGAGCTGCTCACGCGGGGTCATGAACTCGGAGACCTTCGTCTGGTGGTCATCGCGGCTGGGGCGATAGTCACGGCTGGTGACGATGCCCAGGAGCTTACCCTTGGGAGTGCCGTCGTCGGTAACCGGCATGGTGGAGTGACCGGTCTTCTCCTTGAGCTCAATGACCTGCTCCATGGTCATGTCGGGGGTCAGCGTGGAATCGGACTGAACGAAACCGGCCTTGTGATCCTTGACGGCCTTGACCATAGCGGCCTCGGACTCGGCGCTCTGGGAACCGTAAATGAAGGACAGGCCACCCTCGGTAGCGAGCGCGACACCCATATCGACGCCCGAGACGGACTGCATGATGGCGGAAACCATGGGGATGTTCAGGGTGATTGCCGGCTTCTCACCGCGCTTAAAGCGGGTTAGCGGCGTCTTAAGAGAGACGTTGTTGGGGATGCACTGCGAGGACGAGTAACCAGGGACCAGCAGATACTCCGAAAACGTGTGGGACTCACCGGGAAAGAACGTAGCCATGTTTCTCCTTTTTCCATGCGACCGGTCGGCTGCAGGCCTCGTAGGACCCAGCCCAACCTTGGGCGCCCAATACTGGGGAAGTATCTTAACGCACTTTGACTGCTACAATGCATGTTTTAAGAAGAGCACACGAGGGTTTGACGCAGGCTTTGCGTTTGCCCAGCAAACACTTTAGCGGGAAGACGTGGAGCACATGGAGTACAAGACGACGGCAAAGTTGGTCATTCAAGCGTGCGACAAAGATCTGCCGGGCGTGTTCGGCCACGGCTGCGTCTTGCTGCTGCAGGGCATCGCCCGCGAGCACTCGCTCAACCGCGCCGCCAAGAGCATGGGCATGGCGTACTCCAAGGCCTGGCGCATTGTGAACGAGGCCGAAGGACAGCTGGGCTGCAAGCTCATCGAGCGCGACGGAGCCCGCGGATCCACCCTCACCCCCGCCGGCGAGCGAGCCATAGCGGCCTACGAGGAGCTGCAAACCGACATCAACAACGTCATCGCCACCAAAGCCAACGCCCTCATCGCCAGCATCAAAAAGTAGCTCATTTGGGACGGAGCCTTATAGCCACACAACCCCTTCTCATAAGTTGCGGTGAAATAGGGACTGTTTATGCGGTTAAAGCCGTAAATCAATCCCTATTTCACCGCAACTTATGGAGTTGAGGATGATTTAGCTAGTTGCGGAGGGCATTATCTAGGGTGGCGGCCACGATCAAGGGGTCGTCGGTGCCGGCGAAGAGGCGGACGGTGGTACCCTGCTTGCCGCGTGGGGCCGAAAGGCGCGTCGTTGCGCCGCCGGCGGGCGACGTGCGAAACTCCCCCGGCAAAGCATCGAACAGCTCTCCCGCGCTACGCTCGATAAGATCAAATTCAACTGCCGGGCCAAAGCCGTGCTCGAGGATTCCCGTTGAAACCGAATGGTCGGGATGCGAGCTCAGCCCGGGATAGCGCACGTTGCGCACCATCTCATTGGCGGCCAGATACTCGGCCAGCGCACGTGCGCGGTCGAAATGCGCCTGCATGCGGACATCGAGCGAGTCCAGCCCGCGCTCCAGCACACCGGCCTCGTCAGCAGGCATATCAAGCTTGGCCAAGCCACAGCCCTCAAGCAGGGCATGCGCGCACTCGGCAGCAGCATCCACACGATGGCGCTTGAGCTGCGAGCGCGCCACCGAAGCGGCAACGAGCTTGCGCGGCGCCTTACCAGCACACACGCGGTCGAGCGCCTCGAGCAACAGCGCAGCACCTAGCCGCAGCGGATCGCAGCCAAAAGCCGATACCACGGTGTTGTCCACAACCAGCAGCGCATGGGCCTCACGCGCGGCGCGTCCTAACGCTCGCAGATCGGGCACGCGCAGTCCAAACCCGCCAATAGAGTTGACGAACCACCACAGGTGCGGCCCCTCGACCTCAAACGAAGCATCAAAGCCCTCGGACGCAGCGGCAAACGCCTCGGCGGACGGCGAGCCCACGAGCACAACATCGCAGCCATCAAAGCCGCTCGCAAACGCATCGGCAAAGTCATCCGCAAAGGCCACCAGGCGATCGCCGGGCCGTACAATCCCCAGCAACGACAGCGCTGCCGGCACATGCGACGCCGCAAGCAACCGCGCCTCACGCGCGCTGGCCCTCAAAGCCCAGGCCTCTTCTAGCTGCTGTACGCCCATACGGCACCTTCCCTCCAAAACAAAAACCCACGATGCGGATGTTTCCCACATCGTAGGCTACGGCTGCAGTATAGCGCCGATATGCGACGAATCGCCTAGATGTTGAGCGCGTGGTAGGTCACATTCGCGCCCGGAGCGTCAACGGTCACGCCATAGGCCTCGGGATAGATGCGCGTCGAAAACACGAGCGAGCCATCGTTCACAAACACCTCGACCGACGAGACATCGCCAACAATGCGCACGTTACGAACCTCGTCGACGGACTCCCAGCGCACAGTACGACCGCAGCCGGCAGAAGCGCGGCCCTCATCGGTAAATCGCATCTCAAAGCGCGGGGGCAGTTCGTCCTCAGCGGGCACAAACGCCAGCTTCAGCTCGCCATCAACGGTCGCGGTAAACGCGCCGTCGACACCGTCAACAACAACATCAAAGCAGGTATCGCCGGCAACCTCCAACGAGCCCGCCCCCACACGCACCGAGGCATAATGGTGCTCAATCTCGCGCGCCGGCTGCTGCAGCACCACGCCGTCGACACCGGCTGTGAGCTCACGCGGCACCGTCATGCAGTGCTGCCAGCCGCACGCTACGGTGGGCGCGTTGTCATAGGTCGGCTCATCGGGCATGCCCATCCAGCCGATCAAAATGTGGCGACCATCCTCGGACGTAAACTCCTGAGGAGCATAGAAGTCAAAACCGGCGTCCCACAGGCGGAACTCGCCCAGCTCATAAGCGTCCTTGCCACCAGTGATGTCGCCCGATACAGGCATGTAGCCAGCGGCATACACGTTGCCGCGGTCCCAACGGCCGCCCTCGAGGCCCTGGGGCGAGAAGGACAGCCACTTCGCCGGCACACCGCCATCCGACTCAAGCTCAAGGTATCCCGGGCACTCCCACATAAAGCCAAAGCGCTCGGGCGTGGAAAGGCGGCTTTCGAGCTCCCAGCTCAGCATATCGGCCGAGCCATACACCAAGATCTCGCCCACATCGCGCCCGGCACCTTCGCCGTGCATCGCACAAAAACGGCTTTCGACATGCGGCCCGTCCACGCGACGACGCGCGCCCAGCACCATGTGGTAACGCCCATCATCATCGCGCCACACCTTGGGATCACGCACGTGGCAGGTCAGATCGTCGGGATAATCCTCGGACGCCAGCACCACGCGCTTTTGGCTGAACTCCCGACCGGCAAGGCCATCAACGCTCTCGACATAAACAGTATCGGCGCGACGGCCGGTATTGACGTAGTCGTACGTGCCGTCCGCATCGGAAAGCTTAACGTTGCCCGTATAGAGCACGCGAATGCGGCCGTCCTCGGCAAGCGCGGAGCCTGAATACACGCCATGGCAATCGAACGGCTCGTCGGGCAGCAGCGGGGCGCCAACATATTCCCAGTTCATAAGGTCGCGGCTTGTGGCATGGCCCCACATCTTTACGCCGCCGTTCACATCAAACGGGGCATACTGGAAGTACGCGTGAAACACGCCGCCCGCTTGGCAAAGACCGTTGGGGTCGTTGAGCCAGCCCGCCGGCGGCATAATATGGAAGCGCTGGCCATACGCGCCATGACCGCACTCAGAGGCGGCGGCGTCAACAGCGGCGACCAGCTTTGCAAGGTCGCGACCAAGTGCATTAGACATATCAAAGTCCTAACGGATCGAAAGTAACAAGACACCAGAGATCGGCACCAGATACGGGAAACGCCCGCGAGCATACGACCCGCGGGCATCCCCTCAATCAAAAGCTCTTAGGCCTGCTCGGAAGTCTTGGACTCGTCCTTGTACAGGACAAACGAGACGGCAAAGGAAACCAGCGCGGCGACCGCAAACATGATCGCGTACTGCACGGGCTGGGCCAGGCACAGCAGGATACCGAAGATACCCGTAACGCCCGTGCCGGAGGCAGCCAGCGAAGTGAGCGCGCAGACCAGGGCGCCGCAGCCACCGCCGATGCAACCGGCGATGAAGGGCTTAAAGAAGCGCAGGTTCACACCAAAGATGGCAGGCTCGGTAATGCCCATGAAGGCGGACAGGGCCGAAGGAAGCGCCAGACCCTTGATCTTGGCATCGCGGGTCTTAAAGGCAACGGCGAGCGCGGCACCACCCTGGGCGATGTTGGCAGCGCTGGCGATGGGCAGCCAATAGGTCACACCATACTGAGCGAGCTGGCCCAGATCGATGGCGGTGTACATCTGGTGGATACCGGTAACGACCGTGGGGGCATAGAACAGGCCGACGATAAAGGAACCGATGCCAAAGGGCAGGGTGAGCAGGGCCTGAATCAGACCGAGAATGGCGTTCTCGGCCCACACGAAGATGGGGCCGACGGCAACGAGGGTCACGAGCACGGTCACGAACACCGAGACAAGCGGGGTCACAAAGAGGTCGAACATCTCGGGAACGATCTTGTGCAGGCGCTTCTCCAAGAAGGCGAGGATGGCGCAGGCGATGACGATCGGGATCACGTGGCCCTGATAGCCAACCCACTCAAAGCTGTACACGCCGGGAATGACGGTGACCATGGTCTGCACGCCCTCGGAGGCAACCGTATAGGCGCTCTGCAGCGAGGAGTTGATGAACGCACCACCGACGACGGCGCCCAGATACGGGTTGGCGCCAAAGGCCTTAGCGGCGGAGTAACCGATCAGGATCTGCAGAATGCCAAAGGACGTGCCCGAGACCAGGTCGGCAATCTTGTACCTTTTTGTGCAACAAAAAAAGCCGCTCAACCAGCGGCTTTTCTTATTTTGGGATGAAAAAGGCGACCGCCCTTTGTGGACGGTCGCCTTTGTTAATTGTTATGAAGTTTGCCTTAGGCGCGAGTCTTGATCTCCTCGGTCACCTTCGCAACAAACTCGTCAACGCTCATCTGAACGGTCTCGTTGGAGCGATCGCGGACGGAAATGTTGCCGGCCTCGACCTCCTTCTCGCCCAGGATGAGCATGTAGGGCACGCGGTCGATACTGCGGGCCTCGCGGATTTTGTAGCCGATCTTCTCGTCGCGGTCGTCGCAGACCACGCGAATGCCGGCCTCCTCCAGCTTGGCGCACACCTCGTGGGCGTAGTCGCGGCTCTTCTCGGAAACCGGAAGCGCCTTGACCTGCACGGGAGCCAGCCAGGTGGGGAACTTGCCCGCAAAGTGCTCAATCAGAATACCAATAAAGCGCTCGATGGAGCCAAAGCACACGCGATGCAGCATGATGGGGCGCTTCTTGGTGCCGTCGGCGTCCACGTACTCCAGGTCAAAGTTGAGCGGCATCTGGAAGTCGAGCTGCACGGTACCGCACTGCCAGGTACGGCCGAGCGAGTCCTCCAGGTGGAAGTCGATCTTGGGGCCGTAGAAGGCACCGTCGCCCTCGTTGACCTCGTAGTCCATGTGCAGCTGCTCCAGAGCGGTGCGCAGGCCCTCCTCGGCTCGCGCCCAGTCCTCGTCCGAACCCATGGAGTCCTCGGGGCGGGTGGAAAGCTCAACGTGGTACTTAAAGCCAAACTTCTGGTACACGGAGTCGATCAGGTTGACCACGCCCACGATCTCGTCGGTCAGCTGGTCGGGACGCACAAACAGGTGGGCGTCGTCCTGGTTAAAGCAGCGCACGCGGAACAGGCCATGCAGGGCGCCGCGCAGCTCGTGGCGGTGCACCAGGCCAATCTCGCCGGCGCGGATGGGCAGCTCGCGGTAGGAGTGCGGCTTGGAGGCGTACACCAGCACGCCACCCGGGCAGTTCATGGGCTTAATGCAGTACTCTTCGTCGTCGATGACGGTGGAGTACATGTTGTCCTTGTAGTGGTCCCAGTGGCCCGAGGTCTTCCACAGCTGCTTGTTCATGATGAGCGGCGTGGAGATCTCCACGTAGCCGGCCTTGTGGTGGATCTCGCGCCAGTAGTCCAGCAGCGTGTTCTTAAGGATCATGCCGTTGGGCAGGAAGAACGGGAAGCCGGGGGCCTCGTCGCGCATCATAAAGAGGTCCATCTCGCGGCCAATCTTGCGATGGTCGCGCTTCTTGGCCTCCTCCAGCATGTGCATGTGCTCGTCGAGCTCTTCTTTGGTGGCAAAGGCGACGCCGTTGATGCGGGTGAGCATCTTGTTGTCCTTGTCGCCCTTCCAGTAGGCGCCCGAGACGCCGGTGAGCTTAAAGGCCTTCAGCGCCTTGGTGTAGCAGATGTGGGGGCCGACGCACATGTCGATGTAGTCGCCCTGCTGGTAGAAGGTGATGCGGGCGTCGTCGTCCAGGTCGCCGATGTGCTCGACCTTGTACTTCTCGCCGCGCTCCTCCATAAGGGCGATGGCCTCGGCGCGGGGCTTCTCAAAGACGGTGAACTTGAGGTTCTCCTTGACGATCTTTTTCATCTCGGCCTCGATCGCGGGAAAGTCGTCCTCGCTGATCTTGACGCCCTCGGGCAGGTCGACGTCGTAATAGAAGCCGTTGTCGGTCGCGGGGCCGTAGGCAAAGTCGGCCTCGGGGTACAGGCGCTTGATGGCCTGCGCCATGATGTGCGCGGCAGAGTGGCGGATGACGTGCGTGACCTCGTCCTGCGGGAGCTCGGCCACCGAACCGTCATTGTAGAGTGCCTTCATGGGTATGTTTTCTCCTCTCGGATGCCTGATGCAAGTGCGTGCGATGCGCTCGGCGTTTTTGACTTGCATCATTATAGGCAGGTTGCCTTGGTATACAAGCGCCCGCCGCACCTTAATGGCACGGCGGGCGATTTTCTACGCATGCTTCATCGTGTGGGCGGGACGCGCGGTGCCCGTGACATGCGGCGTGCTCGTGGCTTGCGGCCGGCCCGGCGATGGATGCGTTACTGGATGCGAGTTCGGCAGTAGGGGCAGACCTTCCAGTGCGCATCGAGCGGGCGATGGCAGCTGGGGCAGACGTTGCGAACCTGGGTATCGCACACCGGGCAAACGACGAAGTCCTTCTCGATGGGCGCGCCGCACTGCGGGCAGGTGCCGTACTGGGCAAGCTGGCGCTCGCGCAGGGCCATGTCCAGCTCCTGCTCCTCGCGGTCGGACGCGTAGGAGTGCGGGCGCAGGACCAGGTAGGCGATGAGGCCCACGAACGGGATGAGGGCGATGATGCCCCATGCCACGTAGGCGCTGGCGCCGCGGCGGCGAGCGTCGATGAACACATAGACGACCGACAGCACGTACAGGGCGATGATAAAGCCAACAAAGGCATAGACGACGCCCATGAGCTGCGGCGACATGAGCTCGGAGATGTACTTGGACATTACGGATACCTTTCGGAATATTAACAGTCCGGTCAAGTTTACCACGGGGTTTGTTTATATGGGACCACGGCCGGGTACGGGGCCGGCGCGGACACAAACATCTCAATCTGTAACAGCTGGGAGCGGAATCCGGGTCTAGATGTTACAGAACGAGACAAACGGAGAACCCGCCAGACTAACGTCTCAATCTGTAACATCTGGAACCCGAATCCTCGTCTAACTGTTACAGATCGAGACGAACGGTTGCCGTAGTTGTCGGCAGACGAGGTCGCCGATGGTCCTGTGTCTCCCCTCGCCTGCCGTTGGCGGATGCAGCGGGGCTGTTCGCCGCATTGCCGCTGCACTGGGGGCGTACAGACCGTAGGATGGTTTTATTGACGGCCTGTCAACTTGTCTGGGAGGCACCGTGGCAGAAACGTTTGATATCGCAATTGTGGGCGCGGGCATCACCGGATGCGCCATCGCGCGGCAACTCGCGCGGTTTGACCTGTCCATTTGCGTAGTCGAGGCGGCTAACGATATTGCGCTAGGCGCGTCGAAGGCCAACGGCGGCCTGGTGCACGCCGGCTACGATCCGACACCGGGCACGGTTAAGGCGCAGGTCAACGCCCGTGGCTGCGAATTGTACGGTACGTGGGCACAGGAGCTGGACTTTCTGTTCTGCCGCACCGGGTCGATGGTGTTGGGCTTCAACGACGAGGACCGCGCGCATCTGGAGCAGCTGCGTAGCAATGGCCTTGCCAACGGCGTGCCCGAGCTGTCGATCGTCGGACCCGACCGCATCCATGAACTTGAGCCGCGCGCCAGTGCCGATGCGACGTGTGCGTTGTGGTGCCCCTCGACCGGGTTTGTCGACCCGTTTGAGGTTGCCATCGCCGCGCTGGAAAACGCCGTGGCCAACGGGGTGACGTTTATGCGGTCTGCGCCAGTGGAGGCCATAGAAGTTGCCGGCTCGGATGACGGAGCCGCGCGCTTTACGCTGGCGACCCCCGCTGGCAACGTGCGCTGCCGCTACCTGATCAACGCCGCGGGCAACGGCGCCGCCGACATCTCGCATATGGCGGGCGCCGAGGAGTTCCAGATGGTCTGGCGTCAGGGCAACATCGTGGTGCTGGACAAGGAGCCACGCACGCTCATGCCACTCTACCCCGTACCGACGCCGGTGTCGAAGGGCGTTATCGTGACGGGCACCGTGCACGGCAACACCGTGATTACCGCCACGGCCGCCGTGCGCGAGCCGGGCGACACGCAGACCTATGCGAGCGATGTGAATGCGCTGCTGACCGGCGCGCGCAAGCTGGTGCCCGATCTGGATACGCGCCGCGTGGTGCGCGCATTTGCCGGCGGGCGTCCGGTCATTCAGGGAACAAACGATTTCTTTATTGGACAGTCGGCTGTGGTGCCGGGGCTGTTCCAGGCGGCGGGCATTCAGTCGCCGGGTGTGGCGAGCGCGCCGGCCATTGCCGAGCGCATGGAGCTTGTGATGCGCGAGGCGGGCGTGGAGCTGCACGAGCGGACGGACTGGAACCCAATTCGCCGCGCGCCGGACGACTTTGACCGCGCACCGCTGGCGCGCAAGGAAGAGCTAATCGAGTCCGACCCCGCGTGGGGCCAGATTGTCTGCCGCTGCGAGACGGTGCCCGAGGCCGAGATTGTGGCTGCGATTCGGCGCCAGCCAGGCGCGGTTTCGGTCGAGGGCGTCAAGCGCCGCTGTCGCGCCGGCATGGGCCGGTGCCAAAGCGGCTTTTGCCAAAGCCGTGTGGTGGCGATTCTTGCCCGCGAGTTGGGCTGCGACCCTAGCGAGGTGCTGTTAGAGGATGCCGGATCTTGGCTGGTCGAGGGACCGCTGAAGGGGGTGCGCTAGGATGGCAGAACTCAAATCGAGCGCGATTGATTGCAGCGTCGTAGAAGCCGTACAAACGCAAGCCTTCGACGTGGTCGTTATCGGCGGAGGCCCCGCCGGCATGGCGGCCGCGCTGGCCGCGCATAAGGCCGGAGCGCGCGTGGCCATCGTGGAGCGCGAGCAGCACCTGGGCGGAATCCTCCGCCAGTGCATCCACCCTGGCTTTGGCCTGTCGCACTTTAAACAGGAACTCACCGGTCCCGAGTACGCGCAGCGCTTTATCGACCAGGCGCACGCAACCGACATTACACTGTTCCTGAACAGCATGGTGATTGGGATTGATTCAGGCGAGTCTGCGGTTGACACCGCGGTCCACACCGTCACGCTCATGAGCCCTGCCGGCATGCTGCAGCTCACCGGGCACGCGATCGTCCTTGCCATGGGTTGCCGTGAGCGCACCCGCAGCGAGATTAAGATCCCCGGCAGCCGTCCCGCCGGCGTGTTTACGGCCGGCCTGGCGCAGCGATACATCAATATCGAAAATCTCAAGCCCGGCTCGCGTGCCGTCATTTTGGGCTCGGGCGATATCGGGCTGATCATGGCACGCCGCTGCACGCTCGAGGGGATTTCGGTCGAGGGCGTGTACGAGCTCATGCCGTACGCTAACGGCCTGCGCCGCAATGTTAAGAATTGCCTGGACGACTTTGGCATTCCGCTGCACCTGTCCACCACCGTCACACGCGTGATCGGCCACGACCGCGTGGAGGCCGTCGAGGTAAGCCAAGTCGACGAGAACCTGGTGCCCATTGCCGGAACGGAGCGCATCGTTCCGTGCGACACGCTGCTGCTTTCGGTGGGCTTGATTCCCGAGAACGAGCTTTCGGTTGCCGCAGGCGTTGAGCTTGACCCGCGCACGCGCGGCGCCGTGGTGGACCAGAGCCTGCAGACGGGCGTGCCGGGCATCTTTGCCTGCGGCAATGTGCTGCATGTGCACGACCTAGCCGACAACGTGACGACCGAGTCCGAGAGGGCTGGCGCAGCTGCAGCGGCGTACGCGCTGGGGACCGACGCGGGCGCCGTTCCGAACTGCGAGCTCACCGTCTTCCCTGCCGGCATCGCGGGCTACGCGCTGCCGGGGCGCATGACGTCTGTGGCGCTCACCAAACTCAACTTCCGCGTGCGCCGACCGGTCGACGCCGCCCGCGTGAGGATCTTGGCCGACGGCGAGGAACTGTTCGCCGGCAAGGTCCGCGCGTTTAAGCCGAGCGTTATGGAAAGTTTCCCACTGCCGTCAAAGGTGATTCAACGCGCACTCGAACTGGGTGCAAGCGAGATCGTCCTGTCCGTCGACCCCGTTGAGGAGGCGTAGAGCCATGAGCACGAACGCGATCGAGACGCTCAAGTTCAACTGCACGACCTGCCCATCCGAATGCCTTCTGACCGTAGAGGTAGAGCGTGAAGCAGACGGCGTGGCAGAGGTGCGCTCCGTGGCCGGCAACAGTTGCCCGCGCGGTGATAAGTTCGCACATCAGGAACTCATCTGCCCCATGCGCGTGCTCACCACCACCGTGGCCGTATCTGGCGGCGACGAAGCCCTGCTCCCCGTGCGTACAGCCGAAGCCATCCCGCTGGCGCTCCACACCCAGGCCATGGACCTCATCCGCGGCCTAGTCGTCAACGCCCCCATCCGCATGGGCGACGTAGTCCTACCCAACCTCCTAGACACCGGTACCGACCTAATCGCCAGCATGGACATCGACCCAGCCTAAGCAGCGCATTTAGAACGGGACTTCATCCCCCTCTGCAGTTGCGGTGGAATAGTTCCTGTTTTAGGCCATTACCCCGGCAACCAGGAACTATTTCACCGCAACTTATGTGGGGGCGCTTGGGATACCATGGTGGCAGCCTAGCGAAAGGATGTTTCATGGCACATGTCGATGATCAGCGTGTGGCGCGCGTGCTCGATGCACTCGAGGCTCAGCACCCCGGCGCGCAGCTACTCGTAAACGACCCGTGGTCGATCTACTACCTGACCGGTTTTTATGCCGATATGTTCGAGCGTTTTTGCGGTGTGCTGCTCGCGCGCGGTAGCGAGCCCGTGATCTTGGTCAACGCGCTGCATCAGCTGCCCGAGTACGACAATGCCCGCGTGGCCTATCACACCGATACTGACGTTGTGGCCGACGCCATCGTTCGCGAGATCGATCCGACCAAACCGCTCGGCATCGATACCGTCATGCGCTCCGGCTTTTTGATGCCGCTCATGGAGCGCCACGCCGCAAGCGAGTTTTTCCTGGGCGACTTTGCCGTCACCGCCGCGCGCACCTACAAGGATGCCGCCGAGCAGGAACTCATGCGTGCATCTTCGGCCGCCAACGACGCCGTGATGGCCGACGCGATCAAACTCGTCCACGAGGGCGTAACGGAGCGCGAAATTGCCGACCAGATGCTCGGCCTGTATCGAAAGCACGGCTGCGAGGGCTTTAGCTTTCCGCCGATCGTGAGCTTTGGCGCCAACGCCGGCGACCCGCATCACGAGCCCGACGACACCGTGCTCAAGCGTGGCGACGTGGTGCTGTTCGACATTGGTGGACGTCGCCGCAACTATTGCTCGGACATGACGCGCACGTTCTTTTGGGGCGAGCCGGACGAGGAGACGGCACGCATCTACGACATCGTGCGCCGTGCCAACGAGGCCGCCGAGGCGCTCATCGCACCGGGCGTGCGCATGTGCGACCTGGACCGCGCCGCGCGCGGCGTGATTGAGGATGCGGGCTATGGGCAGTACTTTACACATCGCCTGGGACACTCGATCGGCCTGCAGGACCACGAGCCGGGCGATGTCTCGCTCGTCAACGATCAAGTCGTAGAGCCTGGCATGACGTTCTCCATCGAACCGGGCATCTACCTCCCCGGCCGCACCGGCGTCCGCATCGAGGACCTGGCCCTGGTGACCGAGAACGGCGTCGAGATTCTCAACGCCTACCCCCACGATCCAGTCCGCCTATACTAACCCATCCCCAAACCCCAAACTAAGTTGCGGTGAGATACGGACTGTTTAAGGCTTCTAGCCCATAAAACAGTCCCTATTTCACCGCAACTGCCAAGGGGACCAGAGCAGCTGCCCTGATGACAAAACGGAAGGCCTCCCGGCTCTCGTGGTTCGCGAGTACCGGGAGGCCTTCCTATGTCCTAGAGCCCTAACGCTCTAAGCACGTTGCCTTACTCCGTACGATGGCGCAGCTTTTCAATCGCTGCGGCAATCAACGCCAGCAGACCGGTTCCGCCAAGCGCCGCGACAGTCACGGCAGTGTTGTCGCCCGTCTCGGCCAGGCTTCCCTTAGCGGCCTTCTTGCCATTCTTCTTGCCCGAAGGATCCTTGGCATCGGGCTTGGCACCGTTATCCTTGCCGCCGGTCGGTTCCTGTACAACAACAGGTTCAACAACCTCGACAGTCACCGAAGCCGTGAGCTGCTGAGGCGCCGGCGTCTCAGCAGCGCCATCCTCGGCAAGCGTCGCAATCGCCGCGGCGTCACCGTCAACGGGCATCGTCGCGGTAACGACGACGGTACCGTTCTTGAGGGCCTTGACCTTACCGTTCTCGACCGTAGCGATCGTCGGGTCGGACGAGGTCCACGTCACGTTACCACGCAGCAGCGCGCCATCGGCCGCATTGCTCGCCGCGGCAGCAAGGTCAATTTCCTTGCCGCGCTCGACCTTGAGCACGGTCTCGGAAGTCGTTGCCTTACCGTTTTGGTCAACGATAACGAGCCCCTTGGCTGCCGGGCGCGGCTTAACGCGTACCATGCAGCTGACCGTCAGATCCGTACCGCGAACCTTACCGTCCACGGTCACATCATCGGCACCCCAATCCAGTGCGGGGACATTCTCCCAATCGACATCGTAGTCTTCCTGGCTGTCGTCTTTCATCATCACGGAGACCTTCTTGGGCAGCGCCTTCAGCACATCGGCGGCAGAGCTTGCCTCGAACACCTCAACGGGAGCGAACGTCGCAGGCCTCACGGGAATCTCGCTTGCCGGCGTCTCGACGACCAGCTTGCAGGTCGCCTTAAGCGTCGTGCCCTCGACGGAGCCCTCGAGCGTGTACTCGCCAACAGCGGCAAGTTGCTTGTCGAGACCATCCGTATTCCACGTGACCGTGGCCTCATCCGTGTGGCCATCGGAGTACATCACGGCAACCTTCTTGGGCAGCTGCCCCGTCACGGCATCGGCCTTTGCATCGCGCTCGACCGTAATCTGTGGCACCTCGGCAACCTTGTTGATTGTCGTCGTGGAGGTGACGACAACTTCGACCGGCAGGTTGCCGTTCACCGTCACGCCCTTGGCGACGACGCTGTTGCCGTACGCCGCAGCCGCATCCGGAACCTCAGTCCATGTGATCTCGGACTCCGCCGTCGTCTTGCCGTCCTTCATGCGAACGGTCGCCTTCACGCCCTTGAGCGCATCACGCACGGCGTCGGCCGATGCGCCCTCGGGAACGCTAACGCCCGCGACAGGCTCAACAGACGCCGGAATCTCGGCATCGCTCTTTACAACCGTCACCGTGCACTTGGCCTTGACCGAAGTGCCCTCGACCGTGCCCTCAAGCGTAATATTGCCCAGTTCACCCAAGGCAGTAGCCGTGAGCGGGGTCTTATCCCACGTAACGGCGGCAGTCTTCGTCGAGCCGTCGGACATGTTGAGGGTCACCTGGGCAGGCAGCGCAATATCGCCAGCAGCAGTGTTGCGAGCAACCGAAAGCTTGAAGTCAGCGACGCTCTCGACGACCGGCACCAGGTTAACCGTAGCCTTGACCTCAAAGCTACCAACCGCGGTTTTGCCCGTAAGGACGACACTCGTGCCGTCATTCTTAATGGTGACGGCCTCCTTGGGAGCAGTCCAGTCGATCTTCGAATCGACCTCGGATCCGTCCTTCATGGCGACCTTCACGGTCTTGGGCAGCGCTGCCACAACGGCATCGGGCTTCGCCCCGTCGTCGAGCGTCACAGCGTCAACCGTACCAGCCAGGTGATCAGGAATCTCACGCAGCGGTTTGACGACCTTGATAGTGCACTCAACCTTTTGATCGGTACCGGCAACCGTACCCTTAACCGTAACTTCACCTTCCTTGGCAAAGTCCTTGTCGGAAAGGCCCTTGGTATCCCACGTTACATCGGCTTCGGAGTCGGTATCGTCAGAGTAGATTGCCGTGACCGTGTCGGGCAGCTTGGCCAAGGCATCAGCTGTCTTGGTATCGCGCTCGACCTCAATCTCGTCAACGGTATCAAAGCCCACGATATGCGCCGTCACCTTGACCTGAGCCTTAACGGTCATGCCGTTGTCCGTTAGACCCGTGACCTCAAACTCGGTGCCGGCACGACCCAGGCTGTCGACCTGAGACCACTTAACGGGCGTCTCTTTCTTGGTCTTGCCGTCCTTCATGACCACCGTCACCTTGGACGGCAGTTTATCCATAAGGTCGCTGACCTTGGCATTGTCCGCAATCTCAACAACATCGATCGGCTCGACGTGGTCGGGCGTCTGGGCATCCTGATCCACCACGGTCACATTGCAGGTCACCTTGGCGCCGTTGAGCTTAACCGTACCCGTGATCTCCACGGTGCCGGTTCCTCTGAGCAGCTCGTCCGTGACGTTAGAAAGATCCCACACGTCAATGTCGAGCAAATCGGTCGAGCCGTCGGAGTAAGTCGCCACAACCTGCTTGGGCATCTGGGCGTACAGATCCTGCTTGGACGTACCACTGGCAACGCTAAACGACTTGGCCTCGAGCTTGGTGATGGTTCGCGGCGCCTCGGAGACGTTAACGTACACGATGGCGTTGACGTTGTCGACATCCTTGAGCTTGCCGACGAGTTTATACGTACCCTTCTTGGCGAGCGGCTTGGAGAGGTCGATGCCGTCGGTGTCGGTCCACTTTTCGATCTCGATGCCGCCTAAACTGCCCCGAGTATCCCGCGCTGAGCCATCCGAGAAATATACGGACAAGGCATCTGGCAGCTCCAGCATCGATCCGACCGTGGTGTTGACCACAACGGCCTCGGGCTGCAACGCAACCTTCTTCGCCTTCTTGTCGGCAACCGTCACCTTAGCAGTAACGTTGCCGTTCTCATCAACGCCGACCTTTTGGCCGTCATCGCCAAGCAGCGCCATAACAGCAGCGGCATCAAAGCCGACCACATGGCCCGTCGCATAGAACGTGCCGGGCTGCTCGTACTTCTCGGGCGCGATCGGATCCCAATCAATTGCCGCCGTCGAAACGGAGCCATCGCTCATCTCGACCGCCATCTTGGACGGCATAGCAGGCGCAGTGCCCGCCTTGGTGGTCACTGCGGTCTCGCCGTTGTCGATAGCTTTCTCAACGCCTTGGATAACGATCTTGGTCTGAACAGTGAGGCCGGTGTTGGTGCCGTCGGCGTATCCGTTAAGACCGCTTGCAAACAGCACGCCAGACACCGTCGTGACCTGACCCGGCTCTCCGGTATAGACCGAGGGGCGAACGTAATCCCATTGAACCTGGGCATTGTGCGTTTTGCCATCACTCGTGGCAACAGAGACATTCCACGGCAGCTCGGGGAAAACACCACTGGCCGTATTAATGCGCTCAGGAACGGCAACGGAAGTGACAGAGCAGACATCGACAGTAATCGTCACCTCGGCACCACCTTGGAGCTTGCCCTTCACCGTAAACGAACCGTCCTTGGCATACGCGTCTTCGGCGACACGGTCCCATGTGACCTTTTCGCGCTGGGGCTCAGAAGACACATCGTTGTCGTATCGAACCTCAAGGTATTCCGGCAGCATCGGCTTGGTGCCGGGGACGGTCCATATGGTTCCGCCCTGCACCGAGGTCGCCTTACTCGCGATCTTAACGGTGGCAGTAATCGGAACGTCGACCGACTGCATGCCGTATCCCGTGCTAAAGCTCGTGGTTGCAGTGCCGCGGACCACGCCGCCCTGGGTCCAATCGAAGCCCTTCGTGTTCCACTTGACCTCGGCGTATTTGTGCGAATAGTCCGGATGTTCTGCCGCATCGGGACTGACAAGTTCAATATTGCTAGGAAGCATGGCAGTGCCATCACTGCCCTTGAGCACCGTAATGGTCTGCGGCTGAGCCTCCCAGCTTTTAGTCACGATGACGTGGACCCTCACGGGGATATTCGTTCCGGCGACCGTTCCGGTAATCGTGCAGTCCTTCTGGGGGCACCTATCGTAGGTATCCCAGTTGACGCCAAGACTGTCAAAAGTCGTTCCATCCTGCAATACGCCGGACACGTAGAAGTAGTCCAGATTGACTTCCTCACCGGGGTAAATAACGCGCCAGTCCTCGTACGACTGCCCAAGCGTCACGCCATTCTCGCTATAGTTATTGACGCCCTTGACCTCACTGCACACCGCGATCGCGTTGACCTTCGCCAGCGAGCCAGTGATAGTACCGGTAATTTCGTACTCGCCAGGCTTGCCGTCCAGCAGTTCTTGAGGAAACTCATCCCAGCTATAAGGCTGCCCCGACGAATACTGGGGATAGAACGAGCTGCCATCCGACAAATACAGCGTGGATGTGTAGCGCGGAGCCAGAAGTCCGGCGCCGGGAACATAAGCAATCTTGCCGATGTTGCTGTCCTCGAGATCGCAGACGTTGACCGTCGCCGTAGCCGGAATGTTAGAGCCGGTAAAGTATCCGCTAACCGTAATCTGGCCAAGGTTCTTTAGGGCTTCCTGACTAATCGTCGACCACTGAACGGGGAAATTGCCTCGCGAGCCATTCCACATCGTGGCCTCGATTGAACCCGGCATATTGGGCTGGCAACCGATAAGCGTGCTTGTCGATGTCGAGGAAGGCATCTGCAGGGCGCGGACGGAGATGGTCGCCGTGACTCGGTTGCTGTCACCCAGCTCCACCTGAGTAGACGATGAAGATGAGGTATTGGTCCAATACGACAGCGAACCGGAAAGCTTAAACGACCCCTCGCTTGCCACCTGCGTGTCCAAAATAGGGTTCCACGCAATGTTGCACTGCTTCTTTGTACCGTCGGTGAATGCAACCTCAACGCTGTAGGGAAGACCGCCGCCCGTTGTAGGACGTACGCCGACGGGCGTGTTAACGGGAGCAAGAGCGTCGATAGAGGCAACTTCTTTGACCTCGACCTGAGCAGTTACCTTTAGGCCATTAGCGGCTGAAGATTCGTTATATGTCACAAGCGTGCCCGTGACCGTATAGGTGCCTGCCTTTTGGAATTGAGACACGTCGGCGTTGTCCCAGTTAACCTGATAACCTTGGGTGTATGTAGTGTTATTTGACTGCGTAAACGGGAAATAGACATACGTGCTAAGAGGAGAAATGTCGCCGACCACGCGCTCGAACCTCAGAGAATTAAGATCGAGTACGTCCTTAGGATCTTTGACGGTAACGGTGCAGGTAACCTCACGGTAATCAAAACCGTTTAGTTTACCTTTAACCGTAAACGAGCCCACCTTAGAGTAAAGCGACGCGTCGAAAGAATCCCAAGACACCGGGATCTGCTCGGTGGCCCCGCTATCAAAGACAACCGAAGCAGAATACGGCAGAGACGGGACCTCACCAGTTAGGGTCGTACACGTCAACTCGGTCTGGACGCTCTTAACAGAGCGGACTGCGACCGTGCACTGTGCGAGCATAGAGGGATAGCTCTTCAAATGTCCCTCGACAACAAAGGTTCCTTCCTTTTGGTACTGATCAGCCGAGATCTCATTCCACTCAACAGGGCATGTATAAGATTGACCATTTGAATAATTGACCGAAATGCTGGACGGAAGCGCGGGAGCAATACCAGCTGCAGTCCATACCCATGAGCCATTACTGGTTGAACGGGGAACGTACACCTTGAGCACACCACTCACTTTGTACGGCTCCGCGAGCGTAATCCAATTGCCGTTCACGCTGACACCGTCAATCTGGCCGGTGATGGGAACTTCGGATTCTTCTGTCACCGTATCAAATGCCGCCTGCGACTTTTCGTCCCAATTAACATAAGCCGAGGTCTCGGTGCCATCCGAAAGCTTTACCTTTACGTACGATGTTTGGCCGTAGTAATCCGCGCCGACGTATTTTTCCACAATCGGGTTGGCGTCGATCGACTCAACGGTAACGCCGCTTTCGTTGCTCGTCTTTGTGGCATCGGGGGCGTTTACTGCCGCCGGATCTACCACTGCCGGGTCCGCCGTAACAGCTTCGACAACCACGCGCTGCTTGACCGTCTGCGTGGTACCGTCGACGGTACCCTCAAACTCATACGAGCCGGCAGGCAGCTGTACCAGAGTTGCCGGAGCATCAGCGCCGTTCAGTTTGACCTTGCCAACGTGCTGGCTGAAGAG
>CABTWP010000019.1 GCA_902488525.1 uncultured Collinsella sp.
ACAAGCCCGCTCGCCATCAATAAGTTGCGGTGAAATAGTTCCTGGATACCAGCTTTTGCGGCTAATCAAGGAACTATTTCACCGCAACTTAGGAGGGATGTGGGGTCCCCGGCATGTATATGAAAACGGCTCTGGCACCAAATGGAGCCAGAGCCGTTCGTCTATCTTATGGAGCGGGCGACGGGAATCGAACCCGCGTCATCAGCTTGGAAGGCTGGGGTTCTACCATTGAACTACGCCCGCAAGATATGGTCGGGACGACAGGATTTGAACCTGCGACATCCTGCTCCCAAAGCAGGCGCGCTACCAAACTGCGCCACGTCCCGAAGGTGTTGAGCAGCTAAGGTCTAAACCTTGCGTGTCCCAAAGCGAAGGAAATTATAGGGGAGACTCCCCGCCCGTGCAAGCGCAGAAACCCTAGCTCCTCGAATGTGCGACAAAACGACTATGGAGCAGACCGATCACAAAGGCAACCACGGCAACCGGCGCCCACGCGGCACCGATGTCAGCCAGGGGTAGCGCATCAAAGGGCAGCCACGTGCCCACAAAGAACGCATCGCGGACCGAGGTGATCACACTCTGCACAGCAACCACGCCGCCGACCCACACCCACACCTGCGGATGAGCGTCGCAAAAGCCGTGCACCAGGCCCATCAGTACCAGTACGATGGCAACGGGATACAAGGCGTTGAGCATAGGCACCGAGAACATAAGAATCACGTCGAGGCCCACGTTGGAGAGCACGCACGAAAACGCCGCGAACACAAAGGCGAGAATCGCAAAGGGGCGGCGCATGGCCTCCTCGGAAACATCCGCTCCCCCTTCGACCACATACGTCTCGCAGAAGTAACGCGAGCAGCAGCTGATAAGGCCAATGCACACGTTCATGCAGGCGAGAAAGAAGATGGCGAAGACCACGACCGTGCCGGCAAGGCCAAAGTGCATGAAGGCAGAGCGGGCAAGGATGGCGGCGCCGTTGGTAGCGTCGGGCATCACGGTGCCGAGCTGCATACCGGCAAGCCCCAAGCCGCAGTAGATGATGGCCATGAGCACGCCCGCGATCACACCGGAACGCGAAATCTCGAAGGCCACGCGTTTGTCATCGGTAACACCCAACTCGTGGATGGTCTCGGCGATGATGATGCCGAAGGCGAGTGACGCGAGCAGGTCCATGGTCTGATAGCCGGTCAAGAAGCCCTGCACGGCGACACCTGCATCGTAGGGAGCCTGAGGCGCGGCAGCCGGTCCCAGCGGCGAAATCACGGCAGCACCCACGACCAGCACGATGAGCGCAATGAGCGCGGGGCCCGTAATGCGGCCGAGCACGCGCGTGATGACACCCGGGCGCAGCGTGAGCACAAACGCGACGACGAAGAACCCGATGGCAAACACCAGACGTGCTACGCCGAGCGAAACGCCCTCGGGCAGCAGCGGCACCAGCATCTCGAACGCCGTAGAGCTTGTGCGCGGAATGGCCAGGCACGGACCGATGGCCAGGTAGACCGCCGCAACGAAAAATTCGCCAAACTTAGGATGAACGCGGCCGGCAAGCTCGCGCGCCGTGCCGGCGAGCGCGACGGCGATAAAGCCCATAACAGGCAGACCGATAGCGGCAATCAAAAAGCCGATCATGGCTAGCGGCGTGGCCGTGCCGGCCTGAAGTGCCAGCAACGGCGGAATGATGAGGTTGCCGGCGCCAAAGAGCATCGAGAACAGCGCAATGCCGACGGTAACGACATGGTCGGAGCGCAGGCCGCGCGGGGCGGATGAGGCCATAGGCACACCTTTCGGGTCGAAACAAAAACGGGACGGGCAAAAGACCCGTCCCGCAAGTATATACGCTCTAGCAGGCTAAATCGCGCAAAGCGTCAATCGCGGTGTCGACTTCCTCGTCCGTGTTGAAATACCCAAACGAAAAGCGAACGACGCCCTGGCGCTCGGTCCCGAGCGCGCGGTGCATGAGCGGGGCACAATGGGCACCGGGACGGGTCGCAATCCCCCACCCTTGCATGAGCGCATCCGAGATCTCGGCAGAGTCGATATCGGCTACGTTGAGCGACACAATCGCAGAGCGCGTCTGCTGGTCAAAGGCACCGTAGAGCTTAATCCCCGGAATCTTGCGCACACCGGCAAGGAAGCGCTCAGCAAGCGAGCGCTCATGCGCTGCAATCGCCTCGACCCCGCCTTGCGCCTCGATAAAGTCGAGGCCGGCAGAAAGGCCCGCGATGCCGTGACCGTTGAGCGTGCCCGCCTCAAGGCGCGTAGGCCACTCGAGCGGCTGCAGCGCATCGAAGCTGTGCACGCCGGTGCCGCCCATGGCCCACGGAGCCACGTCAATGCCCTCCGCCACGGCCAGACCACCGGTGCCCTGTGGACCCATGAGTCCCTTGTGGCCGGTAAAGCACACAATGTCGAGCCCCATGGCCTGCATATCGATATGCATCGCGCCGGCAGACTGCGAGGCATCGACGATCACCAGCGCACCGGCCGCATGGGCCATGGCCGCTACGCGCGCAATGTCGACCGCGTTGCCGGTCACGTTGGAGGCATGCGTCACCACCACGGCACGCGTACCCGGCGTGACAAGCCGCTCGAGTTCGTCGTAGTCGAGCACACCATTTACGTCACAGCCCGCATGCTCAACTGTCACGCCCCGCTCCACTGCCAGGCGGTTGAGCGGACGCAGCACCGAGTTGTGCTCGAGCACCGTCGTGACCACGCGGTCGCCGGGGCGCACCACCCCGTTGATGGCGGTGTTGAGCGCCGCCGTAGAGTTGGGCGTAAAACACACATGGTCCGCCCTCGGGCAACCCAAAAGGCGCGCGAGCTTGGCACGGCAGCCATGAATCGTACGAGCGGCATCGAGGGCACCCGACGTGGCGCCGCGCCCGGCATTGCCGAGCGAGCACATCGCCTGCGTCACGGCATCGATGACCGTCTGCGGCTTGTGCATGGTCGTCGCCGCGTTATCCAGGTAGATCATCGCACGACCTCCCACATATCAATCACGGTATAGCCCTCGGTGGGAACGCCCGCCGCGGCGAGTTCGCCGCGCAGCAGCTCCTCATCGGCAGGCAACGCCTTCCACGCCAGACCGCAGCCGGCAGCGACCTCCCCGGGCACGGGAATCGTTCGCCCGGGAAGGCCGCGCTCGACGCACAGGGACTCACAACCCATGGCGGCCGCCGTGGTGGGAAACGTGATGACAAGCGCCGGGCGCTTCTCCCTCATGGCAACTCCAACCAATACGCTACGGGCGCACGACGCGCACGGCCTGCTCCATCTTCTCCACGATCACGTACATGTTGGTGACCTCGCCCACCGCAAGCTGGTCTTTAATGCCATAGTGGTCGAGGCAGGTACCGCAGGTGAGAATCTCGACGCCCTGCTCGGCCAGGCCCTTCAGGTCATCGAGCACCGGCGAGCCCTCGACGGTGAGCTTGGCGCCGCCGTTATAGAACAGCATGGTCGCGGGCAGCTCCTCCTGCTGCGTCACGGCAAAGATAAACGCCTTCATGAGCTTGTGGCCCAGCTCGTCGTCGCCGCGACCCATGCAGTCGGTGTAGACGGAAATGACGAGCTTGCCCTTGCCGGCGCTGGCATCACAGAAGGCAGCGCCATCCTGCTCGGGATCGGCCACGGCAACGGCGCCAGAGGTCGCCACGGTCACGTGCCACTCGGCGTCAGAAACCTTCTCGACCGAGGCCGTGCAGCCCTTCTCCTGCGCCATCTTGGAGATGTTCTTGACGGCGGTCTCGTTGTCGACCGAGGTCACCACGGCACCCTCGCCATCGAGCTGCTTCAGGGCTTTGAGCGTCTTGACGACGGGCAGCGGGCAGGCATCGCCCATGGCATTGACTTCAATTTTGGTAGACATAGCAAATTCCTTTCGAAAGAACCGTTCTAGAGAACGGCAAACAGTTCATAAACGTGCGGGCTAGCGAACAACGCGGACGGCAGGACCGCCCGGCACCGCCTCGCACACGCGCCCGACGACGGCCGCGATGCGCCCCTCGGCATCCAGGCGACGCGCAAGCTCATCCACATCCTTCGCGGGCGCCGCAATAAGCAAACCACCCGAGGTCTGCGGATCGTACAGCGCGTCGAGCATGCCCAGCTCCAGGTCCTCTTCGGCAGCCACACGCGGGCCAAAGAAGTCCTGGTTGCGATAGGAGCCCGCGGGGATAATGCCCAGACGCGCCATGTCGAGCACCTGGTCAAAGAGCGGCACCGCCCCCGACGCAAGTTCAATCTGCACACCCGAGCCCTCGGCCATCTCGCACGCATGCCCGATCAGGCCAAAGCCCGTAATGTCGGTGCAGCCGTGAAGCTCGAGTCCCTCGGCCAGACGAATCGGTGCCTCGTTGAGGGTGCGCATCGATTCAAACATGGCTGCGGCCTCGTCCTGCTCGATGAGCTCGCCCTTAATGGCCGTGGTGATGATGCCCGAGCCGATCGCCTTGGACAGCAGCAGAACATCGCCCACGCGCGCGCCGCTGTTGGCGAGCATACGGTCAAGCGCGACAAACCCGCTCACGGACAGGCCGTACTTGGGCTCGTCGTCGTTGATGGTGTGGCCGCCCGCGATGGTGCAGCCGGCCTCGACGCACTTGTCGGCGCCACCCGCCAAAATCTGCCCGGCAACCTCAACGCCCAGACAGCTCGGGATGCACAGCAAGTTCATGGCATGGCTCGGCCGCCCGCCCATGGCGTAGATGTCCGACAGCGAGTTAGCGGCGGCAATCTGGCCAAATAGAAACGGGTCGTCGACCATCGGCGGGAAGAAGTCGATGGACTGCACGAGACCCAAGTTATCGCCAATGCGAAAGACGCTCGCATCGTCGGAGGTATCGAACCCCACGAGCAAGTTGTCGTTATGCACATTGGGCAAATCGCCCAGGACCTGGGCGAGGGCTCCGGGAGCCAACTTAGCGGCTCAACCGCTCGCGGCCGTCATGGACGTGAGCCTCATGGTGTCCTTAGCCATACGAACCCCCTTCCAACAAATTAACGACTTTAAGTATACGCCCCAGGCACGCTTCCCAAGAGACCGCCGACGGCTCGAACGTCGAAGGCGGAGCCGCAAGCGCCTGCGCGATAGCATCTGCCAGTGCGCGCTCAAACAACGGAAGGTCGGCCGCCTCGGGCGTGTCGACATCCGTCATACGCGGCGGCGCCACCCACGTCACGGGAGCGCCGGGAAGCATCGCCTCCATCCAGGGACGAACGCCGGGCAAATCGGTCGCCACAACTTTGCAGCCGCACGCGAGGGCCTCGATCGTCACGAGCGGCAGACCCTCGTAAAACGAAGGCAGCACAAAGACGTCGGAACTGCGGTAGGCACGCACGAGCCCATCGCTATCCAGGCGGCCCGCCAGCGTCACCGGCACATCCGAGGCCGCGGCCAAGCGCTCGATACGCGCGTACTCGGCATCGTCCCCGCGGCCGCCCACAAGTACCAAGCCAGATGGGCGGACGCCATCGTCAATCGGCAATGACATGGCTCGAACCAGCGACTCGACGCCCTTTTTAAAGCAAATCTTGCCCACGTACACAAGCGATCCCGGCTGTCTAGCCACGCTTGCGTCGCAGCAGAAGACGCGATGGTCGTAGCCCGTCCCAATCACGTGGATGCGATCGGCATCGACGCCGCACACCAGGCCAATCTGCTCAGCCTGCTCAGCATGGAGCGCAAAGACGGCATCGAGCCGACGAACCGCACTTACGATGCGATCGCGCTCGAGCGCATGCGAACGCAACTGGCGCAGGTCGGTCGAATGGCACACGGCAACAACCGGCACGCCTCGGACGCACTCGCGCGCCAATGCGGTCACCAGATACAGGTGATGGCAGAGCACCAGATCGGGCCGAAACTCAGCCACCGCCCGATCGATTGCAGCAGCAAATGCCCGCTCAAATGCCTTGAGCATCGAAGGCGTCAGGTCACGATAGCGTGTAGAGGGATAGGGCATGACATCGGACATACCGCAGATGGGAAACGGCAGCTCGGGCGACTCGAACGGTACGGCAAACACGGCAGCACGCCGGTCCAGCTCGCCTTGGGTATCACCCGGTGCCGCGCCGCAAAGCACGGCGGCGCGATGCCCCGTCTCGATCTGCTCGCGCACGAGCGCGGCAAGGTAGGTGCCGCTGCCGGTGCTATCTGGTTTTTGTGCCGAGATATTGAGGATGCGCATGTCGCGGTACACCCCTAGGCCAAGGCGGCGGCGCGGACAGCCGCGCCGATCGCTCCGGCAAAGCGAGCCTGGGGCGAGGTGGTCACCGGCGACCCCAGTAGCTCGCCCAACCGCTCCACCACGAAGGCGTTCTCGCACAGACCACCGGTCAGGTAGTACGGGGCGCCCGCCGCCTGCCCGGCCATGGTCGCCACACGCGACACGACGCTCTCGATCACACCGCGGGCGATGTTCTCGCGCGGCTCGCCGCGGCCGATCAGGCTGATGACCTCGCTTTCGGCAAACACCGTGCACATGCTGCTGATCTTGGTGGGCTCGCCGGAACGCGCCAGGTCGGCCATCTGCTGCTGGGTAATGCCCAGGCGGTCGGCCATGATCTCCAAAAAGCGCCCCGTGCCTGCGGCGCACTTGTCGTTCATGGCAAACTTGGCCACGCGGCCGCCCTTGAGTTGGATGACCTTGGTATCCTGACCGCCCACATCGATCACCGTGCCGTGATCGCCAAACAGGCGCACGGCACCGGTGCCGTGGCAGGTGATCTCGGTCACGACCTTGTGCGCATAGGGCACGGCGACACGGCCGTAGCCGGTCGCGATCACGCGCACGTCGTCGGAAGCCACGTCATAGCCAGCCGCTGCCAGTGCCTCGCGCAGCCGCTCGGAAGCATCGACCGAGGAGAACCCGGTTGGCTGCACGCACGTCCACGCCACCGAACCCTCCCCGTCGACCACAGCAGCCTTGGCCGCCGTAGACCCGATATCGATCCCGATCCCTATCATGGCTCTCTCCCAATCTAAACATCAAAGGTAGCGGCGCGTTCAGGCGCCTTAGCTCTAGGTTTCTCAGGTGCCGGAGATTGCCCCGAAAGAGGAGCGCAGCGTACTTTGGGTACGCAAGCGACGGTTTGAGGGGCAAGATCCGGTGCCTGAGGAAGCTAGAGGGTTTCGATGAAGGCGGCGATGCGCGTCTCGATCTGGCCCATGTCGCCGTTGCTGTAGTCGGTCTCGATCTTCATATACGGAATACCCGCACCCTCGACGGCCTCCTGCATGCGCGCACTCTCCACGTTAAAGGTGTGGCAGGCCTGTAGCACGCTCTCTACCACGCCATCGACATGATACTTCTCGCACATGGCCAGCGTGTTTTCCATACGACCGTCGTTGGGCGTCATGACCGAGCAGTTGATATCCAGGTAGCGGTCGGCGATGGCGCGCAGAATGTCGGGCGCGTCCGGGTCGATCATCATGGCCGCCGTGCGCTCGCCCGAGCAGTCGTCCATGCACACGACCACACCGCCGTTAGACTCGATAGTACGGCCTATCTTGTTGATCACGCCGCCCACCGGGCAACCGGTGATCAGAATGCGCTTGGCATCCGCCGCAATCGGGCGCTCGCCCGCGTCGTAGGCCTCGCGCAGCTTGGAGACCTTTTGCTCCAGCTGCTGCGTATAGGCCTCGATATCAAAGCTGAACGTACCGGCGAACATGGTGCTCATCAGGTCGACGCCGCTCATGGCCGCCGGCTGGTTGTCCTGCAGAGCAAACATGTCGAGCTGGGCCGCACGCAAGCGGTTGCGACGACGGACGGCAGCGCGCAGGTCATCGTCGGTAATCGTGATTCCGTAGAAACCCTCGAGCTCCTCCTTGAGCAGACGGCACTCCTCGTACCAGCCCTCGCGCTCGTAGGCGCGGTCGCGGCCCTGCGGCAGGTGCAGAATGTGCGTGCGCTTGAGCTCGTTGAGTAGCTCGTACATCTTCTTCTTGCCGTCGCAGGTGGTCTCGCCAATGATCATGTCGCTAAAGTACGTAAACGGGCACTTTTGTGAATAGGCAAAACCGTACGTCGACTTGATGAGCGGACACAGATTTGCCGGCAGCACCTTCTCGGCCTCGGGAATCACCTCGTCGGACGTACCGCACAGCGCCACGCTCGAGGCCCCCGCGGCATCGATAATCTCGAGCGGCGTATAGCTGCACAAAAAGCCGACCAGGCGATTACCCGCCTGCTTATAATCCTTGACGCGAATAAACGCCGCCTTGCGTTGCTCGTTGAACTCCTCAAACGTGGACGGCAACGGCTGTTCCTCAATATCGGCCATAGTAGTTCCCCTCTCTTGCACCGATATACCGACAATTAAACAACGAACCCACGCCATACCCAAAAGGAAGCATCCTCTAGGGAATGGCGTCGATAAGCTCCTGCGTATACGGATCGCTCGGGTGCGCGATCACGTCCTCGGCCGCGCCTTCCTCGACAAGACGACCGTGGTAGAGCACGCCAATCCGGTCGGACATATGCCGAACCACACGCATATCATGCGTGATAAACAGCAGCGCCACGCCCGTCGTGCGCTGCAGGTCGCGAAGCAAGTTGAGCACTTGGGCCTGAACGGACACGTCAAGCGCCGAGACCGGCTCGTCGCATACCACAAGGCGCGGCTCGCAAATAAGCGCCCGTGCCAGATTGAGTCGCTGACGCTGTCCCCCCGAAAGGTCATGCGGATAGCGGTCATAATGCTCTGCCAGAAGACCGACCGAGGCCAGGGCCGAGAGCGCGCGCTCATGACGCTCATCCGCATCGCGCACGCCGGCGATAATCAGCGGCTCCTCCAAAATGCGGCCGACACGGTTGCGCGGGTCAAAAGCCGTAGAGCTATCCTGGAATACCAGCTGGATCTCGCGGCGAAACGGCTTGCGTTCGCGCTCCGACATCGTGGCGAGGTCGTGCCCACGATAGACAATCGAGCCGGAATCCGCACGCTCGAGACCACAGATCAGGCGTCCAGTCGTCGACTTGCCCGATCCGGATTCGCCAACCAGGCCATAGACCTCGCCCGGCGCGATCTCAAACGACAGACCGTCCACGGCGGTAAAGGCCTGACGCTTAAAACCTGAGCCTGGCATGGGATACGTTTTAGTCAGATGTGAGACCCTAAGCAGGGCTTCGCTATCTACAGCCATGGCACTCCCCTTTCTCGACAAGCCAGCATTTAGACCGGTCGCACGCATTCACGGCAAACAGCGGAGGCTCCTGCGCGCGGCAACGATCGTCCGCCCGGGCGCAACGAGGCGCAAAGCGACATCCACAGGGTATTGCCGTAAGCGGCGGCACTGTGCCCGGAATATCCGCCAGCGTGTCAACTCGCTCGCCTTCGAGCGGCGGAATGCTCGCGATGAGCCCCTGGGCATACGGGTGGCTCGGGCGCTCCATAAGGCCGCAGGCGTCGATCTCTTCTACGATTTGGCCCAGATACATGACGTGCACGCGCGAGCAGATGCTCGTGACGACACCCAAATCATGGCTGATAAAAAGCACCGCCATGCCCTCGGAACTGTTGAGGTCGCGCAGGAGATCCAAAATCTGTTTTTGAGTCGTCGTGTCGAGTGCCGTGGTGGGCTCATCGGCAATCAGCAGTCGCGGATGACCGGCAAGCGCCATGGCAATCATCACGCGCTGGCGCATACCGCCGCTAAAATCGCTCGGATACATGTCGAAGCGGGCTGCGGCATCTCGAATTCCCACACGCTCCAACAGCGATAGAGCCTCGTTGCGGGCTTCGCGTCGGCTCACCTTACGGTGGGCCCGCACGGCCTCGACGACCTGGGCCCCGACCGTCATGACGGGGTTAAGCGAGCTCAAAGGGTCCTGGAAAATCATGGCGATGTCGCAGCCGCGCACCTCGCGCATGCGCTTGAGCGGACGCGCCAGCAGATCCTCACCATCAAACACAATCTGGCCCTCATAGGCCATCTTCTGTTCATGCTCCAATAGGCGCATGACACTCTGGGCAAACACCGACTTACCGCAGCCGGACTCGCCGACAACACCAACGATCTCGCCGGCATCGATATGCAGGTTGAGTTTGTTGACGGCTTCCAGCGCGTTGCCATCGCGGCCCACAAACGAGATGCAGAGGTCGCGCACGTCCAAAAGATGTTCGCTCATGGGCTAGTCCTCCTTGGTCTTGGGGTCGAGGGCGTCGCGCAGGCCGTCGCCGGCAAGGTTCAGCGAAAGCACGCTCGCGATGATGGCGATAGCCGGGAAGAAGATCATCCACGGGGCTTTGCGCATCACGTTCTTGCCCGCCTGCAGAATGTTTCCCCAGCTGGCGTCGGGTGCCTTGATACCCAGGCCCAGAAACGAGAGGGCGGCCTCCGAGAGCACGGCCTCGGCAAAGACAAAGGTCGCCTGCACCAGGAAGGGTGCCATAACGTTGGGCACGATATGCAGCCACACGATGCGTGCGGTCGAGGCTCCCTGCACGCGCAGGGCTTCCACAAAGGGCTCCTCCTTGACCACCATCGCACGCGAGCGCACGATGCGCGCCATGCTGGGCGTATAGACGATGGAGAGCGCGATGATGACGTTCCACACGCTCGCCCCCATCATCGCCATGAGCGCGATGGCCAGCAGCACGCCCGGAATGGACATAAGGCCGTCGCAAATGCGCATGAGAATATGATCGAGCCTCTCGTTGTAGCACGCATAGGCGCCGATCACCAAGCCGAGCACACTCGTCGCGAGCGTGACGGCAATGCCAACACCAAGCGACACGCGCGCGCCCGCGATGACGCGGGCAAGCAGGTCGCGGCCAAAGTCATCGCAGCCAAAGGGATGCGCGGGCGAAGGTGCCGAAAGACGCAACGCCATCTCCTGCGCATTGGGATTAACCGTCCACACCAGCGGACCGACGAGCGCGATCAGCGCAATCGCCAGGAAAATGCAGCCGCCGACCAAAAACCCCTTGTTGGCAAGAGCCTTCTTAACGTTTGCCATCATGCATCGCCCCATTTGCGAGCGCGCGGGTCAAAAGCGCCGTAGGCAAGGTCGACGGCCAGATTGATCACCGAATTCAACAAGGCGATGACCAGCAGCACGCCCTGAATCACCGGATAGTCGCGACGCTCGATAGAGCTCGTGACCAGCTGGCCCAAACCGGGGATATTAAAAATGGCCTCAGTCACCACGGCACCCGTAATCAGGGCGCCAAAAGAATAGCCGACCGAGGTGAGAATCGGCAGCGCTGCGTTGCGCAGGGCGTGGGCTAGCACAACGCGAACCTCGGAGACGCCCTTGGCACGCGCCGTCTTGACGCAGTCGAGCTGCATGGCCTCGATCACGCTCGAACGGGTCATGCGCATGAGCAGGGCCGCCTGCACGCATCCAAGCGATATGGCCGGCAACGCAAGATAGCGTAAATGGCTGAACCAGCCCTTCGATAGCGGCGCATAGCCGGCCACCGGGAACACACGCAACGTGACGGCAAACAGCCACATAAGCATGAGCGCCATCAAAAAGCCGGGTATCGCCACGCCCAAAAGAGCAACGACTCGCAAGACAGCGTCGGTGCGAGACCCATGTTTGAGGGCAGCGACGACGCCGCAGGGCAGTGCAATCAACAGCGCGATGAGCTGTGCCAGAAGCGCGAGCGATAGCGTGGGGCCAAAGTGCTCGGCGATCGCCTGCGTGACGGGCTGGCGCATAAAATACGAATCGCCCAGGTCGCCGGTAAGCACGCCGCCCATCCACTCAACGTAGCGCTGCGGCAGCGGCTCGTTGAGTCCCAGGCTATCGTTGACGCGCTCGATCTGGTCGGCCGAAGCCTCCATGCCGAGCATCGAAGAGGCCGGGTCACCCGGTGTGAGATAGATAATCAAAAACACGACGACCGAGATGATGAGCATCACCGGAACCATCGCGCCTATACGTTTGAGCGTGTACTTCAACATGCGAGGCGTCTATTTCCCCTCTGAACGTGGACAGGGCGTGGCGGCCACAGGGGACCAGGCCCCTCCAGCCGCCACGCCATCTATTGCATTACTCCGGACGCTTGGCGTTCCAGATGATGGCGCCGTCGAGCACCTCGAAGTCCTCGACGTCTGCCTGGGTGCCCGTGATGGAAGCGTAGTGGCAAAGCGGCTCGATGACGGCGATCTCGTAGAGGCGCTCCTGAGCCTCGGCCCACTTCTTGGCCGCGGCGTCGGTGTCCTTGGCGGTGCGGGTCTCGGCCACGAGCTTGAGCGCCTTCTCGTCGGACAAGCCATAGAAAGCCTTGGAGACCGAGAGGGACTGGGCCGGGATGGGCTTGTAGTTGGTGGAGGCCACAAAGAGGTCCCACTGCTCGGGCTTGCCGGAGCGGATGTCCATGAAGGTCGCGAACTCGTAGCTGTCGACCTCGGCGGTGAAGCCAGCCTTCTCGAGCTGCTCCTGCAGCGCGACGGTGGCGTTGTACATATCCTTGTAGTCGGGGGTGGTCAGCAGCTTGACCGTCTCACCGGCATAGGAGGTCTTGGCCAGAGCCTTCTTGGCGGCCTTGGCGTCGGCCTGGTTAAAGTACTTCTTGCCCGCATCGGTCGCCCACTGAGCGTTCTCGGGGTTGCCAAGGTTGGGATCGATGTTGAAGAGCTCCTTCTCGCCATAGGCGGCAAGAGCGGCCGCCTCGCAGTCGATAGCCATGAGGGCGCACTTGCGGATCTCCTCGTCGGCGAAAATGCCCTCGTTCATGTTGAGGAAGGCGGTCAGAACGCCGGCGTTATGGGTGTAGAGCTTGACGTCGTCGTTGCCGTCGAAGTCGTGGTAGTTCTCGGTGGGGATCTCGCCAGCGATATCGTACTCGCCGGTCTCAAACCCGCTCACGCGCGTGGAGGCCTCGGTCACGAACTGATAGTAGATGTCCTTGGTGGGCGCGGAGACCTTGCCGGTGTAGCCCGAAGCCTTGCCGTGGGCGGCGACATAGTCCTCGTAGCGGGTGAGATGGACGTACTGGTCCTGCTTCCACTCCACAAACTTGTAGGCACCGGTACCCACGTACTCGGTCACGCCGGTATCGCCCGCGGCCTCGATGACCTCGGAGGGGAAGATGCCCGGATACTGGGAGTGGTTGCCCAGGATGATCAGAAAGTCGATGGCGGGCTCGGTCAGCGTGCAGGTGACCTCGTGGTCGCCCGAGGCGGCGAAGGTGGCGCCGGGCAGCAGGCTCGCGGCGCGGTCGTTGACGGTAAGCCAGCGGTTCATCGAGGCCACGACGTCCTCGGAGCCAAACTCCTTGCCGTTGTGGAAGGTGACGCCCTCGCGCAGCTTGATGGTGTAGGTCAGGCCGTCGTCGGAGACCTCATAGCCCTTGGCCAGCACGGGCTGGGGCTCGTAGTCACTATCGAGGCCAAAGAGCGGCTCGACGACGTTGCAGATGATGTCCATGGTCACAAGCGACGACGTGGTGTGCGGATCGAGACCGTCCGGGCTCGCCGGTAACGCGATCTGCAGCTCGTCGCGATACTCCACATCCTGGCCGGAGGCAGCGGCGCTACCGCTCTCGGCGCCCGAACCGCCGCAGCCGGCGAGGCCGAGGCCCGCCATGGCGCACAGGGCAGCGGAGCCGGTCAGAAAACCGCGACGGGAGACGCCCGCCTTGAAAAGATCGTTGTTCATTGAGTTCCTTTCGTGTCTGAACAAACGGACAGAATCTGCCGAGACGGCGGAAATCCCCGCCCCGGCAGCTATGCGAAGCCGATCGGCGCCCTGCGGTGCATCCGGACACCGACCGGCACGGCAACAGAGAAATCCCTATCGCGTGGATAGGAACACCCGGCGGCACAGCTTAGCGCAGGTGCGACTAAATCGTCTCGAGGAAGGCCTCGATGCGGGTCTGGAGCTGACCGGCGTCCTCGCCGGCGTAGTCGGTCGTGATGTGCATAAACGGAATACCGGCCTCCTCGGCGGCCTTCTCCACGGCAAACGACTCCATCTCGTAGAGCGTGCAGAACTGCAGGGCCACGTCGACGATACCGTCGGCATGCAGGTCCTTGGACATCTGGACAATGTCCTTCATACGCTGTTCGTTGGGCGTAAAGACAGCGCAGTTGATCTTAAAGTAGCGCTCGGCGATGGCGTCGAGCATCTCGTCGACCGTCTCGCCGGACTCGTCGACCAGATCCTTGTAGTAGCGCGAGCCCGTGCAGGACTCCTCGCCCACCACGACGCCGCCGGCCTTCTCGATGAGGTTGAATAGCTTCCAGTTGGGCACGGCCATGGGCGTGCCGGTGTACAGGATGCGCTTGGTCCCCTTGGGCGCCACGTCCTCGCCGGTCTCGACACGCTGCTCGCACTCAGCCGCCATATCGTTGATGGCTCCGGTCAGACGCGGCGTGTCGTCCATAAAGGCGGCCTGAACGGTCAGCAGGCTGTCGAGACCGCTGATGGGCGCCGGGTCGGCAGCGCGCGTGGCAGCGAGGCGCTGCAGGGCGCGACGCTTCTCGTTGACGGCGTGGATGGCAGCCTTCAGGCGCTCAGGCGTAATCGTGACGCCGCACTCTTCCTCGATCTTGGCGGCAAGCTTTTTAACCTCGGCCTTCCAGGTCACGAGCGTCGACTCGTCGTGCACGTTGGGAATATCCATGACGTACATGTTCTTTTGCGTGGCAAAGAACTCGTAGGCCTTCTTCTTGCCATCGCAGGTGTTCTCGCCTACCACCAAGTCACTCGACTCAATGTAGGGGCAGACCTCGCCCAGCTTAAAGCCGGCAAAGCTCTTGATGAGCGGGCAGGTGTTGCGCGGCAGATGCTCCTCGACCTTGTCGGTCGCCCAGTCGGCACCCGAGCACAGACCAACGGGAATGCCGTCACAGGCAAGTACGATCTCCTCGGGCACGTACACACAGAACGAACCGACGATCTTGGTGGCCTCGCCGGCCTCCTTCTTGTCGAGCATCTCCTTAATACGGCCGCTGTGGATGTTGGTGGCCACAAAGTCCAGGTAGGACGTGGACTTGGGGCGATTGTTCTGCGTCAGGAACATGTCGCCGTACATCTGGCCCACGGCGCCCAGCAGCATGTCGTGATCGGCAAGATTCATGCCGAGGGTCTCCCACATCGGATGGAAATCGAATTCTTCAGCCATAACGGTTCCCCTCTCGAACCAAAAATGAATAGCTACGGTATTGCTGCACGGTGGGTGGCGAAAACCCAGCCGCGCCTAAACCCGGAATTTTGGGGAACCTGCTTTGCGGTCGATTATTTAGTTGTGCGTCGTCTCTCCCGGAGCCGTGAACATACCTGCTCATATGCGGCTCCGAGCCATATATAGGGCACGCGCGGCAACGCGGCGAATGTATGTCGTCTGCGGCATGTGCGCACCCTCCTTTACAAGTTGAGGTCAACTATATCAACGGTCGTCGACCATGCGAACACCGTTGACATTCGTACGACAGCGCCGTGTGTCGTCGTTTAATAAATAATTATCTTGATTGATAAGAGTTTGTCATCCCTCATTCGGCGAGCGGCAAGGCAAAGCCGCCGAGGCTTATATCCCCGACGGCATTACCCGGCGCTATCGACAAACCAAGTGGATCCTACTCGCATCGAAGTGCATGCGCAGCGTCTCGCCTGCTTGCGGTAGCTCATCGACAGGCACGCCCACTTTGTTGACCTTCCACTGCAGGCGCGTCGGCGCGTCGGCGCGCGGCACGTCCAGCAACACCAGCCGCTCAAAGCGCGAATCGCTCACACGGGCCACGTGCAAATCGTAGCTGTTGCGACCTCGTTCCACGCGATTGTCAACATGGAAGTAGCTTGCGCGAACGCCCAGGTACGCCACATTATCGGGAACCGCGCGACCCACGTTAAAGGTCATGCCCCAGTCGAGGGCCTCAACTTCTTCGTCGCCGATCTTGCGCGCCCGGCTTGTGTTCTTGCAGCCCGTCAGGCGCAGCGCCGCCAGCGTCTGCGGACGGCGGACCACGTCCTCGACGGAGCCGGTCTCCTCAACATGCCCGTCGTGCACCACGCAGATGCGCCCGCACAGGCGGCACGCCTCGTCGATGTCGTGGCTCACGTAGAGCACGGTGCGGTTGCATACATCGAACAGGTCGAGCATGTTCTGCTCGAGCGCGCTCTTAAGATAGGAATCGAGCGCGCTCATGGGCTCGTCGAACATAAAGATGCCCGGATGTGCCGCCACCATGCGGGCAAGCGCCACGCGTTGTTGCTGGCCACCCGAGAGCCGCGCGGGATAACGGTCGGCGAAATCGGCCAGGCCAAAGATGCCCAGGTAGCGCTCAGCAAGTTTTTTACGCGCCGCGGCGTCGCCCGCATCCTTTACGCCGGCGCATACGTTATCGGCCACCGTCATGTTGGGAAACAGCTGATAGTTTTGGAACAACAGGGCACATTTGCGCTCCTGGGGCGACAGGTCGATGCCCGCCGCCGAGTCAAAAAAGGTCACACCGTTGACGACGATCTTGCCCACGTCGGGCGTCTCCACGCCGGCAATGCAGCGCAGCGTGCAGCTCTTGCCGCAACCCGAGGCGCCCAGCAGCGCCACACGCTCCTCGCCGGCCTCAAGCTGCATGTCGAGCATAAACCCGGGATAGCGCTTTTTGATATCCAGAACGAGCGACATGGCCTATCGACCTCCCTTCGCGACCGCGTCATCGCGCATAAGCTCGGCCAGCGCCTCGCGATCGATTCGCAGGGCATCGCCGCCCGCCGGGTCGAGCGAATCACCCTGTCCGGCGAGGTCTTTGGCCTGCTTGCGCCCCGCATGGGAAAGGCCCCGCTCGCGATACTTTTGCGAATGGGCGGTGTACATGTTAATGAACAGGATGACCAGGAAGCTGAACGCAATTACGACCACGACCCAGAAGAGCGCGACCGACGTATTGCCGCCCATCCACTCAAAATAGATGGCGATGGGGATGGTCTGCGTAATGCCGGCGTAGTTGCCCGCAAAGAACAGCGTGCAGCCAAACTCTCCCATCGCGCGGGCAAAGGCGAGGACCGTACCAGCAGCAATAGAAGGCCACCCAAGCGGCATCATAAGCTTGGCAAAGATGCGACGCTCGGACCATCCCAGGGTTCGCGCGGCGTCAAGCATCTGCGTGTCGAGGCTCTCAAAGGCGCCGAGCGCCGTACGGTAGACCAGGGGGAACGATACCACCACGGCAGAGATCACCGCCGCCGGCCACGTAAAGACAATCGAGACGCCGTGCGCAATCAGCCACTGGCCCACCCCGGTCGAGCGACCAAACAGCATAAGCAGCAAAAAGCCGCAGACCGTGGGCGGCAACACCATGGGGATGGTAAAGACCGAGTCGAGCAGGCCCTTGATGCGACTCGAGGTACCCATAGTCTTCCACGCGGCGAACAGGCCCAGCGCAAGGGAGATCACCAGGGCAAGGCCGCTCGTTTTAATGGACACCCAAAACGGGCGATAGTCGATGTCGCCCAAAAAGGAGACCAGAGAGGTCAAGGGCCCTTGCTCATCCCGCAACATGACAGACGACGCCTCTACCATTTGAGCGCTATCAAGCCAACGCGCGCCGCCCTTGGCATCACCCGAGGCTGATGCAATCACCACATAGCGGTCCCCATCCGCACCGCGCTCATCAAAGCCATAGGTATACCCGCCGGCATCAAACGTTGTTTCCGCCGTGACATACCAAGGAAGATCCACGTCCCCCAGCCGCGCACCTCCCATGCAGTTTGCGCTGTCGAGGTCACAGACGAGGGCCTTGAGACCCGATACGCACTCGTTGTCCTGCGGATCCAATCCATACTTCTCGACCGCCTTGGGCGATATCCACGCCACAACGCGATCGGCAGCAGGCGCCACTACAAGGTCCACATCCTCGTCAACGGGAAACCGGTAGCCCTCAGGCTGGCCCTCCATGGCACGAGCGGTCCCCTTCGCCAACCGCTCAAAACCCTCGATTCCATAGGAAAGCCCATGAGCGGTCGCAGCAACCTGGGCCCCGTCCTCGGCGTCCCCGGCAAACGCAAATCCCGGCACCCAGCAAAGCGCGAAGGTCAAAGCACAGGCGACAAGCATGCGGAATCTATTAAGCACGAAAAGCTCCAAGCGAATACAAGAACGGAGTGAAACACAAAACGATGGAATTATCGCGCCAAGCCGCACTACTCGGAAAGCTCAAAGCCGTACTTAGCCCAAATCTTCTGAGCCTTCTTGTTGGACAGGCAAAAGTCGATAAACGCCTTGGCCTCGTCGGCGTGCTCGGAGCCATCGGCGACAGCACCCGGGTACACGATGGGCTTGTGCGAATCCTCAGGACACACGAAGGCCTCCTCGATGCCGTCGTAGCGGAAGATATCGGAGCTGTAGACAAAACCCGCCACGCAGTCGCCTGTAGAGACGTAAGACGCAGCGGTGCCGACCTTGTCGGCCAGGGCTACCTTGTCGGCGAGCTCGGGCGCGTACTCGCCGTCGTCGCCCTCGGTACCGGTATAGAGGCCCACGGAAGCCAGCGCCTGGTTGGCGTACTTGCCGGCGGGGACGGTCTTGGCGTCGCCGATGGCAATCTTACCGTCCAGATTCGCGACGTCGGCGATGGCCTCGACCTTAGTATCGGAGCCCTCGGCGCGAATGATCACGAGGTCGTTGACGAACATGTCCTCACGCGTGTCGGCATCGACGAGCTCGGCGGCTTCGGCGTCGTCCATGGTGCCCTTGGAGGCCGTGATGAGCACGTCGACGGCGGCACCGGCGCGCATCTGCTCGACAAGGTCGCCAGACGCCTTAAACTGCGTGTCGGCAAACGTGGTGCCGGTCTGCTCGGTGTAGAGCTCCTGAACCTCGGGCAGAGCTTTCTCGAGCGAGTTAGCGGCAAAGACCTGCAGCTCGACAGCCTTCTTCTTAGAGGAAGACTTGACGGAGCCGGCATCGGAACCAGCGGGCTCGGACGTCTTGTTGCCCGAGCAGCCGGCAAGGCCAAGGCCGGCGGCAGCGGCAGCAGAAAGCGAGACAAAACCGCGGCGTGAAACCATATCGAACATATTCAACCCTTTCGAACGCTATGCCCGGGCACCCCGCCGCAGGCTTTATTCTGTTACTAGATTATACTTCCGCGCGAATAATGATAATGAGAAATTATTCTCGCTAGAGAATATAGTTTCGAGTTGCCGTGCACCTCGGCGTCGCTTCGGCGGAAAACAAAGGCGGAGCAGCCGTTCAGGTCGCCCCGCCGCAGGTAAACCGCTTATTTGGTATGTCCGCCGCCCGCCGTCATTTGGGCCGCATGCTCCAGCTGATCGCTCACGGCCTCCCAGCTTTCGCGGGCCGCTTTCGTGGATCCCGGAAAGTTGATGACAAGCGTATGCCCACGCTGCATGCACACGGCGCGCGAGAGCATAGCGCGGCGCGTCTTGGTCATGGAGTACGCGCGGATTGCCTCTGCAATACCCGGCACATCGCGGTCGCAGACGGCACGCGTCGCCTCGGGCGTCACGTCGCGCATCGAAAGTCCCGTGCCGCCACAGGTGAGCACGACATTGGCGTGGCACTCATCGGCAGCTTCCACAATGGCATCACCGATCTCGCTGGCGTCGTCGCGCACGACCACATGTGAGACGACCGTCCAGCCCTGCGCCTCGATAAGTTCCTCGAGTGCGGCTCCAGCCTCGTCCTGAGCAAGATCGCGCGTATCCGAGCACGTCACGATCGAAATCTTCAACTCCATAGTCTTCCTCCTACAACACCGTGCCCTCGGGCAGGTCGACACGCACGACATCCACGACGTCGCCCGCCTTGAGCTCGCACGGTCCTTCGTCAATACGCAGCAGGCAGTTGGACCGCTGCATCGTGCCGAGCAGCGCCGAATTCTGCGTCTTGGCCTCGGTCACCAACAGCTCACTGGTCTCGGGGTCGCGCAAAACCGTGGCGCGATCGAAGAAGCGTCGGTCCTGGCGCTTCTTCACGCCGTGCGTCAATATCGCCTGCTGCACGGGACGCGCCCCCTCGGCAAAACCGCGCATCTTGCGAATCGCCGGGCGCGCGAGCATCTCAAAGCCCACATACGCCGCCGCTGGATTGCCCGAAAGCCCCAAATACGGCTTGCCCCCAAGTAGGCCAAACGTGATGGCCTTACCCGGACGCATCGAGATGCGGTCAAACAGCACCTCGCCCTCGCGCCGGACGAGCGCCGTCACGAAATCGTAATCGCCCGCCGAGGCGCCACCGCTCGTAATGACAAAGTCGCACTCCTGCACGGCACGATGTACCAGCTCGGCAATCGCCTGCTCATCATCGGGCGCGATGCCGTAGAACACGGGCTCGGCGCCGGCATCGAGTGCCTCGGCCATCAGCGCCGAGGAGTTGGAATCGCGAATCTGACCACGCGCCGGCACCTTACTCGGTGCGACCAGTTCCGTGCCCAGCGAGATGATGCCCACACGCGGGGCAGCGTGCACCTTCACGCTCGCGTATCCGGCGCTCGCCAGCAGACCCGCACCCGCCGGAGCCACGACCTCGCCGGCGTGCATCACAATATCGCCGGCATGGGCCTCCTCGGCAGCAGAGCGAACGTTCTCCCCTACCTTGGCCGGCGCCGAAAAGCGAACGTGCGAGCCCTCGTTGCCGTCACCGTCGAGCACATCGACGATCTCGTACTTCACCACGGCATCGGCACCCTCGGGCACCGGCGCGCCTGTCATGATGCGGACCGCCTCGCCCGCACCGATTGCGCCCTCAAACACATGGCCTGCGGCCTCGTGTCCGATAACGTCGAGCGTCACCGGCGCCTCGCCAGATGCCTGCACCAAGTCCGCCGAGCGCACGGCATATCCGTCCATAGCGCTGTTGGCAAACGGCGAGATATCGATATCGGCCACCGCGTCCTCGGCCAAGGGAAAACCAGCCGCCTGCCACACGGGAATCTCGACGAGATCGGTCGGAGCAACGTGCGACAGGACAATCGACTGTGCGTCCTCCAGTGGAATGAGTTTCTCTGCCATATGCACCTCTTAATGCCACGGCGCACAACAGGGGCGCCAATTCTTTATGCTTGTCTCAGTATAATCCCCCAACGCACGACCGCGACTCGGCCTGTACCCGCAAATACACCTGTCGGTTGCAGGCCGCGAAACAGAATGGAAACCAACCCACCGGCTCGTCGCGTTTACCGCGTTTTATAATGCTTGCGTTGCAACCTAAAAGAGGAACGTATGGCTCATAACGACAAACCCGAAAGCGCAAACAAAGCGCAGGATCATTCCCAGCCGCTCGACGACGGCGGCTTTTTCTCCCTTAATGACGTCATCACGGCAGGCAGGCATCAACTTACCCGCTCCGAGCATCTCTTGGCTGCCGACACGCGCCGCAACGCCCGCAACCTACTTGCGAGCGCTAAGTTGCTCGTACTCGTCGTCATCGTCTCGCTCGCCATGGGCGTTGCCGCTTGGGCGTTTTTGGCCTCGTTGAATATCGCGACCGACTATCGCGAGCACCATGTGTGGGTCTACGCCTTGCTTCCCGTTGTGGGCGTTGCCACCGCATGGGTGTACAAAAACCACGGTCTTGCCGCCAAGCGTGGCAACAACCTGGTCATCGACTCCGCTCTGGGCACACGCCTCATCCATATGCGCATGGCCGTCCTCACCTTCGTCTGCTCCACGCTCACGCACCTAACGGGCGGATCGGCCGGTCGCGAGGGAGCTGCGGTGCAGATTGGCGGCACCATCGCCAGCAACATCTCGAGCCTCGCCCACCTCAAAAAGCATGACCACCACGACCTCATGCTCGCCGGCATCTCGTCGGCCTTTGGCGCCGTATTCGGCTCGCCCCTTGCCGGGGCTTTCTTTGGCATGGAGATGTGCTTTATCGGCAAGATCGACTACACCGCGGGCATCTACTGCCTGGTCGCCTCGTTTACCGGCTACTTTACATCACTCGCCCTGGGTACCGAGTACGAGGCGAATGTTATCGCCAGCGTTCCCAACATGACACCACGGACGGTTGTCATCGTTGTTATCAGTGCCATTATCTTCGGTCTGACGGCACGCCTCTTTGCCTGGTCAGTTCGAACCGTCAAGAGCCTGTACGGTCGCTTTATCACCAATTACCTCGTTCGCGCACTCATAGGCGCACTCGTGGTTTTGGCCGCCTATGCCCTCCTCGACGCCTGGGACTACGCCGGCCTTTCCACGTGGCTTTCCGGCGCCGGATTTGCCGGCAACACCACCCTGGCGGACGCAGTCATCAAGTTGGTCGTCACAGCGCTCACCCTGGGCGCGGGCTTCCAAGGCGGCGAGGTCACGCCCCTGTTTGGCATCGGTGCGGCGCTCGGCGGCTGGATCGGTTGCCTCGTCGGAATCGACCCCAGCTTTCTGGCGGCGCTGGGCATGCTCGGCGTGTTCTGTGCCGGCCTCAACGTGCCCATCACCACCTGCATGATGGCCATCGACCTGTTCCACGGCACGGCCGCCGGGTTCTTTGTCATCGTGGCCTTTATCAGCTACCTAACCGGCGGGCACCGCGGCGTGTACCCCGCCCAGCGCATCATCTCACCCAAGCGCCGTTCGCTTATTGTGGATGAGGGCGGTACGGTAGCGGATGCTATCGAGCGCCACAACGACCTGATAGAGTAGACGTAAGTATTCGCCGTGCAGCCACAATCGGGGGCAATTCGACCTGAGCGCGACCGCACCGTCACGTCATACGCCGGGAGTCGCCCCATGCACGCAACTGATTTTGGTCGCACGCTCATCATCGCCAACCCAGCCGCCCAGTCGGGTGCGGCGCACGAAGTTGCCGAGCGCCTGCAGCGCTTTTTGGACATGACTGCACGCGCATCCCAGTTTGACCTGGTGCTGACCGAGCGCATGGGGCACGCCGAGGAGCTAGCCGCCCAGGCAACGGGCTATCGCACCGTTATCGCCCTTGGCGGCGACGGCGTGATCCACGAGGTCGTCAACGGGCTTATGACGCAGGATGAGGCGGTCCGTCCCGCCCTTGCCGTCCTGCCCGTAGGCTCCGGCAACGATTTTGCCCAAACGCTCGGTATCGATGATTTCTCCGGCAAGGATTTTGGTGCACTGCTCACCTGTGAGCTGCAGCGTCAGGACATCGGGCGGATTCGCTCATGGAACCCCGCAAGCGGCAGCGGCGAGGCGATCGTCGAGTACTACGACCAAACGCTTTCGGTCGGCATCGATGCCGCCATCGGCCTTGGCACCACCGAGCTGCGCAAAAAGACCGGCTTGACGGGCGCGCCACTCTACACCCTCTCGGGACTTGAGCAGTTTGGCCTACGCTATCGCAACTACCCCATGACAGTCAGCTTTGACGAGGCGCCCGCCGAGCGCGTGAGGGCGATCATCATGGCCATCCAGCTGGGACCCACCTATGGCTCGGGCTATCGCATCTGCCCCGATGCCGACCCCTGCGACGGCGTACTCGACGTCTGCTACGCCTGCGGCCCCGTCCCTCGCGCGGTTGCCCTGCCTATGTTTCTTTCGGCCAAGGACGGCCACCATACCAAGTTGCCGCCGGTTCGCATGCGCCACTGCCGCCATGTCGAGCTCACCTTTGAGGAGCCCGACTATCCCATCCAGGCCGACGGCGAGCCCATCGTCGCCTCGCGCATCGAGGTCGACATCCTCGCCGGCGCCCTCCACGTCTGGCACCCCACCCACTAACCCCACCTAAGTTGCGGTGAAATAGGGACTGTTTATGCAGCTAAAGCCGCAAAACAGTCCCTATTTCACCGCAACTTATGAGGAGATCATTCCTCCCCGCCCGGCTTGCGACGGTTGGCCTTTTTAATGGCGTTGAAGTGCTTGTCATTGAGCCTGCGCTGACGAGAGCGCTGAGGCACCTTGGTCTTTACGCGTCGGCGCGGAGGACGGCCACGACGCTCAAGCTCTGCCCTCAGCTTACGCAAACAGCAGCTGCGATTCTGAAACTGACTACGGCTCTCGCGCGCCGTCACCACAATCCCCGTGGGCCCATGCTTCATGCGCACCGCTGAATCCGTCGTGTTCACGCCCTGTCCACCCGGACCCGTCGCGCGAAACACCTGTACCTCGCAATCGCGCGCCAGCTCCTCGACCGACATCTCGGCATAGCGCGCATACTCACGCCATCCCATCGTGTTCTCGTCCATATCAACACCTCCCCTCATACAAAAAATGTGACAAAGGGAAAGTCCCTTTGTCACATCGCATACCAATCGCTTGTGTTGCGCGCTTAGGCGAAGGTGATCTCGCCGGTCTCGCAGTCCATATCGGCGATACGGGCCAGGCTCTCAACACGGAAGCCGCGCTCGCGGAGCTTATCGCCGCCGCCCTGGAAGCCCTTCTCCACTGCAATGCCAATACCAGACACCTCGGCACCCGCAGCCTCGCAGATCTTGATAAGACCCTCGAGCGCGCAGCCGTTGGCCAGGAAGTCGTCGATAATCAGGACCTTGTCGCCCTCGGACAGGAAGCGCTTGCCAACGATGACCGGGTACTCCTTCTGCTTAGTAAAGGAGTAGATGGTCGTGGCATACTGCTCGCCGTCGAGGTTGATAGACTGCGCCTTCTTGGCAAAGACCACCGGCACGCCACCAAAATGCTGAGCCGCGATGCAAGCCATGCCAATGCCCGAAGCCTCGATCGTCAGGATCTTGTTGATCTCGACACCCTCGAACAGACGGGCCCACTCGGCACCCATGTGGTCGAACAGCTCAACGTCGCACTGGTGGTTGAGGAAGGCATCAACCTTAAGGACGTTACCGGCCTTTACGATGCCGTCATGGCGAATACGATCCTCAAGCTCCTGCATGGCGCAACCCCTTCTCGCGGCAACGATACCGCGCGATTAATAAACGTTGTTCGATAGTCTACCACGGACCGACCCCCGCCCGCCCCACAAGCCGCATCGCACCACAAACCAGTCTTTTTGGGACGGCGCGAATCGTGGCAGACAGCCTCCCAACACGCTAATGGCGGGCGCGCATCGTCACCAAACGCACCATGGCAAGCGCAAAGCCCACAGCGGCCACAGCCATAAGTACGTAGAACACCGAGCGAAAGCCGAATAGGAATACATCCGGACGGCCTGCAACAAAACTGGTCACGGCCTCGCCCATCGCCACGCTCATCTGCCCATACAGGATATGCGACGCCGCCGTAATGCCGAGTGCCATGCCGGCGTAGCGCGCCAGGCTGCCCAGGCTGCCCGCAAAGCCGAGCGCTTCGCGCGGAGCTGAGCCCATATACAGCGAGTTGTTGGGGCTCTGGAAAATCGACGTGCCACACGACATAAACGCAACGCAGCACACGATCACAGGAATAGAAGAGTGCTCGTCGAGCGTGCTTACCGCAAAGAGACCGCACACGTACACGCCCAGGCCGACCGCCGTGGGGCCCTCGCAGCCAACACGGTCCGAAACCGTACCCGAAAGCGGTCCGATAAAGGCATTCACCATCGGCAGCGCCAAAAAGAGAAATCCGGAAATGTCGGAACCAAAGCCATGGGCGTCCTGAAAATAGAACGGCAGGATAAACTCAGATGCGCCAATACCAACGAACACGATGAGCATGCAGGCAAGGTTGATGGTGAAGGCCGAATTTGCAAAGCAGCGACGAGCGGCCTCGATCAGGGACATGGGGCGCTCGCCGGCCTCCGGCTTAACATGCGGCAGCGTGTAGAGCCCCACGATAAACGAGATGACGCCAATGGGCAGGTTGATGAGGAAGATGCTCTCCCAAGGAAAGCTTGCCACCAGCATGCCGCCGAGCACGGGGCCACACATCATGCCGAGGGCCACAAAGGTCGCGAGAATACCCATAGCACGGCCTCGTTCGCGCGCCGGGAACGACTCGGTGATGATACCCATGTTGTTAGCCATGGCCGCCGCGCAACCGACGCCCTGAACAATGCGTGCCAGGATAAGAACCTCGAGCGAGGCCGAAAGGCCGCACAGCAGCGAACCGACCGTAAAGACGATGACACCCAGCTGGAACACATTCACCTTGCCGCGCACGTCACCCAGACGGCCAAACGGCAACATAGCCACGCATGTCGCAAGCAGGTACACCGAGCTCACCAGCTGAATGCGATCGAGGCCCACGCCCAGCTCCTTTTGCATCACGGGCAGCGCCACGGTCACGACGGTCGAATCCAAACACACCATAAACGTCATGATGAGCACGGTAAATAGAATCGCCCATTTGTTCTTGCCATGGGTGTCGCCCTCTAGGGCAATATGCTCGCGGCGCAGCTGCTCTGCAGTTTTCTCCATATCCATCCTTTCGAGTGGCGCAACGCAAAAACGGGGCCCCAATCGCCTGTAAACAGTCGCAATTGGGGTCCCGCCTACGGAATCGGAACGGAAGGCCACCGAAGCTTTCTGCCAGCATCGGCGCCTTGTGCGAACGCTAGCCTAGCACTGCTCGAGCGCCTGCTCAAGGTCGGCAATCAGATCGGCCGTGTCCTCGAGGCCGCACGACAGGCGCACCATGTCGGCGGAGATACCGCAGGCGATGAGCTCCTCATCGTTCATCTGGCGGTGCGTAGCGTTAGCGGGATGCAGGCAGCAGGTGCGGGCGTCGGCCACATGCGTGGCGATCTGGGCGAGCTTGAGGCTCTTCATAAAGGTCTCGGCCGCCGCGCGACCACCATTAAAGCCAAAGCTCACAACGCCGCAGGTACCGTTTGGCATGTACTTCTGAGCGAGGTCATAGTACTTGTCGCCCTCCAGGCCCGGATAGCTCACGAAGCGCACCTTGGGATGGCTCTGCAGGAACTTGGCAACGGCCAGGCCGTTCTCACAATGACGCGGCATGCGCACATGCAGGCTCTCGAGCGAGCTGTTCAGGAAGAATGCCGCCTGCGGGTTCTGCATGGGGCCGAGGTCGCGCATGAGCTGCGCGGTGGCCTTGGTAATGAAGGTGCCCTCGCGACCGAACTTCTCGGCATAGGTCACGCCATGGTAGCTCTCGTCAGGCGTGGTGAGACCCGGGAACTTGTCCGCATGGGCCATCCAGTCAAACTGGCCGTGGTCGACGATCACGCCGCCCAGGTAGGCAGCATGTCCATCCATGTACTTGGTGGTGGAGTGCGTAACGATGTCGGCGCCCCACTCAAAGGGACGGCACATCACGGGCGTCGGGAAGGTGTTGTCGACCATCAGCGGCACGCCGTGGTCATGTGCGGCCTTGGCAAAGCGCTCAATATCGAGCACGGCAAGGGCGGGATTTGCGATCGTCTCGCCAAAGACGAGCTTTGTGTTGGGCTGAAAGGCAGCCTCCAGCTCCTCATCGGTGCAGTCAGGAGCGACGAACGTGCAGGTCACGCCCATGCGGCCCATGGTGTGGGCGAGCAGGTTATACGTACCGCCGTAAATGGCAGAGCTTGCGACCACGTGATCGCCGGCACCGGCAACGTTAAAGATCGCGAGGAAGTTCGCAGCCATGCCCGAACTCGTGAGCATCGCTGCGGTGCCGCCCTCCATCTCGCAGATCTTGGCGGCAACCAAATCGCACGTGGGGTTCTGCAGACGGCTGTAGAAGTAGCCAGACTCCTCCAGGTCAAACAGCTTGCCCATGTGCTCCGACGTGTCGTACTTCCACGTGGTGGACTGGTAGATGGGCACCTGGCGCGGCTCCGCATCTCCCGGGTGATAGCCGCCCTGAACACATGTAGTACCGATAGTCTGCTCGCTCATATCTAGCTCCCTTGCCTGGGTTTTAGTTTTATTCGGTTCACGATACCGCTACCCTGCACCCCTCTCAACCCATCCCCAAGGTAGGTTATGGGACAAATTGATTAGGGGTATTTATCTCAAGCCTTGGGCATTTGCTCGATAGATAAAAATGAGGCATACATGAAGCTCTCGATGATTACATGCCCCGTCACGGGTACCATAGGCGGGTACACCGTGACCAAGGAGACAACGATGAAGCAGATCGATACCACCCAGCTCGACACCGCCGCCTGCCAGGCTCAGGCTGCCGAATACCACGCCCGTGGCTTTAACTGCGCACAGGCCGTTGCCTGCACGCTCGCACCTGCCGTCGGGCTCGACCCCCAGACCGCCTTTACCCTCACCGAGGGCTTTGGCGCCGGCATGGGTGGCATGACCGAGACCTGCGGCGCCATCTCGGGCGCTGTTGCCATCATGGGCTTTGTAATGAGCGACGGCATGGAGAACCCCAAGACCAAAGGCCAGACCTACAAGCTGTCGCGCGAGATTGCCAAGCGTTTTGGCGAGAAGAACACGACGACCGTCTGCGGCACGCTCAAGGGCATCGGATCGGATAAGGGTCCGCTCCGCAGCTGCCCCGGCTGCATCGACGATGCCGTCGAAATCGCCTGTGATGTGCTAAAGCAGCTCGCCGAGTAATCGACAGCAACAGTAAAACGACGGCCGGCGCGCTTAGGATCCATCCAAAAGCACGCCGGCCGTCGCCGTTAGAACTCGGCAAATTTGGGAGCTCCGACCTCAATCTCCTCACGCCCCGCCATAAGCTCGCGCATCTTAGCGCAAAACGGCTCCTGCTCCCCAGCTTTGAACACCAAGTGAATCGTCACGGCATCCGCGTAATCGGTATCCGAAACCTTGGCACCCGAATCCTGCGCCAAACGAAGCACCTGCTCGTACTGCGGATAGGCCACATGCACGTCAACCGGCACGACGCTCGTCATCTCAACGATCTGCCCGGCCTCCTGAGCCGCGGCCACCGCCGCCTGCGTCGCCGCGGTATAGGCGCGTACCAAGCCACCAGGCCCCAACAGCGTGCCACCAAAATAGCGCGTCACTACGCAGCAAACATTTTTGAGCTCCGCGCCGCGCAAAACCTCGAGCGTCGGCATACCACTCGTGCGGCTCGGCTCACCATCATCGCTCTGGCGCTCGCGTCCATCGACCAAAATCCACGCGGGAACATTGTGTCGAGCGTCGTAATGACGTTTGCGAACCATCTCGATAAAGGCATTCGCCTCATCCTCGGACTCAATATGGACCAGCTGGGCAATAAACCGGCTCTTGCGGTCCACAAACTCGCCCGAAGCCTCAATATTCGATTGCAGAGTAAAATAGCTGTCCAACAAAGCCCCTCAACAAAATAAAGCGCAGCAACAAACAGCCTCAATCATACGGCAAAGACAGCACCGTTGACCTCGCCAACAAGAACGGAAACGCCAATGATACCGTCACCAACAGCGAGAACCCGTCAGCGCGAGCAAGGTGCCTTGAAAGACGAGATTGCAACAGAAATGAGGCTGCCGATGACCAGGCACAAGCAGCGAGACGGCGTCAGCTGAGTCGATTTGGCCCGAAAGAGGAGGGAGCACGCCTTATGGCGGCGACCGACGAATGAGCGCCAAATCGGCCAGCTGACGCCGTCGCAGCGTCAACATAGTTGCTGAGTGGGCCTATAAGCCGGGTTCTGTCGTGAACGGTCATTTATCTTGTCTGCACGTTACCGTGCAGTTCCACGCACGCTACCCGAACGCGGACCGGGCCGGCCCATAGCGTTCCTATTCGCGCTTGCTCCGGATGGGGCTTGCCAAGCCGCCGTGTTGCCACGACGCTGGTGGTCTCTTACACCACCGTTTCAGCTTTTCCCTTTACGCCTTGCGGCGCAGGTGGGAGTCTTCTTTTCTGCGGCGCTTTCCGTCGGATCACTCCGCCCGGCCGTTAGCCGGCATCCCGCCCTCTGGAGCCCGGACTTTCCTCACGCGTACTGCAAGCAGCACATCGCGCGACCGTCTGGCCCACTCAGCAGTGCAAGAGTGTAACACACCGTTGCCGCAGGCAATGGCACAACGCAAACGCTCGACACGATAAACCAAGAACCACGCCATGCAGTACAATAGGGTTGTCGATGGGCAACGTCGTCAGTCGAGACGCGACCGCGCTCCGCACCCCTCCGTCTACTCGGTGCGTTCCCGCCTCCTCCCCGAGGCGGGATGTCGGCATTTTTTCATGCACCGACAACCAAATAGCCTGTGTACAGCATGGGCAGCATCGCGTATCTCGGCACCAAATGCAAAAAGGGACCCGTCCATTACGGACGGATCCCTTAAAACAAGTGATCGTCAAACCGATTTACTCGGCGTCGGTCTCCTCGTCCTTCTTCTCGGAAGGAAGCGGGGTAACCTCGATCTCGACGCCCAGAGTCTCAGCAGCGGACTTCATGGACAGGGAGATACGACGACGGTCGAGGTCGATCTCCATGACCTTGACCTGAACCTTGTCGCCCACGTGGGTGACCTGAGAAGGCTGATCGACGTGCTTGTTGGCCATCTCGGAGATGTGAACCAGGCCCTCGATGCCCTCGCCCAGGTCGACGAAAGCGCCGAACGGGACAAGCTTGGTCACAGTGCCCTCGACGATAGCGCCGACGGGGTACTTCTTGACCAGTGCACGCCACGGATCCTCGGTGGTCTGCTTGAGACCCAGGGAGATGCGCTCGCGGTTGAGATCGACGTCGAGAACCTCGACCTCGACCTCCTGGCCGACCTTGACAACCTCGGAAGGATGGTTGACGTGGTTCCAGGAGAGCTCGGAGATGTGGATGAGGCCGTCGATGCCGCCGAGGTCGACGAAGGCGCCGAAGTCGACGATGGAGGAAACGGTGCCCTGGAGACGCATGCCAGATTTGAGCTTGGACAGGATCTCGGAGCGCTCGGCCTTACGGGACTCCTCGAGCACGACGCGACGGGAGAGGACGACGTTGTTGCGGTTGCGGTCCATCTCGATAACGCGGGCCTCGATGCGGGTGCCCATGTAGGAGGTGAGGTCCTTGACGCGACGGAGGTCGACGAGGGAAGCAGGCAGGAAGCCACGCAGGCCGATGTCGAGGATCAGGCCGCCCTTGACAACCTCGATAACCTCGCCTTCGACGTTCTCGCCGGAGTTGAACTTCTCCTCGATGCGGTTCCAAGCACGCTCGTACTCGGCACGCTTCTTGGACAGGACCAGACGACCGTCCTTGTCCTCCTTCTGGAGAACCAGAGCCTCGATGGGATCACCGAGTGCAACGATGTCTGCAGGGTTAGCGTCCTTGCGGATGGACAGCTCGCGGACCGGGATAACGCCCTCGGACTTGAATCCGATGTCAACGAGCACCTCGTCATGCTCGATCTTAACGACAGTGCCGTTAACGAGATCGCCCTCATCAAAGTCGGTAATCGTGCCGTCGATGAGGTTGTTCATCTCCTCCTCGTTGACATCGTCAAGAGAGAAAATGGACGAGTTCTGAATCTCACTCAAAGGTGGACCCCTTTCGAACTACGGGGCCCCGATTGCTAGGACCTACAGAAGGGTGCGACAAGCACACAACGTTTAGGAACACTCGGGAGCCGACAGATACTAATGTGACGCTTATGCAATCACGTTCGTATAGGTTACGGGGAAATGAGTTCGATTTCAAGCGTGAACTGCGATTTTTTACTCGTGTGGAGACTTTTTCGTAATCTTATGAACACACGTCTCCGCAACTTGACGATAACCAGCCAGGCATTTGGCTTTGGGGTAAAGTATCCGGAGCCAACGACTCTAGATCAAATTTACGAGAAAGGTGCCCGCGTGCTCAAAGCAGTCGTTTTCGATATGGACGAGACGCTTCTTAGCATCAACCTCAACGCGTTCATCCTTCGCTATTTTAAGGATGTCTCTTCGATGCTCGCGGATATCGGGCGCCGCAGCCGCGGTGGCACGATGGCGCGCCTCGGCACCATCCTGGTCGACCTCAACGCCAATCGCCGCAGCGGCACGGACAACCGCACCAATCTTGAGTTTTACCAAGAAGAGGTCGAGCGCCGATGCGGGATCTGCCTCTCCGATCCCCTCATCTACGAGGCGTTTACCTACTATGACCGCGAAGTTCTTCCGTACAAGAACGACGAGGTCATTAACGCCCACGCCATGCCGGGCGCGCACGCCGCGCTCCAGGCCGTACAGGACGCAGGGCTGCGCTGCGCGCTCTTTACCAACCCCAGCTTTCCCCAGGGCGCCATCGAGTGCCGCATGGGTTGGGGCGACCTGGCCGACGCTCCCTTTGAGCTCGTCACGCACATGGGAAACACCACCCGCTGCAAGCCCGATGCCACCTACTATCTAGAGCAGCTTCAGGTGATGGGGCTCGAGCCACACGAGGTCCTTATGGTGGGCAACGATCCCAAACGCGACTTCCCGTCCCCCGATTGCGGCATCCAAACCGCCTTTGTGGGCCAAGGCAAGCCCAGCCGAGCCACCTGGCGCGGAACCATGGAAGACTTCGCCCGCGACTTTAACGCCGTAGTAGAAGCCTTCTACGAACACCAAGTAGCCGACGAACTGTCGTAGGACCCCTCGCTCCAAACCAAATATCGCCGCAGGTTGAGCACAAGTCAGCGAAAATGCCCCTAAGCGAGCAATGTGCCTTGAAAGAGGAGGGCATAGGCCTTCTGGCCATGCCCGACGATTGAAAGGCAGATTGCCGCTTAGGGGCGTTTGCAGCGTCGACTGGTTACGCGGTTTGGTAAAACCGCGTAACTAGCACACCTGGGTTTTGCCGATCATGATGTTGAGGATCTCGACGTCGGTGTCCTTCATGCCCACGCGGCCTACGTAGCCCATACTGGCGATCGTCTGCTCAACGGTATCTTGGATCAGGCCCTCGCCGGCGCGGAAGCCGCGGCCTTGCATGGCCATATCGTGGCCCAGAATCGCCGCATCGACGGCAGCCGAGATCTTGGCGGCACAGCTCGCCTTGGCGCCGTCGCACACGATGCCGCCCACGTTGCCAAGCGTATTCGAGACCGTCGCGCCAATCTGTTCGCGCGTGCCACCGCACAGCCAGGTAATCGCAGCGCCGGCGCCGCACGCAGCGCAAATAGCACCGCAAAACGCCGAGAGCGCACCAATATAGCTCTTGATATGCACGGCGATAAGATCGGACAGCATCACGGCGCGCACCAGGCGCTCGTGGTCGCAACGCAGGTACTCGGCATACTCCATGACGGGCAATGCGCAGGTAATGCCCTGATTGCCCGAGCCGCACACAATGGCGACCGGCAGCGCGCAACCGTTCATGCGGGCGTCGGACCCGGCGGCCGCACGGGCACGGGCGCGGCAGGCGACGTCATCGGCACGAGCACCCAGCAGCGTACGGCCCACCTCGGCGCCCCAAGCGTGCGCGAGGCCCTCAGCACTGATCGCGCCATTCAGCTCAATCTGACGCTCAACGGCAGCGAGGGCGTCCTCAATGTCACCGTCCTCGATAAAGTCGATGATGGTCTCGATCGACATGGGCGTGTCGGCGTTATCTGCCGCACGCTCGGCCACCACGCGCTCGGCGCAGGCGGCGCACTCCCCCGCCGACTTACCGCATACCGGAATACCGTCGAGCGTATGGCACGTGACATTAGTGTGGTGATCGGTAATCTCGACGACCGCGGTATGGCCCCCGGCCGTCGCAGTCACCTTGATGTAGAGGTTGGGCACACCCTCGACAAGCGACACATCGCAGTAGTCCGCATCGGCAAGCAGCTCGGCCACGCGGGCGCGGTCCGCGTCATCGACGCTCTCGAGCACCTCGAGCGCGCTCTTGGCGTCGCCGCCCACGGCACCCAGCACGGCCGCGGCTTCAATACCATGCATTCCGCCCGAGTTGGGCACGGTCACGCTCTTGACGTTCTTGATGATGTTGCCCGAGCAGGCAACATCCATATGATCGGGCTCGCAACCGAGCGTCTGGCTCGCCAGCGCCGCTGCATAGGCAACGGCAATGGGCTCGGTGCAGCCGAGTGCACAGACAAGTTCGCGGTTCAAAACATCGCAAAACGCGGCATCACGGATGGAATCGGTAGGCATATGTATCTCCTGCTTGCATAACGGGCGGGGCTCTCAAAAAAGTTACCTCCTTTATTTGATAACAATGCATCAAAAACCGCAACCATGGTTCCGGCAGACGGCGCTCAAGCGCAAACTGACGACATTCATTCACGAGAAGCAAGTCTCGTTGCCCGCTAAAGCGTTTGACCAAAAAACGCTCGAGCGTTTACGTAAAAGTCGCGCTATTATGCAGTCGAACGCGGTAAACACCTTTAGCATTTGCGCCGCACAGACCAGAGAGGAACCATCCATGAAGATCGGTATCGGTAACGACCACGCCGCCGTCGAGCTCAAGAACATCATTTCCGAGCACCTGAAGGAGCGCGGCTGCGAGGTCGTGAACTTTGGCACCGACACCTCCGAGAGCTTTGACTACCCTATCGCCGGCTACAAGGTGGGTAAGGCCGTTGCCAACGACGACGTCGACCTGGGCATCCTCATCTGTGGCACCGGCGTCGGGATCAGCCTGGCTGCCAACAAGGTCGAGGGCGTACGCGCCGTTGTGTGCTCCGAGCCCTTCAGCGCCAAACTCTCCCGCATGCACAACAATACCAACGTGCTCGCCTTTGGCGCCCGCGTCGTGGGCTCCGAACTCGCCAAGATGATTGTCGACGAGTGGCTCGACGCCGAGTTTGAGGGTGGTCGTCACGAGCGTCGCGTTAACCTCCTCAACGAGATCGATCACACGCGCGGCCTTAAGATCGTCGACGAAGCCTAAACTATTCAGTGCCACAAGCTAACAGCAGGGGCCCGCCCCGGACGCAAGTCCCAGCGGGGCCCCTCCTAAATTTTTTAAAAAAAAAGGGCCGCGGGGG
>CABTWP010000020.1 GCA_902488525.1 uncultured Collinsella sp.
CCCGCGACCCCAACCTTGGCAAGGTTGTGCTCTACCAACTGAGCCATGTCCGCTTGCGGGTTATTAATTTACGCGAGTTGTCCAAAAGACGCAAGTACTTTTTTCAAAAAACTTGTCTGCCGCATGTTCTTAATAGCCAAACGCGCTAAAGCGATTGGCTAGGCGCACGATTCCAGCGCTCCGCTAAACAGCTTCACCATCTGCACGCGCGTGCCGGCGCCGTCCGTACGACGAGCAACCTCCACGTTATCGACGAGCATACGCATAAGCTTGATACCACGGCCGCGTTCCTCAGATGCGACCGGCTCGCTCGTTTCATCGATAGAATAGCCGGCACCTCGATCAAGCACCTCAACCACAACGCGATCGCCATAGGCCTGAACCGTCAGGACGCACCCGATACCGCCCGCATGGTCATAGGCATTACCCAGCGCCTCCCCCGATGCCAATGCGACATCGTAGCGCTCGTCACGGCGCAACGGAAGCGATTCAAGGAGTTCGGCGATGCGATGTCGGTAGTATGGAAGATTCTCGATACCCTGACGGACCTCGACACTCTTACTCCAGCGAGGCAGCTCCCCCACCGGAATAGCGGGAATAGACTCCCGTGCCGGCCCCGCGACATGAAGGATATCGACAAGACGAGCAATCTCCAAAAAGCGAACAACTTCACCTGATGCATTGACGAGCGAAAGCAGGCCTTCTCGCCTCATGAGCTCACGAGCGCGCGTAAGCAGGAATGCCAAGCCCGTCGAATCGATAAAGCTAACAGCCTGACAGTTGATGACGACACGACGCACGCCGCGGCCAATCAAGGCATCCAACCGCCGACGCAGCGCAGGCACCGTGGCGATGTCGATATCGCCTGGTGGCGTCAAAACCGCTATGTCATTCCACTCATTCATACGACCATGGTTCCCCAAAAAAGCCCACTCGATGCATTCGTTTCCCCAACCGTACGGACTCAGCCCGCCCAGCGTCGTCTATGAACGACCCCGTAAAAACTCAAGGGACACCAATGCAATGTCATCGTCCAGTGCCGATTCGGTAAATCGGTCAAGCTCGCCCAAGACCTTGCCGCAAATGCCCGACACGCCCTCCCCCGAAACAGAAAGCAGAAGGTCGCGCAAGCGCTGCTCGCCAAAGAACGCTCCGGTGCGGTCGCGGGCCTCAATCGTTCCATCCGTATACATGAAGAGCATGTCGCCGGGGGCGAACGTAAACACGCCTGTCTCGTACACCATGCTCTCAAAGGCACCGATTACGCCCGATTGGCATCCAAGCAGCTCAACCTCTCCCCCACGTGCCTCACCGCCACCCAGCGGCATCGACTCTGGCCTGATGACCATTGTCGGAGGATGGCCCGCCGAACAATACGTTGCGCGTCCGGCCTTAAGGTCAATCTTGGCGATAAAGGCCGTCACGAACGTCTCGACCCTCGAAAAGCCCATGAGCATGCTGTTAAGGGAGCGTGCCATGCGGGCCGGTCCAGCGCCCTCCCAGGCATATGCCGTCAGGGCCGTCTTGACGAGCGCGGACATCGATGCGGCCTCAATGCCTTTGCCAGACACATCACCCAGAATCATGACGGCGCAGTCGTCGGGAAGACGGATGAGCGTATAGAAATCGCCGCCGACCAACGCCGAGTTCGTGGCCGACAGGTACACCGAATCGGTTGCGATACCCGGAACATCCCCCAGGGAATTTCTCATGCCGATCTGAAGGGTCTGAGCGATATGGCGCTCCTCGCGCTTTTGAGATTCGCCTTCGTAGATCAGTTCAAAGTCATGCGCCAAGTGCACCAAGTAGTCATATTCAAGATCATCAATCGGCTCTTGGCTACCATCACGAAGCAGCAGCGCGCGCGTCGTCGGGCTCTTCGCAACAGAAGCAGGAACAATCGCGTCGTTACTGTGCCTGCCATCACCCTCAGAGCGCGGGCGCCCCGCCTCGATGCCGGAGTCAACGTAGAGACCTTGACAAGGCAGACCGTGCGCCCTAAGCCAGCCTCCCATAGGCATCGATTCGTCAACGCGAGTTATACGGACGTGTTTAAGGTCCTCGGCACTCGTACCGCCCAAAACAGATGCCTCAAAGCCATCAGGGCCAGCCCCCAGACGTGCCGCTGGCGCCGTCGTGGAAAAGAAAAGCTTCTCGGGATCGTCCGGCAAAGCAACGCGACTGCCACCTTCAAAATCTATGACGTAGGAATCCAGACTGGCGTCATACTCAACAGGGCAAAAATGGCAGTTAAGCATATTGCAGATCTCGGACGATACCGCCTGGGTAGCCGCGGCGGAATCGTCTAGAAAGGCAAACAACTCATCACGCAAGACATTGAGCGAGCGGCCAAGCTCGGCCGTGCGACGGGAGCGAAGGCTCGATGCCATGCCGACCAGCTGGATAGACAGGTAATCGCAAATGACCTCGAGCACATTAACGTCATAGGCGAGCGGTGCCTGGGGGCGTTTCCAACCAACTTCCAGCACGCCAAGAATCTGCGTACCGTAAAAAACGGGAAGACAGATCTCGCTGCGGTACGGAGGCATATCCTGCATGCGCAACAGGTGCTTAGAACGATTGTCCAGGTCCATAAACATACCGGAGGCGGCCTTATCACCCTCAAGGTCCTGTTGAATCGACAAGCGACAGGCACGCGACTCGCGAAGAACATACGTCGGAATGCCAGCGCCATACGGCAAAAACTCGGGCAGGTAGCTGTCGTACAGCTCCTTGGAAACACCGCGTAGCTTAAAACCGCCGCTCTCAGAAAAATAGATAGCGGCACCCGAAGCATCGAGCGTTCCTACAAGCTGGTTCAAAACGGTATCAAGTAGGCTGGGCAGCTCATCGGAGCCCACGGTACTCATAATGACCGAGAGCGTGCCAGAGAGGCGCTTGTTCGCCACTCTAAGCTCCGATAACGCACGCTTGAGCTGACGGTCGTGCGAATACTGTTCTTCGATGCTATGGAGCGCCACCAGGACACGTGGCGCGCGGCGCCCAAAGATGCGTGGAGGCGTTACGGAGCCCGCACGAACCAAGACGGGGATAAAGGAGCCGTCACTCAGCTTGAGCATCAGTTCGTTCTCGGAGCCATCAGTTTCAAATGGCAGACGATGTTCCGTCGCACGTTCAAAAGCTGATGAGTACAGGACGTCTTTAACATCTCCACCGATGACGTCGGCGCGTTCCTCGCACATCAAACCAAGTAAGCGATTATTCACATGCAGAATGGTTCCGTCGAGCTCACAGATGATGACAGCATCGCTCGTGATCTCGACTAGTTGGGCAACGTCTGCCCACTCGTTGCGTTCAAGCGTTTCCATCGTGGACCCCACCGTCTATCGGTAACAAAAAAGCCTCCGAAGAGGCTTCTCAAATGCGATGGTGTCGGAGGCGGGACTTGAACCCGCATGACCAAAAAGCGGTCACTAGCACCTCAAGCTAGCGCGTCTGCCAATTCCGCCACTCCGACATGCTATGTTGTTGATTCGCAGTTCGTTTTGTTGGACCCGCGCGTTCAACGAGGAAGATAATAACCTATGATTCGAGAACTGTGCAAGCACTTTTTTCAAAAAAGTTTACGAATTTGTTAATGCGCAGGTAGATCCGTATGTCCGGTCCCGAATCGGTGTTGCCTCCCGGCGCGTCCTCGGGCATGACCGATATTTTGCTGCGCACTTCGTGCTGCAAAATATCGCTCCCCCTGCGGAATGCGCCGGGAGGCAACACCGATTCGGGACCTACGCCCACGTACTCCAGACACCGTTCTCAAACATGTTATGGGGCTGATGCAAATTTGGTGGCTCGGCTTTGCCGAGCCCTTATATGGGGAGGTCGGAGCTAAAGCTCCGGCCTCACTCAATTTCTTATTAGATTAAGTGAGCGATCAAGGAATCGCACCCCTCTGCAGCGGTAACACAGGGCCCGTGCTGGACTTAGTTTTCAGAACATTCCGCAGACCAGGAAACCCCCTTATCCGCGGCTCCGAAGGAGCAGGATAAGGGGGTTTCCATGGTCGAGGACGTTCTGAAAACTAAGTCCAGCGCGGGCCCGGACGATAACAACCGGCTACAGGTCGATGTGCGATTCCTTGATCGGGAACGGCTCCGCGAAGTGGCACGCGCAGCAGTGACCCGGTGCGACTTCCTTAAACTCGGGAAGCTTCTCAGAGCAGATGCCCTGCGCGATCGGGCAGCGAGTGTGGAAACGGCAGCCGGTCGGCGGATCCAGCGGTGACGGCGGATCGCCGGCGAGGATGATGCGCTTACGGGTCTTCTGGATATCCGGATCGGGAACCGGCACGGCAGACAGCAGCGACTGCGTGTACGGATGGTGAGGCTCGCTATAGAGCGTCTTCCAGTCCGAAACCTCAACCATCTTACCCAGATACATAACGGCAACGCGATCGGAAATGTGCTGCACGACGGACAGGTCGTGAGCGATAAACAGATACGCGGTACCGAACTTGTCCTGCAGTTCCTTGAGCAGGTTCAGAACCTGGGCCTGAATGGACACATCCAGAGCGGAAACCGGCTCGTCGCAGATAATCAGCTTAGGCTTCAGCGCAAATGCACGGGCAATGCCGACACGCTGACGCTGACCGCCGGAGAACTCATGAGGATAGCGGTTAATGTGCTCGGGGTTCAGTCCGACAACGTCGAGAAGCTCGCGGACGCGCTCAATGCGCTCCTCCTTGGTGCCCACGCCGTGAATGGTCATGGGCTCGGAGACGATCTCGCCGATGGTCATGCGGGGATTCAGCGAAGCATAGGGATCCTGGAAGATAAACTGCATCTCGCGACGCATGTCCTTGATCTCATGCTTGCTCATCTCGGCAACATCTTTACCCTGGAAGAACACTTTGCCTGCCGTCGGCTTGGTCAGGCGCATGATGGTACGGCCCGTGGTGGACTTACCGCAACCAGACTCGCCGACCAGGCCAAAGGTCTCACCCGGATAAATCTCGAACGAAATGTCATTCACAGCAGAGACGACACGCTTGGAGAAGCGCTTGGCGAACATGCCGGACTCAGCGGGAAACTCCTTAGAGAGGTGCTCGACCTTCAGCAGCGGAGTGCGCTCGTTGGTATCTGCCATTACGCCTCGCCTCCCTTCTTGGAATCCTTGCGCGTACGGGACGTCTCAGGAGCGTTCTTGAGGAACTCGGGGTCACCGGAGTAGTGGCACGCAGAGTAATGACCAGACTCGGTGACAACGCGCTCGGGGCGCTGCTTGCGGCACTTGTCCGTCGCATAGGGACAACGAGGCGAGAAGACGCAGCCCTCAGGCAGGTTCATGAGCGAAGGCGGGTTGCCGTGAATCGGCGTAAGCGGCTTCTTCTCCTCGATGGCCTGCTCCGGGATGGAGCGGATAAGGCCCCAGGTGTAGGGGTGGCGGCTCTCGTAGAAGATTTCCTCAGCAGTACCGAACTCGACGGGACGGCCTGCGTACATAACCATGATCTTATCGGCCATATCGGCAACGACGCCCAGGTCATGGGTAATCATGATAATGGCGTTGCCGTTCTTCTCCTGCATCTCCTGCATGAGCTCGATAATCTGAGCCTGAATGGTAACGTCCAGAGCCGTCGTGGGCTCGTCGGCAATCAGGATATCGGGATCGCAGGCAAGAGCCATAGCGATCATGACACGCTGACGCATACCGCCCGAGAACTGGTGCGGATACTCATTGACGCGCTTCTCGGGCTCGGGGATACCCACGAGGTCCAAAAGCTCGGTGGCACGCTTGAGCGCCTCCTGCTTGGAGTAGCCACGGTGCAGACGAAGGCCCTCGCCCACCTGCTTGCCGATCTTATAGACCGGGTTCAAGGAGGTCATAGGATCCTGGAAGATCATCGCGATATCGTTACCGCGAATGTGCTGCATCTCTTCCTCAGTCATTTCGAGGATAGAACGACCGCGATAGCGAACGTCGCCGCCCTCGATCTTTCCCGGAGGCATCGAGATAAGACCCATGATGGTCATGGCGGTCACGGACTTACCGGAGCCGGACTCACCGACGACGCCCAAGGTCTCGCCGCGATCGAGCGTGTAGGAGACACCGTCGACAGCGCGAACAACGCCATCCTCGGTGTGGAAATACATCTTAAGGTCATCGACCTCGAGCAGATGCTGGCCCTCGGGAACAGGCTGGTCCTTCAGGTCCACATAGTTCTTGTTCTTCTTCATCCTTATGCGTCCTTCATCTTGACGTCGAGGGCGTCGCGCAGACCGTCACCCAGCAGGGTGAAGGCGAGCACCGTCGAGAGAATTGCCAGACCGGGCATGATCATCATCCAGGGAGCAGTCAGAAGATACTGCTGACCGTCCTGAATCATGGAGCCCCACGAAGGCGTAGGCGGAATAACGCCCATGCCGAGGAAGGACAGAGCGGACTCGGTCAGAATGGCGCCACCAATGTTCATGGTCGCGTAGACCACGATGGAAGCGACGGAGTTCGGGAAGATGTGACGTACGACGATACGAGCATCAGATGCACCCATCGCGCGCGCAGCATCAACATAGTCGTTTTCCTTGACGGTCAAGATCGCAGAGCGGAAGACGCGCGCAATCGAAGGCCAGCCGAGAATACCGATGGCGATAAAGACGTTCTGAAGACCACGGCCGATAACGGCGATCATGGCGACAACGAACAGCACGTACGGGAACGCCAGGAAGATGTCCGCACAGCGCATGATGATCGTATCCCAGATGCCGCCGTAGAAACCGGCCAGAGCACCCATGACCAGACCGATCAGCGTGGAGATCGCGGTGGCCATAATTCCGACAGACAGCGAAACGCGCGCACCGTAGATAACGCGGACGAGAATGTCACGACCAAGGGCGTCGGTGCCAAACGGGTGCTCGGCACACGGAGCCAGCAGCGACGTCTCGGCCATGGTGGTCGAGTCGGAAGCCGTCGGAGAACCGAGCCAGGGCTTAGCCCACAGATCTGCGGTCAGGGCAACCACAACGACGATGATGATCCAACAGACACCGATAACGGCGAGCTTGTTCTTACGAAGACGCTTAAAAGCGTCGCCCCACAGCGTGCGGGACTTGGCGGGAGCAGATGCGGCCTTGGTGGCGGTAGCCTGCTCCTGAGACTGAGAATCAGTTTCCTGCATGAGACGTACCTCCCTTAGGCCTTATCCGACGGACCGCCAAGGCGGATGCGCGGGTCGAGGAATGCATAGCTAATGTCGACGAGCAGGTTGATCACCATGACGACGACAACGATGAGCGTAACGCCGCCCATAACGATGGGCCAGTCACGCATGCTAATGGCGCGATAGACCTCATAGCCGATACCGGGCCAGTTAAAGACCGTCTCGGTCAGGATGGCGCCCGAAAGCATGCCGCCAAAGTCGACACCAATATAGGTAACGACGGGGATGAGTGCATTCTTAAGCGCATGTTTGACGATGATCGCGCGATTGGAGAGACCCTTGGCCTTTGCCGTACGGATGTAATCCTGGTTCATGACGTCAAGCAGCTGCGAGCGCATAATGCGGGCGGCGTAAGCGGTCGAAACCGAAGCCAGCGTAATGGTCGGAAGCACATAGTGCATCCAATCCTGATACTGAGAGCTGGAACCGCCGGCACCCGAGATCGGCATGGAGATTGCACCGCCCGTGGCGTCCTTGAGGATGACGCCAAAGAACAGCTGCAGCAACATACCAAGCCAGAAGGCCGGGACCGCAACGAGGATCGACGTGGTAAGCGTTACCAAAATATCCCAGAAGGAATACCGCTTTACCGCCGAAATGATACCCGCACCGATACCCATAATTGCCTCGAGCACGATGGCGCACGCGGCAAGTTTGACCGTATACGGATACTTCTGGGCAAAGATTTCCGTAACCGGCAGCTTGCGCTGATACGAATTGCCCAGATCGCCATGAAGCAGGCCGTTCATGTAATACAAGTAACGGTCCACGAGCGACGTTTGAACGGGATCGCCGTTCTCGTCAAGAATCGCGTTGCCGTCCTCGTCCGACTGGACTAGGTGATAGCGGACGCGAAGCTGAAGCTCCACCTCGGGGGACAGAGCCTTGTCTCCACCGATCAGCTTGATCGGATCTCCCGGCACGATATTCTGGAGGGCGAACAGAATCAGCGTAACGCCCAAAAACACCGGGATGAACTGAAGCACACGTTTAACGATGTACTTACCCATACCACTCCCCTATCTAGGGATTAACCTAAATGGGATGCCGATCGCCAGACCGGCATCCCAAAATTACCACCAGCCAGTTTACCCCAGGTTAGGGAGAACTGTATGTTTCCCATGAGGTCTACGTAAATACTTGACCCTCACGGAAGCTGCAAACTCTTAGGCGAGCTCAGCGGTACCCAGCTCGGCATGCTTCTGCGGATCGACATAGAGGTGCTTGATGCGATCGGAGCCGACGATGGTGTGCGTGTAGAACATCACCGGGATGACCGGGCAGTCGGCAGCGACCATTGCGTCGGCCTCCTGCATCTTAGCGACGCGCTCCTCGTCGTCAACAATAGTACGAGCCTCGTCGACCTTGGCGTCGAACTCGGGGTTGTTGTAACCAGAGCGGTTGTCGCCACCGAGGGAGTCGGAGTGGAACAGCGGATACAGGAAGTTGTCCATGATCGGGTAGTCGGCAATCCAACCCAGACGACCGAACTGATAGTTAAAGTTCTGATACTGCTCGAGCAGGGCAGACCACTCAGGGGTATCGGAGACAGCGGTAACGCCAACCTTGGCGAGGTCGCCGATGATGGACTCCATGATCTCCTTGTGACCGCCGTCCTGGTTGTAGGAAAGGGTCACGCTAATGCCACGATCCCCGTTAGCGCCAGCGGGAGCAACCTTGTCGAGGTACTCGTTAGCCTTGTCGACATCGTAGGCGCAGAACTCCCATGCGCCCTCCTTGTAGCCATCGATGCCCGGAGGAACAATGCCGTCGGCAGGGGTACGGGTACCCTTGAAGATGGTCTTGCAGATGGCCTCACGGTTGATGGCCAGGGAGATGCCCCTACGCAGGTCGGCGTTGTTGAACGGCTCGGCCGTGGTGTTGCAGGTCAGATAGTACGTGGAAGGCTCGGCGCCGAGCAGCATGCGCTCGCCGTCACCCATGGTGTAGCCGTCCTTGGACACGCCGCGATCCTTCTTGGCGGCATCGATCTGAGCAACGGGAACGTCGCAGACATCGAGGTTACCGGCCTGGAACTCCTTGTAAGCAGTCTCCATGTCCTTGATGACCTGGAAGTGGATGCCATCGATTTTGGCCTTGTCGCCATAGTAATCGTCGAACTTCTTAAGGTTGATCTCCTGACCATCCTCCCACTTGCCGTCCATCATGAACGGGCCGTTACCGACCGGTGCAAGATAGAAGCTCTTGACATCGGACTCGGCGCACTCGGGAACCGGGGCCAGAGCCGGGTGAGAGGCGACGAAGGGGAAGTCGGCGTAAGCGGAAGACAGCTTGACGACGAGGGTCTCATCGTCGGGGCAAGTAACACCGCTGAGCTCGGTAGCGTTACCGGCAAGCAGGTCGTCATAGCCCTCGACCATAGAAAGGTGATAGGAGACCTCGGAAGGGCCGTACTCGGTAGCGATGGCCGACTTGGTGTTGACCAGACGCTCCCAACCGAGCTTGAAGGACTTGGAGGTAACGTCGTCACCGTTGTGGAACTTGGCCTTCTTGATCTTGAAGGTGAACTCGGTGGCGTCGTCGTTGGCCTCAAAGGACTCGCAAGCCAGCGGAACGATCTCGCCCTTCTCGGCGTCATAAGAGGTCAGAGCATCAAAGAGCTGGTACTCGACCTGAGTGCCCTGGTCCTCCTGGACGTTATAGGGGTCGATGCAGACCGGGTTGTTGATGTAGAAGTTCAGCGTCGAACCGGACTCAGAACCGGAAGCGTCGCCGCCCTTCTTGCCGCATGCGGCAAGAAAAGCCATGGAGCTCGCAGCAAGGGTACCGCCGACAAAGGCGCGACGACCCATAACGGGCTGGTGGAACATAGAATCAGCCATGCCATCCTCCTTATGAGATAGGACAAAGTAAGTTCGGTCGGGCAACGTCAAGACAGCCCAATCGAACCATTCAAACGCGGTCCGCCGTTTTGGCTGGTTATACAAAGCGGGCCAACGTATTGCAATACAGTAGCGCATTTTATGCACGATTTGGGGCTAATTCCGGTTAACGGTCGAGATTTTCTTTAGTTGGGCGAAGTATATGAGGATATTTTGACTCTGTTACAAATATGTAAACAAAAAGGGTCCCGCACTTGCGGAACCCTTTTCAAGTATTTATGTGGCTCGAGCTTAGTAGCCCACGATGCCCTGCGGGAAGAAGAACATGCACAGAACGACACACACGGCAAATACGACAGCCATGATGACGGTCAGGCGGTCAAGGTTCTGCTCCATAACGCCTGTGGCTGAGCTGGAGTTATACAGCGAACTGGCAATCATATCCGAAACGCCGGTACCCTTACCGGAATGCATCAGGACGAGAATCGTCAGCGCCACGGCAGAAACAGCCCAAACGACAAACAGAAGAATCTGGAACGGACCCATAGATAAGCTCCTTAATAGAACAATTCAAACTCCAGTACTGTACCACAATCCCCCGTTCTCCCCTACCTGCCACTCGGGGACGGGGCGGAAATGGCAGAAATACCAAAAAAGGGGATTGTCCGATTGTGGACAACCCCCTTGCTAGAAAACGGTATTTGTTTTCTCTTAGGCCTCGGTGGCGAGCACGCGGCCCGTCATCTCGGCGGAAGGCTCCAGACCAGCCATGGTGAGCATAGTCGGAGCGATATCGGAAAGACGACCGTCCTCGATACCGGTGAGCTGTGCCTTCTCATCAACGATGATGAACGGCACGCGGTTGGTGGTGTGCGCCGTAAACGGATGCTTGGAACCGTCGGAAGCAACGTCAAACATGTGATCGGCGTTGCCGTGGTCGGCGGTAATCAACGCAAAGCCGCCCTTGGCGAGAATCGCCGGGACAACCTTGGACAGGGCATCGTCAACAGCCTCGACGGCCTTAACGGCAGCGTCGAAGACACCGGTGTGACCAACCATGTCGCAGTTCGCGAAGTTCACGATATAGAAATCAGCGCGGTCCTCGTTGATGGCGGCGACAAGCTTCTCGGTAACCTCGGGAGCGCTCATCTCGGGCTGCAGATCGTAGGTAGCGACCTTGGGGGAAGCGACGAGCACGCGCTCCTCGCCCTCCTTGGGCTCCTCGATGCCGCCGTTGAGGAAGAACGTCACGTGGGCGTACTTCTCGGTCTCGGCAGTGTGCAGCTGCTTCAGGCCATTGGCGGCGATGACGTCGGCTAGGACGTTCTCCGGGAACGTCTTGGGGAAGGCGACCTCGACGTCAAACGTCGGATCGTACTCGGTCATCGTCACAAAGTGCGAGAGCTTGATCTGCTCGCGCTCAAAGCCGTCGAACTCCTTGTCCGTGAACACGCGGGTCATCTGACGGGCGCGGTCGGGACGGAAGTTGAAGAAGATGGCCGCGTCGCCCTCGTGGATGCCCTCATTGTGGGCAGCGAAGGGCTCGACGAACTCGTCGCCGCGCGGATCCTTCTCGTAGTAGGCCTTGATGCCGGCAACGGGGTCGACATCGGCATCGGACGCATTGACCATGACGTCGTAGGCACGCTGGATGCGCTCCCAACGGTTGTCGCGGTCCATGGCCCAATAGCGGCCCGAAACGGTGGCGACGCGAGCGTCGCAACCGGTCTCCTCGGAGATCTTAGCCAGGAAGGCGCAGAACTCGCTCATGTAGCCAGCACCGGACTGCGGGTCGACGTCGCGGCCGTCCATAAAGGCGTGGACACGAACGGTCTTGACGCCATGCTGGGCAGCCATCTTGACCAGAGCCTCGACGTGGTTCATATGGGAATGAACACCGCCAGGGCTCATAAGGCCCATAAGGTGAAGGGTCTTGCCGTCAGCCTTGACATCGTCCATAGCCTTGACGAAAACCTCGTTCTTGGCGATGGAGCCGTCCTTGATGGCATTGTTGATGCGCGAAAGCTCCTGGAACACGATGCGGCCGGCACCGATGTTGAGGTGCCCCACCTCGGAGTTACCCATCTGGCCGTCGGGAAGGCCCACGTCCTCGCCCGAAGCACCGAGCGTGGTGTGGGGGTACTTCTCGTACAGGCCATCAAGGAAGGGCGTCTTGGCAGCGGCGACGGCGTTCTCGCCATCGGCCGGAGCAAGGCCGCAGCCATCCATGATAATCAGGAGTGCAGGAAGATGACGTTGTGCCATATGTCCTACTCGCCTGCCTTGACGACCATAGAGGCGAAGTCGGCAGCCTTGAGCGAAGCGCCGCCCACGAGGGCGCCGTCAACGTCGGGCTTGGCGACGAGCTCGGCGATGTTGCCGGGCTTGGCGGAACCGCCGTAGAGAACGCGGATGCCGTCGGCGAGCTCCTCGCCGAACATCTCCTTGAGGGTCTCACGGATAGCGCCGCAGACCTCCTGAGCGTCCTCGGCGGTAGCGGTCTTGCCGGTGCCGATGGCCCAGATGGGCTCGTAGGCGACGACGACCTGCTTGGGGCAGGTGATCTCAAGGCCAGCAAGGCCAGCCTTGACCTGGTTCACGACGTGCTCGACATAGGTGCCAGCCTCGCGGACCTCAAGGGACTCGCCGCAGCAGAAGACGGGAACAAGACCGGCGGCAACGAGAGCCTTAGCCTTCTTGTTCTGGTCCTCGTCGGTCTCGTGGAAGTAGTCGCGACGCTCGGAGTGACCGATGATGCAGTAGGTGCAGCCAGCGGACTTGAGCATGTCGCAAGAAGACTCACCGGTGAAGGCACCCTTGGCCTCCCAGTACACGTTCTGTGCACCGAGGGCGATGGGGGCAGCCTGAATGCGGTCATGAACCGTGGTGATGTCGATGGTCGGAGGGCAGACGAGCACCTCGACGCCAGCCGGAACCTCGGGCAGAGCCTGAGCCAGCTCATCGGCGAGCTTGGCGGCCTCGGCGACATCGTTGTTCATCTTCCAGTTACCAGCGATAAGAAGAGTGCGATTAGGCATCGAGAAGCGCCTCCACTCCGGGCAGGGCCTTACCCTCGACGAGCTCCATGGAAGCGCCACCACCGGTGGAGATCCAGCTCATCTTGTCGGCCAGGTTGAACTTGTTGACAGCTGCGACAGAGTCACCACCGCCGATGATCGAGGTGCAGTCGGCATCGGCGACAGCCTCGGCGATAGCCTGGGTGCCGTGAGCGAAGTTGTCGAACTCGAAGACGCCCATGGGACCATTCCAGAACACAGTCTTGGCGCCCTTGACGGCCTCGGCGTAAAGCTCCTCGGTCTTGGGGCCGATGTCCATACCCTCACGATCGTCGGGGATAGCGTCGGAAGCAACAACCTCGGGGACAGCGTCCTCGCCAAAGTGATCGGCAACACGGTTGTCGATGGGGAGCAGGATCTTGACACCCTTCTCCTCGGCCTTCTTGAGCATCTCGCCGGCGCGCTCGACCCAGTCCTCTTCCTTGAGGGACTGACCAACGGACAGGCCCTGAGCCAGGAAGAAGGTGTAGGCCATGCCGCCACCGATGATCAGGGTGTCAGCGGAGTCGATGAGGTGATCGAGAACGCCGATCTTGGAGGAAACCTTGGAACCGCCGACGATGGCGACGAAGGGGCGCTCGGGCTCGGCGAAGATGCCGGTCAGCGTGTCGACCTCCTTCTCGAGCAAGAAGCCGGCGACGGCAGGCAGGTAAGCGGCGGGGCCCACGACGGAACCCTGGGCGCGGTGAGCGGTGCCGAAGGCATCGAGAACGAAGACGTCACCATAGGAAGCGAGCTTCTTGGCGATCTCGGGATCGTTCTTCTTCTCACGCTTGTCAAAACGGACGTTCTCGAGAACGAGGACCTTACCCGGCTCGACGGCGGCGACAGCCTCAGCAGCCTTCTCGCCGTAGGTGTCAGCGACAAAGGCAACGTCGAGACCAGAGAGCTCAGCGAGCTTCTTGGCGACGGGCTCGAGGGACAGCTCGGGCTGGAAGCCGGTGCCCTCGGGACGGCCGAGGTGGCTCATGAGGATGACGCGAGCGTTGTGCTCAACGAGGTAGTTGATGGTGGGCAGGGCAGCCTTGATACGGGTGGTGTCGCCAACGACGCCATCCTTGATAGGCACGTTAAAGTCAACGCGGACGAGAACGCGCTTTCCGTCGACATCGATGTCGCGGACGGTCTTCTTGGTAAAGGCCATGTTTGCTTCTACCTTTCGTACGTGTCTGCCTCCCATTACGGCAGACGATTTCTTATAAAAAGGGCGCGACCCTAGGGTGTAAGCCCTATAAGGCCGCGCCCTTCTTTAGACGCTCAACGAGCTATTCGCTAAAAGCTAAATTAAGCAACGAACTTCTCGAAGTACTTGATGGTGCGGACCATCTGAGAGGTGTAGGAGTTCTCGTTGTCGTACCAAGAGGTGACCTGAACGAGGGTCTGGCCGTTGCCGAGGTCAGAGCACATGGTCTGAGTGGCGTCGAAGATGGAGCCGTGGGTCTCGCCGACGATGTCGCGGGAGACGATCTGGTCCTCGTTGTAGGCGAAGGTCTCGGGGATGGTCTCGGCGTAGGCCTTCATGGCAGCGTTGACCTCGTCGACGGTGACCTTCTTGTCAACGACGGCGTAGAGGTTGGTCAGCGAGCCGGTCGGCGTCGGGACGCGCTGGGCGGCACCGATGAGCTTGCCGTTGAGCTCGGGGAGAACCAGGCCGATGGCCTTGGCAGCGCCCGTGGTGTTCGGGACGATGTTCTCGGAGCAGGCGCGGGAGCGACGGAAGTTGCCCTTGCGCTGCGGGCCGTCGAGCGGCATCTGGTCGCCGGTGAAGGCGTGGATGGTGGTCATGATGCCGGACACGATGGGAGCGAAGTCGTTCAGACCCTTGGCCATCGGGGCGAGGCAGTTGGTGGTGCAGGAAGCAGCGGAGATGATGTTGTCCTCAGCGGTCAGCGTCTCATGGTTGACGTTGTACACGATGGTGGGCAGATCGCTGCCGGCCGGAGCGGAGATGACGACCTTCTTGGCGCCAGCGTTGATGTGGGCCTGAGCCTTAGCCTTGCTGGTGTAGAAGCCGGTGCACTCGAGAACGACGTCGACGTCAAGGTCGCCCCAAGGCAGGTTGTTAGCGTCGGCCTCCTTGTAGATCTTGATCTCCTTGCCGTCAACGGTGATGGAATCCTCGCCAGCAACGACCTCGTGATCGCGAGCGTAGTTGCCCTGCGTGGAGTCGTACTTCAGCAGGTAAGCGAGCATATCGGGAGAGGTGAGGTCGTTGATAGCGACGATCTCGGAGCCCTCATGACCGAACATCTGACGGAAAGCCAGACGACCGATGCGACCGAAGCCGTTAATAGCAACCTTTACTGCCATTGTGTCTCCTTTCGTAAGGCCCCCGCGAGCTACAGCGCCCGCCGTTGAGGCCCACAAACTAACCACTCGCCTAATATACCTTTTTTTTGACTTGAATTTCACGAGAATGCTCGAAATTGAAAATCAAATTTACGTTAAAACGTTTTAAATACTAAAATAGCAGCTAAATCCATATATAAGTCGTTACTTCAAACTACCTGTTTGCTTCAATGAGCTTTTCAAGCCGTAAAACACGATGGTAGAGGGCTGACTTCGACAAGGGAGGGTCAGCCATCTCCCCCAAATCACGCAGCGACAGATCGGGATATCGCTCGCGCAGGTCGCAAAAGACCGCCAAGGCATCCGGAAGCGCATCGCGAAGGCCACACTGCTCGAGCTCATCGATAAGCGCAAGCTGATGTTGGGCAGCACCGGCGCTTCTGGTCTGGTTGGCGAGCTCGGCATTCACGCGACGGTTCACATCGTTCTTAACCAACTTGACCGCGCGCGCCTCCTCAATCTCGGCAACGCTGCGCTTGGCACCAATCAGCTTTAATAGATGCTCGATTTCCTCGGCGCTCTTAATGTACACGGCATATGACCCCCGCCGTGCATTAACACGAGCATGGACCCCAATCTGCTCCAACAGATCGCAAAGTCCCTTGGCATATTGCTCGCCCTGCACAGCGATCTCCAAATGAAAATCGCCGCGTGGATCGGCCACGAAGCCGCCCGCGATGAGCGCGCCGCGGATATAGGCAAGTCTACAGCAAGGACGGGCAACGATATGTCGGGGTACGCCGGCGACAAGTCCTCCCCTACGGTCGAGGATACCCAGCAGAACCAAGGCCTTATCCAGGTCTGGCTGATCAGGCAAGGTGATGAGGTAGTTTCGAACCTTATGCAAGACAGATTTGCGGACGGTGAACTCCGTTTTGAGCTTAAGGATACGATGCGTCAGCGTGATCATCGTGCGCGCGACGGCTCCCGTCTCAGTCGCAACCGTCAAACGATACCGCCCAGAGCCGGCAAGCGAGAGCGTACCACTCACGCGCGTGAGGGCGGCGAGCGTCGACAAGTCGCAGTATTCACATTCGGGTTCGCAGCGCGCAAGCTCGTCGCGCACCTCAGCGGTAAACGACATGCAGGCCTATGCCTTCGTGTTGGCGCGCGACAGGTCGCGGTGGGAGATGCTCACATGATACTGAGCGCCTTCCAAATAACGTGCCGTGGCCTCGGCGATGGCAACGCTGCGGTGCTGGCCGCCCGTGCAGCCGATGGCGATAGAAAGCTGCGGCTTGCCCTCCGCGATATAGCCCGGCATCACCGTATCGAGCAGCTGTGTCCAAGCCTTCCAAAACTCCTGCGTCTTGGGATGGTCCAGAACAAAATCGGAGACCTTTTTATCGAGACCGGTCATCGTGCGCATCTCGGGATCGTAGAACGGATTGGGCAGGAAACGAACGTCGATCATAATGTCCGCTTCGACGGGCATGCCGTGCTTAAAGCCAAACGAGAACACGTGGACGTCCATGAGTTGCTGGTCGGACAGCTCGGAAAATGCCATACGTAGCTTGTTGCGCAGCGCAGAGGTGCGCAGACGGCTCGTGTCGATAATCATATCGGCTCGGTCGCGCACGCCCTGGAGCTGAAGGCGCTCGCGCTGAATGGCATCGGCCGTAGTCTCCCCCGGCTTGGCAATGGGATGACGGCGGCGATTTTCGCTGTAGCGACGAATCAGCACCTCGTCAGACGCCTCCAGGAACACGATGTCGCAGCTCATCTCGCGCTCTTCGAGCGCGGCGACCGCATCGAGCAACTCGTCAAACAGTCCCTGGCTACGCAAATCGCAGGTGACGGCGAGATGCCTGCCCACGCCCGTATTGATGCCGACGAGCTCGGCAAGCTGGGCGATGAGACGCGGAGGCAGGTTATCGATGCAAAAATAGCCCATATCCTCGAACACGTGCATGGCCTGTGTGCGGCCCGATCCGGACATTCCGGTGATGATGACGATATCGGGGATGCGCTCCGAGCGCTCCGCCGCATCCATGGCATCTCCCTTTTGCATGTGCTGCCTCCCAAAAACAAGCGCGGGACCCAGCAACCCGGATCCCGCGCGGTCAATTGCCTATATTGAGTATACCGCCCCGAGCGGATACGAGGCCTGTCTTACGCCTCAAGCGCAGCCTTGAACCAACTCGTAATACTCGTGGGGTGCGTGATGGCGGTGCCGACGACAACGGCCCAGGCGCCAGCATCGATCGCGGCGCGAGCCTCCTCGGGCGTGTGCACGCGGCCCTCGCAGATGATGGGAAGACCGGGGAATTCCTCGGTCGCCTGACGCAGGAGCGGCAGATCGGGGCCATCGGCCATGGTGCAGTCGATGGCAGCGACACCGTGAGAAAGCGTGGTAGATACAAGGTCGAAGCCCATATCAACCGCACGGCGAATGTCCTCGATGGTGGCACAGTCGGCCATCAGGAGCACACCCTCCTCGTGCAGCGGGCGGAAGGTATCCTCGACCGACTTGCCGTCGGGACGCGGACGATCGGTGGCGTCGATCGCCACGATATCGGCACCCGCAGCAACGCAGGCGCGAGCGTGACGCAGCGTCGGCGTGATGTAAACGCCCTCGTGCCCATCCTTCCACAGGCCGATGACAGGAACCTCACAGCGACCCTTAATGGCGGCAATGTCGGCAAGGCCCTGGCAGCGAATGGCGGCGGCGCCGCCGAGCTCGCAAGCACGAGACATTTGAGCCATGGTCTCGGGCGTACGAAGCGGCTCGCCCATATACGCCTGAACGCTCACGACGAGCTTGCCCTTCAGGGACTGGATCAAAGGATCAACGGTCATGTTCGACTCAACCTTTCTCAAAAACAGCCTTCTGAGACACCGCACCTTGACGTTCAAACCGTCGCTCGCGTACCGAAGTACGCTTCGCTCCTCTTTCACGTCAATCTGCGGCACCTCAGAAGGCGCACTTGGTAGCTATGTTTATTTCAACGACGCAAGAAGGTGTTCGGCGGCACCGATGAGCGGAGCATCGCCCTCAAGAGAACCGATGAGGATCGGCGTGTCCTGAAGCGGATCGAGCGCCTGGCTGGCATAGCCCTCGTGTACCGAATCCTTCCACGTCTGTGAACGCCAATCGGGACCTTGGTGAATCACGCCACCCGAAAGCACGATGACCTCAGGGTCCAGGATGTTAGCGAGCGAGCCCAAGCTGGCACCCAGCGCAAAGCCGGCGTCATGGATGACCTCAGTCGCCTTTGCGTCGCCCGCGCGGCACAGGTCGTTTACATCGCGACCGACCGAAGGACGGCTGGGGTCGACGCGGCCAAAGCGCTCGTCGTACATGCGACCAATGGAAGTGCCCGAAGCAACAGACTCAAGATGGCCAGAACGCCCGCAGGCGCAGGGAATGCCGGCGGCAGCCGAGCACTCGATGTGGCCCATATGACCGGCAGCACCGTGGAAGCCCTGCATCACGCGGCCGTTCTCGACATATGCGCCGCCGATGCCCGTACCGATGCCCAGACACAAGACGGAGAACTTGCCCTTGCCGACGCCCCAGTGGGCCTCGCCCAGAGCATGAGCCTGCACGTCGCCCACCACGGCAACGGGAAGACCAAGGTCCTCGCGCAGACGCGGCCCCAACTGAACGCCAGACCAGCCGGGCATGATCTCGTTGGCGTAGGCGATGGCGCCCGTCTTGGGGTCGACGACACCGGCGGCGCCAATACCGATACCGAGGACCTCGACATCGGGGTTCGCCTCGAGAGCAGCCTTGATGGACGCCTCGATGCGCTGGAAAACTGCCTCGCCGCCTTCTTGGGCCTCGGTGGGAACCTCGGCTTCAAAGACCGGATGGGGCACGCCGCCATCAGCCGGATACTCCATAATGGCAGTCGCAATCTTGGTGCCGCCGATATCGACGGAGCAAACGTACTTGTTCTCCATGTCGCTCTCCTTAGGAGATATAAACAACTACAGGAAATGAAGGCGGCGTTATCGCCGCAGCTTGGTAAAGGTTTCCCGAGTGCCCGAGGTTGGGGTGAAAGCGGTCGGGCGTTGACCTAATGGGTCACGCTCGACCGCTTGAGCCCCAAGATCGGGTGCCCGGGGAAGCTTTACAGGAGACCGTTGTCCTGGAGGACCTTCCTAATCGCCTCGACATTCTCGCCGGTCATGGCCTTCACCGGGCGCGGCATGGTCGGGCTGTCGAAGATGCCCATGAGGTTCATAGCGGTCTTGAAGGCGCCGACGCCACCGGCATAGCCCTGGACGCCCGAGGTGACATCCCAGATGTGGGAGATCTCATTGAGACGATCCTGCTCGGCCTTGACGGTAGCCCAGTCACCAGCCTGAGCGGCCTTCCACTGACGCACGTAGCCCTCGGGCTCAACGTTGGCGAGACCCGGGACGGAACCGTCAGCGCCGCCGAGATAGGCGCCGTCGACAACAACCTCGTGACCGGTGAGGATGCTCATCGGATGGCCGTTCTTCTCGTTCTCCTGAACGAGGTAGCGGAACGAGATGTCATCACCCGAGGAATCCTTGACGCCAGCAAGGACGCCCTCGGCGCCGAGCTTGGCAAGGAGCTTCCAGGGGAGCTTGGTGTGAACGCAAACGGGAATGTCATAGGCAAAGATGGGCAGGTCGAGCTCCTCGTGCAGGATGCGGAAGTGCTCCTCGACCTCGGTCATACCCTGCAGGGCATAGAACGGGCAGGTGGCGACGAGGGCATCGGCGCCCAGCTCCTGGGCGACCTTGCCGTGCTCAATCATGCGCTCGGTCTCGGTATCGATGATGCCGACCAGAACAGGCACACGGTGGTCGACGATACGAACGGCCTCGGCGATAATCTGGCGACGGCGCTCATCGGTGGAGAAGACGACCTCGCCCGAAGACCCCAAGAAGAACAGACCATCGACGCCGGCATCGATCATGCGGTTGATGCTGCGCTCAAAGGAGGCAACGTCGAGCTGGTGGTCTTCGGTATCGGGAACAACGACGGGGGGGATAACGCCGGTGAATTTCTGAGTTGCCACAAGAATCTCCTTAGCTGTCTGGCGAGCGGCCCTATGCCGCTCACTCTTGTTGGCAGTGTCCAGGCCGTCTAGGCCAAAGAACACGGATAGAACGTTTGGTTAAAGAAGTCGACGACTTCGTTTTCGAACGCGTTAATACGCTCATGAGCGTATTTGGCATAGATGACATGCCTCCGGTCACACTCAAGACCGTTGAATACGGCAAACTGACCCTTGGGGTCGCTCACGGTATCCATGAGCGACGTGCCCATGAGCACCGATCCGCGCACCCGAGACGACAGAGCCTCGAGGCCACCGGGAATTGGATTGGCAACCGCCGTGCAGGCAAGTCCGCGCTCGTCCAGAGCAGAAACCGCCAGCGCGACACCGCCGCCAAGACCCTCGCCCCATGCAAAAATGCGATCGGGATCCATGCCATCAAGATTGCGCGCGACCTTCGCCAACGCGCAGCCCCAACGGACGCGCTTGACAAAAGCGGGCGAAGCAATCCCCCACTGCAGGTCGTCCGCACCAGCAACATCGTCATCCAGCGCGAGAACGGCATACCCCATGGCGGCAAATCTCGTCATGTGATGCCAGCCGCGCACAGGCCGATCGATGTCGTGGAACATCAGGCACAGCGGCACGCGCTCAGATACTCGGGCACGACCGACAGGCTCGATCAAACGAGCGTGAATCGCATCGTCACCGAGCTCAAAGGAGACCTCCGAGTAACGGGCGCAGGGGTTAACAAAGTCAATCGCCGTAATGGCCAGGCCTTGAATCTCAAGATTCGAAGCGCATGTCTCTAAATCAGAAACATCTGCTTGGACATCACCGCGCCAGTCCCGATATTCTGCGAGCCTTGACGAAACCGTTCCAGGAATTCCCACAAGCCCGGGGACAATCAGCTCGTCAACATTGCTCTCGCACTTAGACATGAGCCTCCCCTCCCTTGCAGAAAAACGGAATGATCAAATCGTCAAAATCCTGAATCTCCTCGTGGCCAAAGCCTTCAAAGAACTCATGACGCTTTTCGCAGGTCAGGTTGTTATAGACCGCAAACTGCGTCGCTGGCGGACAGACGATATCGGCTGTGCCGGTGCCAAACAGCACGGGGCATTTGACCATAGGGGCAAAGTTCTTGGAATCGAAGTACGCCAGTTTGGCATAGGCCTCCTCAATACGAGTCGAGTCCTCGTCAAACCAACGCGACCAATAACGCAGGCCTTCATAAGCGATATCGTCGGCATCCAGATCCCAAACAAGGCGGAAATCCGACAGGAAGGGATAGAGGATGGCAGCGCGATTGATAAGCTCACTATTAAGCGCGCAGGTCGCAATGCCCAAACCGCCGCCCTGCGATGCGCCGTTCACAAATACGCGGGAAAGATCGATGCCCTCGAGCTCGCGAACAATACGGCACAGAATGCGGATATCCTGGTGCAAGCGGACATAGTAAAGATTGGCCGGGTCGCCGTCGATACCGGCGACGATATGCCCAGCAACCGTCGTGCCTTCAAATCCACCAATATCCTCGGAGGGGCCACCCTGGCCAGGACAATCGAGAGCGATGAGTGCCATGCCCATGCCCGCAAACGACGCCTGCTCGAACCAGCTGCGGCTTGCACCCGGATAGCCGTGGAACTGTAGCACCAGCGGCACGGGCTCGTCCGAAACCGGCTGGAGATACTTGGCATGCAGGCGTGCACCGCACATGCCGGTATACCAGAGGTCGAAAAGCTGGCAGGTCGCGGCATCGTTGACCGATGCCGTCTCGATCGCATAGTCAAGCCCGACGGCGTCGGCCTCGGCCATGCGGTCCTTCCAAAAGAGATCGAAATCCGATGGACGGGGCATAGCGCCTCGATATTCACCAAATTGCTGTTGTAGCTCCTGAGCACTTGGCATGGCTCGTGAACCCAACCTTTCGAAATCGCAACGGAGGTGCGCCCGGCAAGGGAACCGGGCGCACGGGAGGGAAAGCGAGGCTACTCGCCGAGCTTGGGATGCAGCAGCGACGGCGCAGCGCCGAGCAGCATCTTGGTGTAGGGGTCCTGAGGGTGCTGGAAGACCTGCTTGGCCTCGCCCTGCTCGACGATCTTGCCGCCATTCATAACGATGATGTCGTCAGAGATATAGCGGACCGTCTGGATGTCATGGCTGATGAACACCATGGCCAGGCCGAGCTCCTTCTTAAGGTCGGTCAGCAGGTTCAGAATCTGCGCGCGGACCGAAACGTCCAGAGCCGAGGTGGGCTCGTCGGCGATGATGGCATCGGGGTTCAGCGACAGGGCGCGCGCAATTGCGACGCGCTGGCGCTGGCCGCCCGAAAGCTGGCCGGGAAGAACCTCGGCGGCGGAGCTGGGCAGACCGGTGAGCTCCAAGAGCTCCTTGACGCGCTTCTCCTGCTCGGCCTCGGTACCCAGGTTGTGGACGCGCATGGGGTCGAGCAGTTGCTCGCGAACGACCATGCGGGGATTGAGCGCCGTGGCCGGGTTCTGGAACACGACCGAGATGACGCGACCCATGTGGCGACGGTCCTCGGCGGTACGTTTGGTAACGTCCTTGCCCTTAAAGTAGACCTTGCCGCTCGTGGGGGCCTGCAGGCCGCACATGACGTTGGCGGTGGTGGACTTTCCGCAACCGGACTCGCCGACGATGCCGATGGTCTGTCCGGGCATGAGCTTAATCGTTACACCCTGGACGGCGTGAACCAGGTTGGGGTGCAGAATCGAGCCGGTACGGGTCCTAAAGGTGACGTGGACGTCATCAAGGAAGATGATCGGCTCGACGCCGTTGACTGCGGTCTCGCTCATCTACATCACCTCCGCGTGAGGGGTCAAACCATTTGCCTTGAGCACCTCGTCGGGGAGCTCGGAATAGAAGTGCTCGGTGCCGGGCACGCGCTTGAAGACCGGACGGGTGTCCAGGCCAATGCGCGGATGGCTCGAGCGGGGTGCGAAGCGATCGCCCTTGGGGAAATCGCGCGGGCTCGGAACGGCGCCGGGCACCTGGTGCAGGCGGCCCGAGCCGCTCTCGATGGACAGGACGGAACCCAGAAGGCCGCGGGTGTACTCGTGAATCGGGTTGGTGAGCAGCTCCTTGGTGGGCGCCTGCTCGATAACCTGGCCGGCGTACATAACCGTGATGTTATGAGCGACCTCGGCGACCAGTGCCAGGTCGTGCGAAACGAAGATCATGGCAAAGCCGAGCTTGGCCTGAAGATCGTTAAGCAGCTTGATGACCTGCTTCTGGACGGTAACGTCCAGAGCGGTCGTGGGCTCGTCGCAGATGACCAGTTTGGGGTCGCGGGTAAGGGCCATAGCGATCAGAACGCGCTGACGCTGACCACCGGAAAGCTCATGCGGATAGCTCTCGAGCGTACGCTTGGGGTCGAGGCCCACGAGCTCCAGGAGCTCCTCGGCGCTACGGGTACCGCCGCGCTTGGTGAGCTGCTTCATCTGGGCGGAAATGAGCATGGAGGGGTTGAGCGAGGACAGGGCGTCCTGATAGACCATGGCGATATCGGTACCGCGCAGGCCGAACCACTCCTTCTTGCTCATCTTGAGCAGGTCGCGGCCCTCCCAGAGAACCTCACCGGAAAGATGCTCGTCATCGTCGGTCAGGCCCATGATGGCCAGCGTGGTGATGGACTTACCGCAGCCGGACTCACCGACCAGGCCCATGGTCTGGCCAGGACGGACATCAAAGTTGACATGATCGACGACGTTGATATCACCGTGGTGCTCAAACTGGATGCAGAAATCACGGACCGAAAGGATCGGCTCAACGGACTCATCGGGCACATGGCGGTCGTTACGCTTGAGCTCGACATCGCGCAGGGCGCCAAGACGGGCGGACAGGGACTGAGCCTGCTCCTTGTAAGCGCGAACGGGGTCGGAGACCAGCAGGTCGGCCTCGCGGCGCTTGGAGGAATCGGTCGGATCCAGGGCGGCGGAGGGAGCAGCGGCCATGGCGTCGGTAATGCCCTCGGAGAGGATGTTGAGCGCCAGGCAGGTGATCATGATAGCCAGACCCGGGAACAGCGCCTGCCACCAACGGCCAGCGAGCACGCCACCGCGGGCGTCGGCGAGGATGTTGCCCCAGGTAGCGGTGGGCTCCTGGATACCAGCGCCGATAAAGGTCAGCGAGGCCTCGAAGATGATGGCGTCGGCGACCAGGGTAACGGTGAAGACCATGATCGGGGCGATGCAGTTACGCAGAACATGCTTGATCAAAATCCACGGAGCCTTGGCGCCGGAAACGATGACCGCGCGGACATAGTCCTCGCCGTACTCGGACACGATGTTGGCGCGCACGATACGGGCAATCTGCGGAGTGTACATAAAGCCAATGGCGAAGATGATCGACGGCACGGAATTGCCCAGGATGGAGACGAAGACGGCAGCGAGGGCGATGCCCGGGATGGACATGATGATGTCCAGGATGCGCATGATCGCCTCGGAAACGGACTTGCGCGAAACCGCCGCGAGGGCGCCCACGACCGAGCCGCAGACCAGAGCCATGGCAGTAGCACCGAAGCCGATGATCAGCGAGTAACGGCCACCGTAAAGCATACGCGACAGGATGTCGCGGCCCTTATCGTCGGTACCGAAGATAAATCCATTGCCGGGAGCCTGGCGAGCAGTGAAAATCTCGACCGGGCTATAGGGGGCAAGAAGGGGCGCCAGAATCGCGGTCAGGGCGACCAACACCAGCACGACGGCGGCAATCTTAGAAGACAGCGTCATCTTCTTCCAGCCACCGAGCTTGAGCCCCTTGGAGGCAGCCTTCTCGAGCTGCTCGGTTTGCTTCTCTCGAATCTTTACCATAATCTACACCGTCCTGATGCGCGGGTTGATGAGCAGGTAGAGCATGTCAACCACGATGTTGATGATGATGAAGGCAAGAGCAACGACGATGACGACGCCCTGAACCAGGTTCGCCTCGTTGCCCTGAACGCCCTGCAGAATCGCAGTACCCATGCCGGGGAGGTTGAAGATGACCTCGATGACGACGGCGCCGCCCATAAGGTAACCGATCTTAAGACCGAGGGTGGTGACCGGGGTGATCAGCGCGTTGCGCAAAACGTTGATGCCGACGACGACCTTCTCGGGAACGCCGGCGCCACGGGCCATGCGGACGTAGTCCTTGTCGAGCTCCTCAACCATGGCCGTACGCACGATACGAGTCATCTGGCCCGTCAGCGGGAATGCCAGAGCGATAGCGGGCATGATCATACGTCCCAGATAGCCAGCCGGGTTGGTGGTGAAGTGAGGCAGAGCACCGGATGCCGGGAGCACCTTAAGGTAGGAAGAGAACAGCAGAATCAACAGAACGGCAAGCCAGAACGACGGGGTTGCCAAGCCGGCGATGGAAAAGACGCGGATCACTTGGTCCGGCCATTTATCGCGATACAGTGCCGCGATGACGCCGAGCAAAAACGAGACGACCGCGCCGATGGCAAGACCGATGAAGGTCAGCTGCATCGTGACGGGCAGGGCCGTGGAGATGCGCTTGGCAACGGAGTTGCGAGCAGCACCATAGGTGCCCATGTCACCATGGATCAGATCGCCCATGTAGCGCACGTAGCGCACGGGCCAGGGGTCGTCCAGACCATACTTCTCATGGTACTCGGCAACCGCCTCGGGCGAGGCACCGTCACCCAACGCCGTATAGGCGGGGTCGGTCTTGGAGAACGACATAAGGAAGAACACCAGGACGGTGACGCCCAATGCCATGATCGGCAGCGCCACGAGACGCCTTCCAATCAAACGTAGAAAGTTGTTCACGTTCTCTCCCCTTTCTTTTGTCGGTAGGACCAACTGGTATATGAGTATGGATACTCATTACAAGACCCGAGCGACATCGAGGCCGCCCGGGTCTTTGTTTCAACTATGAGGACGTTGCCTTACGACCGACGCCCCACATATGACTCAAACGAGTCTTAGGCCTTGACGGTCGCGACACCCCTGAAGGACATGCTCGTCGTGCCGATGCCCTTGAAGCCATCGAGGGCCTCGCCGTTGGGCGCGGTAGACGGATCGTCCCAGGAAGCGGAGACGGTCTTGACGTGGACAACGGGGTACAGAACAGCGTTGTCGGCGATGATGTCGAAGCACTCGTTCCACTTCTTCTGCTGCTCGTCGCCCTCGGCGGCAAGAGCCTCGTCCATGAGACCGTGGAGCTTCTCCCACTCAGCGGACTCCTTCCACGGGCAACGGGTCTGCATCCAGACGTTGTCGCCGTACCACCAGTTGAGCAGCAGGTCGGGGTCAGCGCCGAAGCAGGACGGATCGCCAGGGGCAAGGAGGATATCGTAGGCCTCGCCGCCGTCGATGGCAGCGTAGGTGGCCGGCGAGGTATCGGTCTTGATGGTCACCTCGAAGCCGAGAGCGTCGAGGTCGTTCTTGACCTGGGCGGCCATGCCCTTAATCTGCTCGTTGTCGGTGGTGCGCAGGGTGATGGCACCCGGGGTGATGCCGGACTCCTCGATGAGCTTCTTGGCCTTCTTGGCGTCGGTCTTGTACACCGTGGAAGCCTCATGATAGTTGGTGAAGCTCTTGGGCAGGTAGCAGCTGGCAGCGGTGGCAAGGCCGGCGAAGGTGTTGGTGATCATCTTCTCGGTGTCGAGCGCGTACATGACGGCCTGACGGACCTTGACGTTGTTCCAAGGCTCCTTGGCGACGTTGAACATGATGAAGCGGGTGCCGAAGCCCTGGACGTTGTCGATCTTGCAGCCAGCGCTCTCGAGCTGGTCGACGGCGTCAGCGGTGACGAGCTCCATAACGAGCGTGGAGCCTTCCTGCTGGGCGGTAACGCGAGCGGTGGGGTCGGTCAGGATGCTGTACTGGATCTTCTTATCCTCGGCAGCATACTCACCGTTGTACTCGGGGTTGGGAACCAGGGTGATCTCGGTATCGGAGATAGAGTCGTACATCCAGGGGCCGGAACCGATCGGCTGCTTGGCGCGATCCTCCTCGGACTGAGTAGCCGGGGTAACACGGATGATGGCCAGACGATCCTTGAGCAGGGAGAAGTTGGGGACCTTGGTCTTGACCGTTACAGTGCTGGCATCCTTGGCCTCGATGGACTCGAAGGGCTGGAAGAACGGAGCATAGGTAGCGGAAGCAGCGCAAGCGGTGTAGGAAGCGACGACGTCGTCAGCAGTGACCTCGGTACCATCGGAGAACTTGGCGCCCTTGCGGATGGTGACCTCGAAGGTAGTGTCGTCCACGGACTTGGGATCGTCGGTGGCGAGCTCGTTGAAGGTGCTGTAGTCGTGGTAATCGATGCCGTAGAGACCCTCGACGACGTGCCAGTTAGCACCCAGGCCCACAGCGGAGCCGGTGCTGGCGGGATCGAAGCTGGACGGAGCGTAAGCGGAACCAGCGGTAATCACACCGCCGCCACGGTTGGCGGAATCGGCGGAACCGGAAGCGGAACCCTCGTCGTTGGAGCTGCCACCGCAGCCGGTGAGACCAAGCCCTGCGACAGCAGCGACGCTGCCGGTGAGGCCGAGGAACGAACGCCTGGACATACCCTTGTTGATGATGGCCATGTCTTCTCCTATCAATAGAGAATCTTACCCGGGAGCACCTAGACTTGCCCCCGCGCAACTTGCGGACGATATATACCTTACCTACCGACGAACCCAACTGAGGTGCCGCGCTCGGCGACCGATACATACATACGCTTGAACGGTATTTACTACCGTTCACCGAATTCATTGACAAACGATTCGCCAGACAGTATGTATCGACGAGGTGAGATATCAGTCATCGTCAACCCGCAGGATAGCAGGGTTGTTCACCATGGCTAGTCAAACGTTTTAGCGTTAATAAAACCCGAAATCGACAGGTAATCGCCGCGAAATAAATGATTGAAAATCGGCCAATCATGTATATCAGTTGTTTAGAAGCACGTTTAGTTTTCGGAACGGTTGGCCGATGCCTGGGCGCGTTCGGCATTCCATGCAACAAGTGCCTCGTGGACCGCTTTGGCGACATCGGCCGGAACGCCTCGAACTTCCGCGATCTCTTGCTCGCTCGCCGCGCGCAAACGCTTCATCGAGCCAAAATGGCGCATAAGGGCACGTTTTCTGGTGGGTCCCACGCCTGGAACGTCATCGAGTACCGAAACCGTCATGGCTTTATCGCGCAATTCGCGATGGAACGTGATGGCAAAACGGTGCGATTCATCGCGCACCTGTTTGATTAGATAGAGCGACGCGGACCCGGTCGGAAGCACGACTGGAGTCTCGTCCCAAGGCACGAAAACCTCCTCATCGGCCTTCGCCAAGCCACAAACCGGTATATCGAGCCCAAGAGCCTCAAGTTGCTTGATCGCAGCGGTCAATTGCGGCTTACCGCCATCGACAACGAGCAAATCGGGGCGCGATCCAAAGCGCTCGTCGGCCATGCGCTCGGGAGCATAGCGTCGTCCCAAAACCTCGGACATCGACACGAAGTCGTTTGCCTCGTCCAATTCGGCCTGAATTTTAAAACGACGGTACTGGCTCTTGTCGGCGCGTCCGTTGGTAAACACCACCATCGAGGCGACGGTAAAGGTTCCGTGCAGCGTCGAGATATCGAAGCACTCGATACGCATCGGCGGCGCTGGCAGCGCCAGCGCGCTTTCGAGCTCCAGGAGCGCCTGATTGGTGCGGTCGTCAGCGTACCCCGTTCGCATCATGTAGCGCATGAGGGCATGGCGCGCATTTTTGGATGCCATATCGAGCAAACGGTGCTTTTCGCCACGCTGCGGCCTATGGAGATGGCAGGAACGCTCGCGCTTGCCCGCAAGCCATTCCCCCAGCGCCTCCGCATCCTCAAGCTCGACGGAAAGGTTGACCTCAGCTGGAATATCAGCCGTCTCGTCGTAATAGCGCTTAAGAAAGCCCGACTGGAGCTCTTCCTCGTCAACATCAAGACCCTTGTCGAGAATGAACTCGCAGGTGCGAACTGTTCGGCCCTCGCGAACGACGAAGACGCAAGCGGCGGAGATGGTCTCCTCGCGATAGAACCCGATGACATCGATATCGACACTGGAGGGAAAAACGACTTGCTGACGATCGTCCAGACCCCTGATGACCTCCAAACGACGTTTGACGCGTGCCGCGCGCTCAAAGTCGAGCGCCTCGGCGGCATCCGTCATCTCGGAGGTCAGCTCATCGACGACATCCTTGCGATGGCCCGACAAAAAGCGCTCGACACGCTTGACGTTCTTGGCATAGTCTGCCGGGGAAATCGCGCCGACACACGCACCCGGGCCGCGCCCGACATGGTAGTCAAAGCAGGGACGCCCGTTTTGCGCGCAAATCATATTGACGATGTCTTCCTCGCCCTTGTGGGACTCAACGATACGGCGACAACGACGCCACTCCGCACAGGATGCGGAGCAGATGGGAATAACCTTGCGCAGCGTATCTATCGTCTCACGTGCCGCACGGCTATCGGTATAGGGTCCAAAATAGCGCGTTCCCGGCTTATGACGCTCACGCGTGTATTTGATAGCGGGATACAGGTCGCCCTTTGTAATGGCGATAAAGGGGTAGCTCTTGTCATCCTTGAGGTCGACGTTAAAGTACGGATGGTACTGGCCGATCAGGTTGCGCTCGAGTACAAGCGCCTCATGCTCGGTTTCGACAACGATGTAGTCAAAGCTCGCAACCAATTGCATCATGAGCGGTATTTTTTGGCGCTCATCCTGCAGCGTCACGTACTGGCGCATACGGGAACGCAGGTTTTTCGCCTTGCCAACGTAGATGACATCGCCCTTGGCATCTTTCCAAAGGTAACATCCGGGCTGCGTGGGAACGCGCGAAACCTGCTCGGCGAGTGTTGGAATGTTGTCGTGACCGGCCACACGCACCTACTTGCGACGAAGCAGCGCCGAGACCTCGGGCATCTTAAGGACGACGGCAAGGCCAAAGGTAACAGCAAGCGAGACGACACCCGCAACGCAAACGTAGCCAAGAGTAATCAGAATCGAGCCGCCAAGTGCCCCGACAAAGTGCTCAAGCGCCCACATGACGCCGGCGCCTGCGGCAGCACCCAGGCCACCGAGCAAAAGGCCAAAGAAACCGCCATGCAGGATAGATTTGACCTGAAGGCCACGCAGACGACGACGCAGCCACCACAGCGAGCAACCGACCAAGATCACGTAGTCGACGACATACGAAAGCGCGATTGCCGGCATACCGAAGCCCAGCACAACGCCAAACAGCAGAACCGAGCCGGCCTGGCCGATGGCGGAATACAGGCAATAGCGGCTATAGGGCTTCATGTCGAGCAAGGCAGAGAAGCTCTTCTGCATCAACACGACCACGCCGTAGAGCGGCAGCGAGAACGCCAGGTAGACAAGGAACTCGGACACCAGCGCCACGCCGGACTCATCAAACTTGCCGGCACAGTAAATCATGTTGAGCGGACGCGCGAAGACAATCAGGTACAGCGCGAACGGAATCAGGAAGAACAGCATCTGGGCGACGCCACGCGAAATGCCCGTGCGAACGCTGTCGTAATCCTTCTCCTGCGCGTCATGAGAGAGCTCGGTATAGAGCGCCGTCGAAAGCGAGGCGGCAATCAGCGCGTAGGGCAGCGTGTACCACAGGCGCGCATAGGCGATGACGGAAGGACCAGTCTCGGGCTGGACCACCAGCGCGGCAGCGTTGGTGATAGAAGTCGAGACAAACATGCACACCGTGGCGAGCAGCGTCGGGATACCAAGCGCAATCGTCTGGCGCAGCGCGGGGTCCTTAAAATCGATATGGATATGGGGATGCACGCCGTGCTTGCCAAGCGCGGGAATCTGACATGCCATCTGAACAAAGACACCGAGGGTCGTACCGGCCGCAATCAAGATGATGCCGGCACGTTCGCCAAACTGTGCGGACACGGGCGCAAAACCCATAAAGCTCGCAATGACGATCACATTGTTGAGGACCGGGGCAAACGTCGACCAGAAGTAGTCGCGGTGTGCGTTGAGAACGCCCGAGAACACCGAGCCCAAACCATAAAACAGAATCTGGATGGCAAAGAAACGGAACATGAACGCAGCGGTATCCATGCTGCCGCCGTCACCCGAAAGGAACGATTGCGTCCAGATAAAGCCCGGGGCAAACACGGTCCCCAGCAACGAAATGCCACCCAGCACCAAAAGCAGAATGCCGAGCAGGTTGCCCACGTACTCGTTTGAGGCCTCGCGACCCTGCTCACGCCTCACGCCCATGTACACGGGCAAAAACGCCGTCACGAGCATGCCGCCCATCACGAGTTCGTAGAGCATATTGGGCAGGTTGTTGGCGACCTGATAGGAGGACGAGAGTAGCGACATGCCAATAGCGGCCGCCATTGCCCACGTTCGGATAAAACCGGTGACGCGAGACACGATGGTCAGGATGGTCATAAGCCCGGCGGAACGACCAACCGTGGAGTAGTCCGACGAGCCCATGTCGTCAGTGTCATCTCGCGACGAAGGAGCTTCGGACGAGGGTGTCTGAGGCGCAGATTCTCTTGCAAAATGAGCTCCGCGCTTCAATTCTTCCTGCGGCATCGCTCAGTCCTCTCTCGTAATCGCGGCAACCGTCGCCCCGCAAAATGCAATTAAATCATCGGGTGCAAGCTCGAGCTGATAACCACGCTTGCCTCCCGAAATAAAAATGGTATCCCAAAGGACACACGTCTCATCAATGAGCGTCCGGTAGCGTTTTTTCATACCGACCGGGCTGCAGCCGCCGCGAACGTAGCCAGTCGCCGCAAGCAAATCCTTCACATGCATCATGACCAAGGACTTCTCCCCCGCGGCACGCGCGGCGGACTTTAGATCGAGCTCATCGGCAACAGGGATGCAGCACACGACATGGTCGTTGGACGGCGTCACGCAGACCAAGGTCTTAAATCCTTGACCGGGCTCCTCGCCAAGCTGCTCCGAAATCGCGACCCCCAGGCCCACCGACTCATCACCATCGTCTTCGTACGTATGTAGAACATAGGAAATGCCGGCACTTTCCAGCTCGCGCATCGCATTGGTTTTTGGCGTCTTTACAGCCTTTGCCATGACATTTCCTTTCCCTCGCATTCGGACGCAAAGATTAAGTATATGTCCAATTCGGCTGCATACGTCGCTTCGACACAGCAAGCGCCATCGAATCACGAGGAGTCGATGGCGCCCATAAACTGAATCGCCTATTTATTGAGCATCAAGTTGAGCCTGACGCTCCCGGTCACGCCTGAGCAACGGCGCCAAAAACTTGCCCGTATAACTCTGCGGACAGTCCGCAACCTGCTCCGGTGTGCCCGAAACCACGACGGTTCCGCCGCCGTTACCGCCCTCGGGACCCATATCGATCAGGCGGTCGGCAACCTTGATGACATCAAGGTTATGCTCAATCACCAGCACCGTGTTGCCCGCATCGACCAAGCGCTGCAGTACATCGAGCAGCTGGCGGACATCCTCAAAATGAAGGCCGGTCGTCGGCTCGTCCAAAATATAGAACGTCTTGCCCGTCTGGCGTCGATGAAGCTCCTTGGCGAGCTTCACACGCTGCGCCTCGCCGCCCGAGAGCGTCGTGGCGGGCTGGCCCAGGCTCACGTAGCCTAAGCCTACATCGTACAGCGTCTGGAGCTTGCGCTTAATCTGCGGGATATTCCCAAAGAAGGCCAGCGCCTCGGTGACACTCATGTCGAGCACGTCCGAGATGGTCTTGCCACGATAGGTGACCTCGAGTGTCTCGCGGTTGTAGCGTTTACCGCCGCAAACTTCGCAGGGAACGTAGATATCGGGAAGGAAGTGCATCTCGATCTTGATCTGCCCGTCGCCCTTGCACGCCTCACAGCGCCCGCCACTCACATTAAAGGAGAAACGACCCGGCGAGTAGCCGCGCGCCTTCGACTCCGGCGTACTCGCAAACAGTGCGCGAAGATCATCCCACAGGCCGATATAGGTAGCAGGGTTGGAACGCGGTGTACGGCCAATCGGCGACTGGTCGATATCGATAACCTTATCGATACACTCGATGCCCTCGATTTTCTTATACGGACCCACAGGGCGCGTCGAACGGTGAATGGCATTCGTAAGGGCAGGCGCAATGGTGTCGGTAACCAGGGAGCTCTTGCCCGATCCCGACACGCCGGTAACAACCGTAAGCGTACCAAACTCGATCTTGGCGGTAACGTTTTTGAGGTTGTTGGCTCGAGCGCCCGTAATTTTAAGGCAGCCGCGACCGGGCTTGCGCCGTTCATCAGGCACCCGGATCATTCGTATGCCGTCTTCTGCTTGAA
>CABTWP010000021.1 GCA_902488525.1 uncultured Collinsella sp.
CCCACGGGCCCCGGGCTCGCGTCTAAAGGCGCGGGCCCGGACTTCGTCCAGGCCTAGTGCATCTTGACCCGTGGCGCGCCGGTCGAACCGGCGGGATCACCTCCTCTTGAAGGGGTCCTCGTACTCCTTCACGCTCAGCTTGTCCAGCGCGATGTCGTGGGACTCCTGCTCCCTGATGTACTTGGCGATCGTCGCCTCGTTCAGGCCGACGGTGGACACGTAGTAGCCCTCCGCCCAGAACTTCCTGTTGCCGAACTTGTACTTGAGGTTGGCGTGCCTGTCGAATATCATCAGCGAGCTCTTCCCCTTCAGGTAGCCCATGACGCTCGCGACGCTGTACTTCGGCGGAATCGCCAGCAGCACGTGCACGTGGTCGGGCATCAGGTGCCCCTCGATTATCTCGATCCCCTTGTACTCGCACAGCTTCCTGAGGATCTCCCCTATGTCGCTCCTGATTTGGTTGTAGATCACTTTGCGCCTATACTTCGGCGTGAACACGATGTGGTACTTGCACATCCACTTCGTGTGGGAAAGGCTGTAGGCCTTCTGGGCCATGGCGACCACCCCTTCGACTCGAATTCTTGACGGCCTGAACAATCGTCAATATCGGTCGGAGGGGTGGCTTTGTAAAGCCGTTTGTCTCCACCCGCGTAGCGGGTGGTTTAAAGCTGGCCGCTGCGCGGCCAGCAGACTAAAGTCTTGAATGAAAAACCGCAGGCTTTCTACCTGCGGTTTTCATTTCGCATTACTTGCCGTGGTCGAGGACTGCCGCCTAAACGTAGTAGATGGGCCCATTTCGTGGCAGACGGGTCACGTGGCAGCCCTCGCAAGGCCAAAAAATGATCCGTTCCCTCCGTCCACGGGAGTTCAAGGGCCGTTACGGATATAGTGCCATTTCAAAACCATGCCGGTTTACTACGATAAAAACGAGGTTCCCGACCACGCGTGACTTTTTCGCAAAATTACAAGCCGTCTACCTGCGGTTTTGGTTTTGCCGAATGCGGTGTGGTTAGGAGTAGGCGATTTATCGTAGTAAACCGACATGGTTTTGTTCGTGGCGGCCTAACCGCGCGTTCACGCGCGGGGCCGGTGGGGTATTTTTGCCCCACCGGCCCCGTCTTCGCGTTACTCCGGCTTGGTTTCCACCGTGGGAGTCTTATCCGCCGCAACTGGAGTACGGGCGGTGTCCATAGTCAGGCAGTGCTTGGGGCAGCTCTCGATGCACTCACCGCACACCACGCAGGCATACGGGTCGATCGACCACGTTCCACCCTTGCGATCGACCGCGAGCGCGCCCGCCGGGCAGCGGCGCGCGCACATGCCGCAGCAGATGCACACGCCCATGTCGTTGACGATATGTCCGCGCAGGCGCTCGGGCGCCGCGAGCTCCTCCTGCGGATAGCACACCGTTACCGGCTGCTTGACCATAGAGCCCAAGGCCGTCTTGGCAAATGTCAGCAAACTCATGCCGCGCCTACCTTTCCGTGCAGCTAATGCAGGGGTCGATGGTCAGGATAATCATGGGCACGTTGGCAAGGAGCACGCCCTGCAGCGTATGCGTCAGACCCGCCAGGTTTTGCGACGTCGGCGTGCGCACGCGGAAGCGGTCCAGGTTCTTGGTGCCGTTGCCGCGCACATAGTAATACGCCTCACCGCGCGGCTGCTCAATCACAACCTCGCCACGCGCGCCGTCGGCCGGCGCAAGCTTGGTGCGCCCGCCGATACCGTCGTGCGGAATCTTGCCCACAAGCTCCTTGATGATGTCCATGGCCTGCGTGACCTCGGCACAACGCACCTGACAGCGGGCATAGCAGTCGCCGTCGGTGGCAACGATGGGCTCAAATGCAGCCAGGTCCGCATAGGCGCCGTCGCCAAACATGCGCACGTCGTAATCCACGCCCGAGGCGCGGCCAAACGGGCCGACCATCGACAGATCCAGCGCGTCCTTCTTGCTGATCACGCCCACGCCATGCAGGCGCTCGCCGCAGCTATTGTCGTCCAAAAACGTATGCACCAGGGCCTCGTAGTCGGGGCGCATGGCGTCGAGCGTCTGGACAATACCCGCCAGCTCGGAGTCCTCAATGTCGTGCTTAAGGCCGCCGATCTCGTTAATCGACAGAATCACGCGCCCGCCGCAAGTACTCTCGAAGATCTTGAGAATCTGCTCGCGCAGGGTCCACGACCGATAGAACAGCGCCTCAAAACCAAAGGCATCGGCGAGCAGGCCCAGCCACAGCAGGTGCGAGTGAATGCGCGAAAGCTCGTGCAAAATAGTACGGATATACTGCACGCGGCCGGGCACCTCGATGTCGAGCATGCGCTCGCAGGCTGTGGCATAGCCGTAGCTGTGGCCCACGGCGCAGATGCCGCAGATGCGTTCGGCGATGTAGCCAAACTGATGCATGTCGCGCTTTTCGGTGAGCTTCTCGAGTCCGCGGTGCACAAAGCCGATCTGCGGAATTGCCTCGATAACGCGGTCGTCCTCGATCACCAGGTCCAGATGAAGCGGCTCGGGCAGCACCGGGTGCTGCGGGCCAAACGGAATAACGGAGCGATGTGCCATGGACCTTACGCCTCCTTTTTCTGCTTGTCGCGGGCGGCCTTGGCGGCAAGCGCCGCGCGGACCTTGGCCGCCTTCTCGGGATCCATGGCGGCGAGCTTTGCCTCCATCTCGGCGGCCTTGAGCGCGGCCTTCGCAGCAGCCTCATCATGCTGAGCATCGGAGCCGGCAGCCGCAGCGGGCTGAGCAGCGGCGCCCGCGGCATCGCCGGCGCTCGCAGTGCTCTCCCCTGCAGCAGCCGCAGCCGCGGCAGCCTTCTCGGCAGCGGCCTTGCGCGCCTTGGCCTCGGCGGCGGCACGGACCTTCATGGCCTTCTCGCGCGAGGCCTTCACCTCGGGCGTGATAACGCTCATGGGCTCGGCAGTCGAAACCTGGTAGAAAAAGCCCTTAAAGTCGATCTGCATGTCGGTGATGGCAAGACCAAATAGATCGTGCGCTTCGTTTTCAAACGGGAATACCGCCGGATAGTACGAGCTGACGGACGGAATCTCCTGGTACCGATCAATTCCCTCAACCACCAGGTTCTCAATCGCATAACTGCCGTCCTGGGCGATCTGCTCCTGAGCAGCGCGAACGTTGATAAACGTATAGACCAAGCGATACGTGCCGTCGTCGACGTTGCGCTCGGCGTGCATTTGCACAAAGCGCGCGCCGACGCCCTTGAGCGCCTGGACATGCGACAGGAGCTCGTCGATCCCAACGGTGGTATAGATAGCCTTTTGCATTACTCGGCCTCCTTTGCAGCGACGGGCGCTGCGGGCTTCTCGGCAGGCGCGTCGCCGGCCTCAGCCGCAGCCACAAACCCGTCCTCGCCCAACTCAACGCCACCGTCCCAAGTAGCGGCACCGCCCACGGTAAGCGGATCGCCGCCGGCGCGCATCACGGCCTCCTTCTGGTCCAGGATGCCGCACGCCTCCACGATGGCATCGATCACGGTCTCGGGGCGAATGGCGCATCCGGGCGCGTACACGTCCACGGGAATCGCGCGGTCCACGCCGCCGATCACGTTGTAGGCATCGCGGAATACACCGCCCGAACACGCGCAGATGCCGCAGGCCACCACGCACTTGGGCTCGAGCATCTGGTTGTAGATCTGGCGCACGACGGGCAGGTTCTGGGCATTGACCGACCCCGTCACCAAAAAGATGTCCGCATGCTTGGGGTTGCCGGTGTTGACCACGCCAAAGCGCTCCGCATCGAACAACGGCGTGAGCGAGGCCAGCACCTCGATATCGCATCCGTTGCAGCTCGAGCCGTCGTAATGAATAACCCACGGCGAGCGTGACATTTTATGATCCATGGATGCCGCCTCCTAAATAAACACGTCGACGAGGATGGGCATAAGGTTGAGCAGACCAAACACCAGCGCCACGCCCCATCCGAGCTTAAAGCAGCTGCGCCAGGTGCTGCGTGCGAAGGTGTTATCGATCAGTACCTCGACAAAATACGTCGCGACCATCACGACCAGGGCGACCACCCAGCTCACCGGGTTGTCCCAGACGAAGAACATGCCCACCCACATCAAAAACAGCACGGTCTCGCACCAGTGCATAAGGGTCATCTTGGCCAGCGTGCCGCCGCTCATCTCGGTGGCCACGCCCTGGACAATCTCCTGATGCGCGTGATGCGAGTACGAAAGATCGAACGGCGACTTGCGCAGCTTGATGGTAAGCACCGCGAGCAGCGCGAGGAAAATGGGCGCGCTGTACACGATGATGGGGGCTGACTGCCCCGTCACGGCGATGGAATCAAAGCTATCGGTGGCAAGATACAGGCCCACGCTCATCAGCAGAACGGCGGGCTCGTAGCTCATAACCTGCAGCAGCTCACGGTCGGCGCCGACCTGGGCAAACGGGCTTTGCGTCGAGGCGGACGCCAGCACCACAAAGATCGCGGCGAGCGTCACCATAAAAGCGCACAGCAGCGTGTTGGAGCCCGACACAAAGATGCCGCCGCCAACGACGGTAAAGATGAGCGCGCACGCCATGTAGGTATCGTCCATGGTGTTTACGCTGGCAGGGGCTTTGCGCAGGAGCTTGGCAACGTCGTAGAAGGGCTGCAGCAGGCGCGGGCCCACGCGGCCCTGCATGCGGGCCGAAAGCTTACGGTCAACGCCGTCGATCAGGCCACCCACAAACGGCGCCAGCAAGGCAAACGCCACGGTGCCAATAAAAATGCCCACGACGCCCGAACCCTCGAAATACTTGCCGCGCAGCACCGAGGGCGCGCTCATGGCAAGTCTCTCGGGCCCAATCCACGCGCAACACAGCAGCGCAAACAAGATGATGCTGCAGCACACGACGCTACCCGCGGGGCCAATACGCTTCTCGCCAAGGGCGTCCTCCGAGTACCAATTGCGCTTTTCGGCCTTCACCTCGTGCCCCATCGAGCCGCGGAAATGGCGATATTTGTCGGTTCCCACGCCCGAAAGATATACGTTTACATGCGGTTTGTTGCTCACTCGGAATGAAGTCAGCAGCACCACGGCGATAAACGCCACGATAACCACCATCAGGTACATGGCGTCCTTGCCAATAACGTACGGCACGCGGCCAAACACCATGGCCAAGTAAGGCGACACCAGACCGCTCGAGATAACCGGGAACGCCACGCAGCACAGAATCAGCAGCGCGGCGATGGTGTTGAGGGCCATCCATTCGGTCTTATGGACATTGACCTCAACGTTTTGAGCCGTGGGGTCGACGCCCGAAAGCTTGGCAAGCCACTTGCCCCAGAAGAAGAACGTCGCGGCCGAGCCAAAGGCAAGCACCATGATCATGAGCACGTTGCCGGTCTGCGCGAACGCCACCAGAGCGCCCCACTTGGACACGAGCATGCCAAACGGCGCCACAAACATGCCCATGATGCCCAGCATCATCAGGCGCGTCAGGTGCGGCATGCGGCTGAACATACCGTCCATGTCCTCGATATTGCGGCTGCCGATATGATGCTCGGCCGTGCCCACGCACAGGAACAGCAGCGACTTTGCCACCGTGTGGAACAGGATCAGGAAGATGGCCGCCCATACGGCCTCGGGCGCGCCGACACCCAAGCAAGCACTGATGAGGCCCAAGTTGGAAATGGTGGAGTACGCGAGCACGCGCTTGGCATTGCTCTGCGAGATGGCCATAAGGGCAGCGAGCAAAAACGTGATGGCGCCCACGCTCGTGACCATAAAGCCGGTCACGGGATAGATGGCATAGAGCGGGCTCAGCTTGACCATCAGGAACACGCCGGCTTTGACCATGGTTGACGAGTGCAGCAGGGCGCTCGTGGGCGTGGGGGCAACCATGGCACCCAACAGCCAAGTGTGGAACGGCATCTGTGCGGCCTTGGTGAGCGCGGCGAGCGACAACAGGATGACCGGCATCACCAGCAGCGCGGACTGCGCGGTTCCGGCGCCGGAAAGCTCAATCATGCCCGAGATGGTCAGCGGCATGCCGTTCACGTGCAGGTACATGAGTCCGGCCAAAAACGCGATGCCGCCCAGCATGTTGAGGATGATCTGGGTAAAGGCGTTTTTAATGGCCTCGGGCGTGCGCGTGTAGCCAATCATAAGGAACGAGCACACGGTGGTGATTTCCCAGCCGCAGAACAGCCACTCAAGGTTGTCGCTCGTCACGATGACGAACATGGCCGAGAGGAACAGGAACATAAGCGCCAGGAACTGCGGGCGACGGTCGGGCGCGGTCTGCCCGCGCAGCGCGGCCTCGTGCTCGTCATGGGCCTGGAAGTCCTTCATGTAGCCCAGGGCATACACGCAGATAAGGCTGCCGACAATGCCGACGGCGAGGACCATGATTACGCTCATGTAGTCCAGGTAGAGCGGGGTTGCGGTGACGGCTTCGGTCGCGGGCAGCGTCATGGCTGCAAAGGCAAGCGAGCCCACCAGCTGGACTATGCCGAGCACCGTGGTGAGCGCGTTCCTATATTTGTACGCGTTGTACAGGATGACGGCGCACAGGATGACGTCGATGACGGAGCTGATGATCGAGAGCACATGCGAGGTGCCGGGGGCAACCTCGAAGCTCTGCGGACCCGTGCCAAAAAACATGACGGCGACTACAACTGTCACCGCCATAATAATGCCGGAACCTATGAGCCCCACCGCATCGCGGGCGCGGTCACCGCGCGCGAGCAGCATGCCCAGCGCCGGTACCAGCGGAAACAGGGTAAGGAAATACAGTAGCGTCATACCATCACTCCCCCATGCAAAAACGCTGCATTTGTTTAACGTTATAGCTCAATTACGGGGTTGCGGTGGCAGGTTTTCGGTCAACTGGGGAGTTTTAGGCGTACGGGGCAAGGGTACGTCCGCTTTGGAGCAGAGAGGCGACGCCCCCTATCGCAGCGACAGGCGCGCGGGCCACTGCGCGCGGTTTATTGGCCACTTTGGAGGATGTCCCGACAGGCTCGCGCCGGTCCAAAAAGTTGGCGCGGCAAGAAAAATGCGCCCCTGTGGGCGCACCATCCCGTTTGCTATTCCGCCTTTTTAAGGCGCGGCTTGCGACCCCGCGGCTTATCGACCAGTGCGGCCTCACCGCCCTCGCGGTACTGGCGGCACCAAGCCTTGACCGAAGACTCGCTGGGAATCTTGTGCTTGATCATGGCCTCGCGAACCGTTAAGCCGTTTTCCAAGCGGTCCTTGACCACGGCGAGCTTAACTTCGTATGAATAGGTGTGATGATGCGAACCGGCGTTGAGAACGGCGTCGGCACCGCCCACAGCATACGCGCGGGCCCACTGACGAGCCGTGGCCTGGGGAATGCCAAGCTCCGCGGCGAGGGCGCGATGACCGACCCCCTCTTGGAGGACCTCGACGGCGCGCTGCCTAACCTCAGGCGCATGCGTGCGAGTCCTAGTTGCTTCCGACATACCTGCCACTTCTTAGCCTTAACCGTTAATCTGCTTTCTTACGTGCAAGTTAGATAGTAGCATTTTACTGTTTGCTCAAAGCAGTTAATTAAAATAGACGCGGCGTTATCTGGGCATTTGGCACCAAATTACGACATATCTTTATCGATTATTTACGCTGGTAGCTGACTCACAGCTAATCGTCATTCGCTTGTCAACAAAATTGGCATCTCTTTATGTCCTTTGGTATAGAGGATATAGTTATTAACCCCTCCCCCAATAATTTTGAGTGATCTGCAAGGTAGTAGACGTCCTCACTCCTCATGATTACCGCGCATTGCCATCCACCGGAGCAAAACAAAAAGGGCGGGACCTGCTGCGCTTGCAGGCCCCGCACCGGTTGACACCCGACGGGACACAGCCGGGCGAGACGAATCCGTGCTACCGCCCCGCCTGGCCGCGATGCTCAACTACAGCTCGTTGGCCGCGTGATACGCCGTGCGGATGGCGCTCGCAATGTCGGCGGTGCGCTCGCCCGAGCAGTCGCCCACGCAGGTCACGGGCACCGTCACGCCGTCCAGGTCAAACGCGTTGGCCTTGGAGCCCACGGCCATCACCACGTAATCGCAGGCGATATTTACCGGCTCCTCGGCGCCGTCCTCGGTGGTGCGCACGGCCTCCACGCCCTCGTCGGTAATGGCGGTCAGGCGGGTCTTCACGTGCTGCTCCACGTTGTGCTCGGCAAAGTCGCTCATAATCAGCGGCAGAATGGTCTCGGACTCGCCCGCGGCAATCTTGTCGAGCATCTCCACGATCGCCACCTCGCAGCCGTGCTGCAGCAGGTATTCGGCAGTCTCGGTGCCCACCAGGCCACCGCCAATGACAGCGACGCGGCCCGTAAGCTCCACCTTGCCGGCCAGCACGTCCCAGCTCGAGACGACCTTGTCCGAATCGGCACCCGGAACGGGGATGACCACGTCGTGCGCGCCCACGGCCACAATCGCGGCGTCGGCGGCGTTGAGGTCCTCAGCGGTAGCGGCATGGCTGAGCTCAACCTTCACGTCCAGACCAGGCAGAATCTTCTCGTAATACTCGACCGAGCGCATGATCTCGTCCTTGCGCGGAGGCGCAGCCGCCAGCACAATCTGGCCGCCCAAGTGATCGCTCGCCTCGTAGATGGTCACGTCGTAGCCGCGCTTGGCCGCCACGCGTGCGGCCTCCAGGCCGGCAATACCGCCGCCCACCACGGCGATCTTCTTGTCGCCCTCGCCCGGCTTGATGGCGATGGTCGCCTCGTCACCGTTCTCGGCGTTGAGCACGCACGAGATGTACTTGCGGTTTTGGATCGCGTCGACGCAACCCTTGTTGCAGTTGAGGCACTCGCGGATGGGCTCGCCCGTGGCGGCCTTCAGCGCAATGTCGGGGTCGCACATGAGCGAGCGGCCGTAGGCGATGATGTCGGCAGCGCCGTCTTCCAGAATCTTCTCGCCGGCCTCGACCGAGACCACGCGGCCGACGGTTGCCACCGGCACGGAGACCAGGGCCTTGACGCGCTCGGCCACGGGCAGCGTCCAGTTGTAGGGCATGGCGCCCATGGGCGGAATGGTGTCGCCCATGTTGCCGGTGTGGTTTGCCTGTGCGACCTGGATCATGTCGATGCCCGCACCCTCGAGCAGCTTGGCGAACTCGCATGCCTCGTCGGGCTGCAAGCCACCCTTGCCGCGCGGCGTGCCATCGGGGTTCTCCATGATCACGGGGAGCTTGTACTCCACCATCAGCTGCGGCGCGGCTTCCTTAATGGCAGCGACGACCTCCAGCGCGTAGCGAACGCGGTTCTCGAACGAACCACCGTACTCGTCGGTGCGCTGGTTGAGGATGGCCGAGCACAGCGAACCCACCAGGCGGTCGCCGTGGACCTCGATGGCGTCGATGCCGGCCTGCTGCGCGCGGGCGGCCGAGGCGGCGATGGCCTCCTTGATCTGGGTGAGCTGCTCTACGCTCGCCTCGTTCACAAAGTGCTGCATGTCGTGGTGCAGCTTGGCGTATGCCTGATTGCGGATCTCGTTGGACTCGGCCATCTTGGCGGCAAAGGCCTCCTCGTCGCCGGCGGCCTTGGCCTCCTGCGCGGCCTTGGCGGCGGCCATGGAACCCATGACCATGCGGCCGACACCGGGCACGTCGTACTCGGGGTGGAACAGCTGCAGCGCGACCTTGGCGCCGTGCTTGTGGACGGCATCGGCCAGGGCCTTAAACGTGGGGATTTGGGCGTCGGTCGCCAGCTTGGGCGTGGGGCTTGCGGTCATGACGGGAGCAACGTCGCCGATGACGATGTAGCTCACGCCGCCACGGGCCAAGCGCTCGTAAAAAGCCAGGCTGCGCTCGCCGATGGAACCGTCACGCTCCTCGTAGCCGGTGGTCAGCGGCGGGAACATAATGCGGTTTTTGAGCTCAAGGGGGCCAACCGTAATGGGCTGGAGCAGCTTGGATGCAGGTGCGGTCATGGACATTCCTCTCTTGTAGGCGCGGCGGCGATGATGCCGCGTAGTTGTCTAGAGGATATGGCATGGGAATACAACAGCGCAACGGAAATCGGCGGACAGCAGGTAGCGGCAGGTGGATGGGGATGGGCGGGGCGGCCCGTCGGTTTATCTCAATCTGTAACAGTTACTCGGCAAAATCCGTCCCTCGTGTTACAGATTTAGACAAACACGACCCAACCCACCGGTATATCTCGATCTGTAACGCCTAGCCGCCCAAATCGGGTCTAGATGTTACAGATCGAGATGTTTGATTGAGAGGCTGGGAATTGAACCGAAGAAACGATCCCGGGATAACAAAAAAGCTCGCCGGCCAGGCCGACGAGCTGCAAGTTCTTGGTCGCGGGGGCAGGATTTGAACCTACGACCTCCGGGTTATGAGCCCGGCGAGCTACCAGACTGCTCCACCCCGCAATGTCTGGGCGCCTCATGTGCGCAAGAAAGAATATTACGCGGGAGTTCGGTAAACGGCAAGGAAAATCTCGTAGAGCATAATTCCTTCATATTTAAACCCCTCAGCCCCTATCACCGTAAACGAATCGCAGCCGAGCGCCGTCGACGGCACGTATACAATGGTGCGCGTCCTTTTATGCCGACACCGGGAGTAGACATGCTGCTCGCTATCGATATGGGTAACACACAGACGGCCATGGGCCTGTTTGACGGAGACGAGCTGGTGCAGTCGTGGCGCATGCCCACCGACCGCTCTTATACCGCCGACGAGATCCATGTGCGCCTGATGGGTTTCTTTAAGATGTACGGCCTCTCGCTCGACGCGGTCGACGCGATCGCCTTCGCCGGCGTGGTGCCGCAGCTCTCGCGCGAGTGGCACACTGTGGCCGACCGCATTGCCGCGGACGCCATCGTTATCGGGCCGCAGACGGCCGCGGTGACCAAGCTGCGCGCGGCGCGTCCCCAGGCCGTAGGCGCCGATCGCGTCGCTAACGCCGTTGCGGCCGAGACCTTCTACGGCGCGCCGGCAATCGTGGTGGACTTTGGCACCGCGACCAATATCGACGTCATCGATGAGGACGGTTATTACATTGGCGGAGCGATCGCGCCGGGCATTCGCATCTCCATGGACGCGCTTGCCGCCCGTGCCGCCAAGCTCGCCAGCGTGCCGCTCGAGGCGCCCGAGCACGCCATCGGCCGCGATACCGAGGAGTGCATCAAGGTCGGCGCCGTGATGGGCGCCGCCGCCATGGCCGAGGGCCTGGTCGCGCGCATGAAGCGCGAGCTGGGCCGCGAGGATGCCACCGTTATCGCCACGGGCGGTCTCGCCGGCATCGTCGCCGATTCGACCGATGCCTTCGACGTAGTCGACGGACAGCTCACCATCAAGGGTATCTGCGAAATCTACCGCCGCATGCAGGAGCTGGGATAGAGCAGGGGCTTAAGTCGAGCACGAACGCGAGCGGCGAACTAGGCAACGCATCGGTCCTATTCCTCAAAATCGAAAATTTATCAGTTTTGAGGAATAGGCTTTCTGCTACGCCTCGCCGCATAGCCACCTCGCCAGGTCCACGATCTGCACCCCATTGCGGTCCGTGGCCTCGTGATGCGTTCGGGCGAGAATCATCTTGGGGTACGCGTCGCCAATGCTCAGCAGTGGCGAAATCTCGCGTTCAAATGTCTTATCCGAGCTGATGTCGTCGCTCACCTGAATGTAGAGCTTCTCGCTTCGCTTGATTGCTACAAAGTCTATTTCCTTTTTATAGAGCACGCCGACGTATACCTCGTATCCGCGGCGCAGCAGCTCGATTGCCACCATGTTCTCGTATACGCGTCCCCAATCCATATCACGTGTACCGAGCAGCGCGTATTTGAACGCGTGGTCTGCCAGGTAATACTTCTCGCCGCTCTTAAGGTATTTTTTGCCGCGGATGTCGTACCGACGAACTTTATAGAAGGCAAACGCATCGCACAGGTACCCCATGTACGTGCCGACCGTCTTGTTCGTTATCTTTAGCCCATCCGCGTTCAAAATATCCGTAATGTTACGTGCCGACGTTATGTTGGATACGTTGTCCATCATGTAATCGGCAATGCGCAGCAGCGCCGATTCGTTTCTCACGTTATGCCGCTGCACGATATCTCTCACGATGAGCGTTTTGAAGACATTGGAGAGATATTGATAACGCTGCTCCTGCAGTGGATAAGGGTAGGAGCCGGACATACCGCCGGTTCTCGCGTACTCATCGAAGTCGCGGTCGACCTCGCCCTCGTCGCCATAGAGTCGATACTCCTCAAACGAGAATGGGAAAACCTCGATCTCAAACGTACGCCCCGTAAAGAGCGTCGACAGATCGCTCGACAGCAAAAAGGCATTCGATCCGGTAATGAATATGTCGTACTGCTCGGATGCGTGGAGGCTGTTGATCGCACGCTCAAAACCGTCGCACATCTGAACTTCATCGATAAGCAGAAAGTTTTGTTTGCCGGACACTCGATGCTCTTTTACATAGGCGAGCAGCGCGTGATACTCGAGCAGATTCTCGAACTCATCGAGGTTGTAGTTGATATGGATGACATTCGAATTGGACAGATTTGCCTCCACGTAATCGCGGAGGGCCTCGAGCAATTTTGATTTACCGCTACGACGGATGCCCGTGATGACCTTGATGTCCGGCACGCCAATAAGGCTCGTCAACGTGTCCATATATGACGTTCTATTGATGAGTTTCATTGGGGCCTCCTCGCGGTCTTTTATCGCTATTCCTCAAAATTGAAAAATTTCAGTTTTGAGGAATAGGCTCTATAGCGAATATACCTCGCGAAAGACCGAGCTGCCTTAATCCTATTCCTCAAAAACGAAAATTTTTCAGTTTTGAGGAATAGGGCGCTGGCAACCCATTCCCCAGATAGGCGAAACCCTCCCCGGCACAGGCCGAGGAAGGTCTTGTTGTCATGTCTATCTTTGGGCGCGAACGCCCCGCGCTACAGCCCGCGAATTCGTACGGCCTCGGGCGGAAACTCCTGCTCGCCGGCATCGGTCTTAATGGTCGCGCGGCCCCAGATGTCCAGGCCTGCAAACACACCGACCGCAAGCGGCAGGCCGTTGGGCGACACCGCCGCAACTTGGCGGCCCAGCAGCGGCACCATGTCGAAGTACTCGCCCAACACGGGGGCCAGCGGACCGGCAGCGCCCTGCGGCGTGTTGGCAACAACCGCCCAGGTGTCCACACGGGTCAGCACGGCGGCGGCCAACTCCTCGACCAGCGCTTCGTCAGCCACGTCCACACCAAGCTCGCTCAGCGCCGAACGCTCAATATCCACCGTCACGGCACCGAACATGCCTGCGGCACCGGCGCCACCGTTGACGGAGACGCGTGCAAACGACGTCTCAAACGCAGGCGCACCGCACACGATATCGCTCGGCCACTGGATACCCACCTTACCGGCAAGGCCCAACCCCGGCGTCGAAGCCGTGCCCACGAGCGCGTCCATCATGCCCATCGCGGCCACAAACGGCAGGCCGTGGAAGGCATGCATGTTCACATCCGGGCGCACGACCAGCGAAAACGTCAACGACGCCTCGCCCGCGCTCCAAGCGCACCAGCCCGCGGACGCACCCTCGCGGCCCGCGTCACGCGCGGCGTCAAGCTCGGTACCGGCGGCAACAGCATTCATCTCGATCATCTACATACGCCCCAATTCGCCCACGATATGGCCCACGCGGTCCTCGGGCTCCTTGACCTCGACGCCGTTGTAGCGGAAGAACCGCGCCGGGTCGTGCATCAAGTCCTCAAGCGGCACCAGCACAAAATCGCGCTCGCCGATCAGTGGATGCGGCAGGCGCAGCTTTTTGCCGCCGTGGGTCTCGCCGTCCATCCACAGCAGGTCCAGGTCGATGGTGCGCGGACCGTTGGCCTTGGCCTTTTTGGAGCGGTCGCGCCCCAGCTCGGCCTCGATCTTCATGAGCTCGTCGAGCAGCACCAACGGCGCCAGCTCGGTCTTGATCTCGATGACGGCGTTGGCAAACGCGTCCTGGCGCGTCTCGTAGGCAGGCTCGCTCTCGTAGATCTTGGAGGAGTTGGACACGCAGGTGAGTGGAATCTCGGCGATCATCTCGCGTGCGGCGCGGATGTTGTCGCAGCGATGCCCCAGGTTGGAGCCCACGGCCACAAACGCGCGGCGCGGCTGTGGCTTGGCAACCGCCCAGTAGCCGTTCAGGAACTGCGCAAAACCCGCGGCGTCGTGCACGCGCACGATGTTGGCACCGGCCTGGATGGCGCCCAGGCACACGCCAAACGTAGCGGCATCGCGCTCGGCGGCCTCGGTCACGCCCGAGACGGCGCCCACAAAGCGCTTGCGCGACACGGCGCACATGAGCGGATAGCCCAGTGACGCCATCTTGGCAGTCTCGCGCTGGATGACGATGTCCTCGTTAGCCGACTTACCAAAGCCCGGGCCAGGATCGATGCAGATGCGGTCGCGCGACACGCCGGCATGGATGAGCGTGCGGGCCTGGTCGGACAGAAAGCCCATGACGCGGCGCATGATGGGCGCCGAATCGGGCAGGGTGAAGCGGCGGAGCTGCGAGGTGGGCACGTAGGCTTCCTCGCGGCGGGCGCCGCGGCGCATCATGGCGGCCAGTCGGTCATTGGACTCCGATGCGGCCTCGGTGGCCTCGGGCGCGGGCGCGACGGTCTCGGCGGCAGCAGCCTGCTCGGCGGCCGGCGTCTCCTGCTCGCTTGAAGGCTCGGACGTGGGCTCCGGATCGCCAAACGGCAGCGAGGGCTGCACCACGCCACCCGGCAGCTTGGCCTCCGTCTTGGGCTCGCCCAGCAGCTTGCCACGGCGGCGGCGGGCAGGCTTCTCGGCCTCGCGTGCAGCCTCGGCGGCCGCCTCGCGCGCCTTCTCGGCAGCAAACGCCGCTGCCGAGGTATCGAGCTGCACCGTTGCGTGCGTGCGGGCGGGCGCGGCGACCTCGCCGGCATGCATCACGATGACGCCGCAGGTGCTCGTCTTAACGAACTCGACCATCTTGGGATCAGTGAAGCCCGTCACGTCGTTGACGATCGAGGCGCCGCAGCGCACGGCCGCCTTGGCAACCGCCACATGACGCGTGTCGATCGAGACGATGGCGCCCTCCTTGGCCAGCGCACGCACCACGGGCAGCACGCGGCGAGCCTCCTCGTCGGGGTTGACCGGGGTAAAGCCGGGGCGCGTGGACTCGCCGCCCACGTCGATGATGTCGGCGCCGGCGTCGAGCATCGCCAGGCCGTACTCGATGGCGGCATCGGGGTCGAAGTGCTCCCCGCCATCGCTAAACGAATCGGGCGTCACGTTGAGGACGCCCATGATGCGCGGACGGTCAAAGCTGAGCTCATACTTTCCGCACCGCCATGTCTTGCTGTCGTTCGCCATGAACATCCTCCTAAAATGCCCACGCCGCCGAGCTTGGGGAGCTGGCGGCGGGGTCGCTTTGCACTCAGTCTTTCTATTGTATCCGCGCGCGCGGGCTAGAACGCAAACGCGGCCGCGATGTCGCAAGAAATCAGCAGGTCGGCATTTGCATCCTGATCGGTGGGAGCAAGGTTGCATATGGCCAGCGTATCGCCGGTAAAGTAACGCGTAAGGCCCGCCGCCGGATACACCACGAGCGAGGTCCCACCCACAATGAGGGCATCGGCCGCGGCGATGGCGGCAACGGCACCGGTCAGCACATGCTCATCGAGCGGCTCCTCGTAGAGCACCACATCGGGCTTGATGCGCCCGCCGCACGCAGGACACACAGGCACGCCCGCGGCGTCCTCGTGCTCGCGCGAGCAAATCCACTCGGCGCTATAGACCGCGCCGCACGACTGGCAAATGTTGCGATGGACCGATCCGTGCAGCTCGAACACGCGCTGCGAGCCGGCCGCCTGGTGCAGACCGTCGATATTTTGCGTCACCACGGCGTCGAGCTTGCCGGCGCGCTCCAGCTCGGCCAGCTTGGTGTGGCAGCGGTTAGGCTTAGCGTTAAGCGCGATCATCTTGGTGCGGTAAAAGTCGAAGAACTCCGCAGGATGTGCCTCGTAAAAGCTATGCGACAGCATGGTCTCGGGCGGATAGGCAAACTGCTGGTGATACAGGCCGTCCACGCTGCGGAAATCGGGGATGCCACTTGCCGTGGAAACACCAGCGCCGCCAAAGAAGACCACGCGCTTGTGGGTGTCAAACAGATCCGCCAGGGCGGCGGAGGCCTGTTTGGGGTTTGATATTGCCTGCGTCATATATGTCCTCCGTCCTTGTTGATCGGGCAGCGTCGGGCGATGTCCCAGCATGCGGCCTTTGGGTCAGCACGCGCGGTGCCCACCACCGCCCCTGTTGCGCTAATCTTAAGCCTGCCAACCCCGTCGAAAGGACACCATGCCTCAGACTTACACTTTCGCCTCGTGGAACGTCAACGGCCTGCGCGCCGTGCTCAAAAAGGACCCGAGCTTTATCCAGATCGCGCAAGAACTCGACGTCGATATCCTGGCGTTGCAAGAGACCAAGTTGCAAGAAGGCCAGGTTGATATTGACCTGCCCGGCTATCGCCAAACCTGGAGCTACGCCGAGCGTAAAGGCTATTCGGGCACTGCGGTCTTTAGCCGCCAGGAACCGCTGCGCGTGCTGCACGCCGACGCGCTGTTACCCTACGCCGGCGAGGGCGAGGCGGCCGAGCTCGTCGCCCAAGCCGCAACCGAGGGCCGCGTCTGCGCGTTGGAGTTCGACAAGTTCTGGTTTGTGGATGTCTACACTCCCAACGCGCAAAACGAACTCGCCCGCATCGACGTGCGCATGGCCTGGGATGATGCCTATCGCGGCTTTTTGAGCGCGCTTGAGCGCGAGAGCGGCAAACCCGTCGTGACCTGCGGCGACTTTAACGTGGCGCACGAGGAGATCGACCTTAAGAACCCCAAGTCCAACCGCGGCAACGCCGGCTTTTCGGACGAAGAACGCGGCAAGTTTACCGAGCTGCTCAACGCCGGCTTTACCGATACCTGGCGCACGGTTAATCCAGACGTCGAGGGCGTCTACAGCTGGTGGAGCTATCGCTTTAATGCCCGCAAGAACAACGCCGGCTGGCGCATCGATTACTTCTTGGTAAGTGATTCAATCGCCAATACCGTGCGCGACACCGGTATCCGCGGCGATATCTTCGGCAGCGACCACTGCCCCGTCACCCTCACGCTAGAGCTCTAGCGCCAAGCAATTCCTGGGGGACAGAGGAAAACAGATCATGTGACCCCTCTCCCCCTATAAGTTGCGGTGGAATAGTTCCTGTTTGGGCAGCAAATAGCCAAAAACGAGAACTATTCCACCGCAAGTTCGTGAGGGAACGCGAAATGCCTTACAGCCCGTATTTCACGACGACACGGTTAATGCGGCGACACCAAGGCTTGTACAAGGCGGCCAAAAACACGCAGGTCGCAAGGCCGTGCGTAATATCGAACGGCACTGCCGTGGCAAGACGCGCCGCGGCACCCGCCCAAGTAAGCGGCTGTACAAAACCAATGATGTCATACGCGTTGATCACGACGCCATAGAGCAGGCCCGACGCAAAGCCGTACGCCAGCAGCGCTGGCATGCGCACGGTGCCGTCGGCGCGGTCGAACGCACCCGCATACGCCAGCACACCGCCAACGTATCCCACGAGCCCCCAGGCATACATCTGCCACGGCGTCCACATGCCCTGTCCAAAAAAGAAATTGCTGGTCAGCGCTGCCAGCGCGCCAACCATAAAACCATTGCGGCGACCAAGCGTCGCCCCCGCGATAATGGCGATAGCGCTCACCGGTTTAAAGTCGGGAATGGGCCCAAACAGGATGCGCCCCGCCGCCGCCAGCGCCGCCAGCACCAGCGTGGGCATAATCTGGCGCAAACCCGGACGAGATGCCTCGTAACCCGCAAAGAACAACGCAAGCACCAGCGCCACCACAATCAGCATGGCCAACGCCGCCTGCTCAACACCCGCCAGCAACGCCGCAGCCATCACTGCGGGAACCGCCAGCAGCAGCGGTATCTCCAGTTTTGCGAGTAGGCGCGCGGCGCGATAATCCGTCATCCCATCACGCCCTATAGAACACGTTGTCGGCAAAGAAGTCGGCCGGGGGCTCCATGCAGGCAATCTCGCCGTCAAACATCATGGCAATGTCATCGGCAACCTGCTCGGCAAAATCCAGATCGTGCGTGGCCATAATGACGGTGCCGCCAGCCTTCGCATGGTCACGCAGGGCGCGGGCGATGATGCGGCGGCTCTCCAGGTCCAAGCCCTTCGTGGGCTCGTCAAGCAGCAGCAGCTCGGGGCCGATCAGCAGCAGCTTTGCCAGTGCGAGCAGCTGGCGCTGTCCGCCCGAGAGGTCGTAGGGGTGGCGCGTCTCCAGGCCGTCCAATCCCAGTTGCGCCGCACGCTCCCGCGCCAAGTTCTCGTCATATCCGCAGGTCGAAGCCCATTCTATCAGCTCATCGCGAACCGTCTCGGCAACCAGCAATGCTTTGGGATTCTGAGGCAGCAGCGCCGCCGAGGCCGCCCCGCGCACCATGCGGCCGCGCTGCAGCTTGGCGGTCTTCGCCAGCACCGAAAGCATTGTCGACTTGCCGCAGCCGTTACCGCCCGCAACCGCATGCACCGCGCCAGCCGAAAACGACGCATCGAGCCCGCGCAGCACCCAACCGCCCGCGCGATCGTAGCGAAACCAGCTCCCTGCCAGGGTGGTAGCCGACCCAGCGTGCATTTTTTGGAGTATTCTGCTTCCATCCGTGCGCGGGAAGGCTTCCGAGCCGTTCTCGAGCGACGTTTGCGCCACAAATTCGGACGATTTGTCCAATTCCGAACTTTTTTTCGCGCTCGATACGTCCCCGGGCGGCTCCAGAGAGCCCAAATTGTCCTCACGCCTGCTGAATACTCCTTTATTTGCACATCGGATGGCACCCCACCCCAACATGTCATCGGACAACAGCGATTCTCGGCGTCCCAAAGAAGCCATATCCGCCACCTCGCGCACGCGACCGTCCTCAATCCGGTACGCACACGTCGCGTATTCGAGCATTGGGCGCGGCTGATGCGTCGCCACAACAACCGTGCAGCCCAGCTCGCGATTCACACGAAACAGCGCGTGCAGGAAATTCTTCTCCGCAACCGGATCAAGCTGAGACGTGGGCTCGTCGAGCAGCAGCACGCGCGGGCGTAATGCCAGCACAGCCGCCAGCGACAGCAGCTGTTTGCGGCCGGCCGAAAGCGTATCGGTGTCGCGGTGGAGCCAATCTTCCAGCCCAAAGAAATAGCTGGCCTCAGCTACGCGATGGCGCATCTCATCACGCGCTAGCCCCAAGTTTTCCAGGCCAAACGCCATCTCGTGCCACACGGTTTCGCACACGATCTGGTTCTCGGGATCCTGGAACACATAACCCACGCGCTCCGCCGATGCCCGTACGTCCATGTCGGCAACGGGCTCGCCCAGCACGCGCAGTTCGCCAGTGCGCTCGCCCGCTGGAACGATCTCGGGCTTGAGCAGCGACAGCAGCGTCGACTTGCCCGAACCGGTACCGCCAACAAGCAGCGCAAACGCACCTTGGGGAACAGACCAGTCGAGCCCCTCGAGTGCCGACGCCTCAGCCCCGGGGTAGGTAAAGCTCAGACCCCGTACCTCAATCGCAGGCACATCGGAGCCGCACGCCCCGCCCGTTACCGAGCAGCTATCCAACCGAGCCATCAGCCAAACCTCTTCTCATCAATCGCGTGCAATGCGCAAGGCAGCATCATCCAGGCAGCGTACACGACATAGCCCAGCCACGGCGCCGGCACCGAGAGCTGCGGATAAAACGAATACTGCGTCGTCGCGGTCCACGCCACCGCCACCGCGGCGGCGCCAAACAGTACGAGCCCGGCCAGCGCGGCAACGTCACTGCGCCCCAGCCGATACCGCGCATACGTCGTACGACGCGTCGCGGCACCCCACCCGCGCGAGCGCATCGCGTCCGCGCGCTCCAGCGAATCTTCCATGCCCCAGCCCATCAACACACTCGATGCCCGCAAGCGCGAGCGCACGGGGTCGGCCGGCGCACGCCCCGGTACATCAATCGCGTCCTGCACCGCCAGCACCGTGCGGCCGCGGCACAAAAACTGTGGGATAAGCCGCATGCACATCGAGATCATAAGCGCGATCACCGGCGCGGCGTTGCCTAACAGTGCGAGCACCTTGTCGTATTCGAGCATCGACGCCGCGGCCTCAAACCACAGCACGCTCGCCACAAACAGCCCGCCCATGCACAGGCCGTATACCATGCTTTCCAGATACACCGCGCGCATGCCAATACGGAACAGCTCCGTCGAGCCCGAGGCGCTAAACAGCGGATTGACCAGCGCGATAATCAAAATCACCGGCAACTGCCAGCGAAGCGCCCCCAACGTGCGCGCAGCACCGCGCGTCGCAAGCCCGTACGCCAGCCCGCCCGCAAGCGACAGCGCGATCAGCACCGGTTGCATCGAGAACATGGTGAGCCCCAGCGTCAGCACTATATAGAGTGCCGGCACAGCCGGATGCGACATCGAGAATGCCGCGACGGGCTCGCCGCCAAACTCCTCTCGTATGTTGTCCACGGGCACCCCCGTCCCCTCGCTCAAACGACAGCTCCGCAGCACCGCCAACGCCGCACGCAAGCAGCGCAAACGCCACGCCGGTGGCGCAAGCCTCAACCGCCGCAAACCAATCGCTACGCGCTCAACATATGCCTGCGGTATCATATTGCGCCGTGTATCGTTTCCAAACACACGTCTCTATAACGTAACAGGAGATCACATGGACGCAACCGCAATTATCCTCGCTGCCGGCGAGGGCACCCGCATGAAGTCGAACCACTGCAAGGTTTCGCACAAAATCCTGGGCAAGCCCATGGTCCAGTGGATCGTCGACGCCACCATCAAGGCCGGCTGCAGCCGCGTCGTGGTCGTCATCGGCAGCCACGCCGACGAGATGCGCGCCCTCATCGATGGCGCCTATGCCAACAGCGCCACCAAGGTCGAGTGCGTCGAGCAGACCGAGCGCCTGGGCACCGGCCACGCCGTCAAGGTCGCGCTCGAGGCCTGCGGCATCACGCAAGGCCCCGTCGTCGTGCTCAACGGCGACCTGCCGCTCATCACCGCCGACACCGTCGCCAAGTTCGCGCAGACCGTCGCCACCGGCGAGCTCGCCTGCACCGTCATGACCATGACCCCGCCCGATCCCTTTGGCTACGGCCGCATCAAGCTGGGCGCCGATGGTCAGATCGAGCGCATCATCGAGCAGAAGGACTGCACGCCCGAGCAGGCCGCCACGCTGCTGGAGTGCAACGCCGGCTGCTACGCCTTCGACGGCGCGCAGCTTGCCGCCCACATCAACGAGATCGGCAACGACAACGCACAGTCCGAGTACTACCTGCCCGACATGCTCGAAATCCTCAAGGGTCACGGCCAGGCGGTCTCCATCTTCCACTGCGACGACTACCGCGACGGCCTGGGCGTCAACAGCCGCATCCAGCTCGCGCAGCTCACCGCCATCGCGCGCGACCGCATCAACGAGCACTGGATGGCCGAGGGCGTCACCTTCATCGACCCCACGCAGGCCTGGATCGGCCCCGACGCCACCATCGGCCGCGACACCGTCGTGTGGCCGCAGACGCACCTGATCGGCCACGTCACCGTGGGCGAGGAGTGCCAGCTCGGCCCCAACAGCCGCCTCACCGACACCACCGTCGGCAGCGGCTGCATCATCGATGAGACCATCGCCATCGAAGCCGTCATCGAGAACGGCGTCGACTGCGGCCCGCGCGCCTACCTGCGCCCGGGCACCCACATGCTCGACGGCTCCAAGGCCGGTACGCACGTGGAGATTAAGAAGTCCACGATCGGCGAGGGTTCCAAGGTGCCTCACCTGTCCTACATCGGCGATACCACCATGGGCTCCGGCGTCAACGTGGGCGCGGGCTCCATCACCTGCAACTACGACGGCGTCCACAAGCACAAGACCGTCATCGGCAAGGATGCCTTCATCGGTTCCGACACCATGATGGTCGCGCCCGCCCAGATTGGCGACGGTGCGCTCGTGGCCGCCGGCTCCGTCATCACCGAGCCGGTCCCGGCCGACGCACTCGGTCTGGGCCGCGCCCGTCAGGTAAATATTGAGGGCTGGGCCGCCGATTATCGCCGCCGTCTGCACGAGGACGACGAGGTATAACGTTTTACCAAGCACAAAAGGAGCTGTTCCATGGGGACGGCTCCTTTTTCTATCGTGACCTGCGCGACCGGATGAGTGGTCGGTTCGTGTCCGTTGACGGTAAAGACGTTATCAAGACCCGATTAACCCCGCCGCACGGTTACAATGCAAAAAGGCATCTATATGGCATTCGATGTATAAAGGAGAAGGGTAATGCCGATTAATGATCCCGAGAAGTCGGAGAATATGCGCAAGTCCATCCGCGTGTATTCCGGTTCCTCCAACCGTCCCCTCGCTCAGAAGATCGCTGAGTACCTTGGGGTCGAGCTTTCGGGCCTTACGCTAAAGCAGTTCGCCAACGGTGAGATTTACGCCCGCTACGACGAGACCGTCCGCGGCGCCGACGTCTTCCTGATTCAGTCCGTGGCCGGCGGCAACGTCAACGACATGCTCATGGAGCTGCTCATCGCCACCGACGCTGCCAAGCGCGCATCTGCCCGCTCCATCACCGCCGTTATCACCCACTACGGCTATGCCCGCCAGGACCGCAAGGCCGGCCCGCGCGAGCCCATCACCGCCCGCCTCGTCGCCAACCTGCTCGAGCGCGCCGGTGTCGACCGCATCATCACCCTCGACCTGCACCAGGGTCAAATCCAGGGCTTCTTTGATATCCCGGTTAACCACCTGTCCGCACTGCCGCTGTTTGGCCAGTACTACAACGACATGCACTTCGACACCGACAACCTGGTTGTCGTCTCCCCCGACGTGGGCCGCGCCAAGGCCGCCAAGAAGCTGTCCGACATGCTCGGCTGCGACCTGGCCATCGCCCACAAGGGCCGTCCGCGCCACAACGCCGCCGAGGTCATGGGCATCATCGGTGACATCAAGGGCAAGACCTGCATCATCAACGACGACATGATCGACACCGCTGGCACCCTGTGCGCCAACGTCAAAGAGCTCAAGGCTATGGGCGCTGGCGACATCTACGTCTGCGCCACCCACGGCATCTTCTCCGGTCCGGCCATCGAGCGTCTGAACGACGCCCCGATCGTCGAGTGCCTCGTCACCGACGCCATTCCCGTCGAGGTCGGCGGCAAGATCAAGACCATCTCGGTCGCCGAGGAGTTCGCTCAGGCCATCTCCGCCGTTTACCACGAGGAGCCCGTCTCCACGCTCGTCGGCGGCGATTTCGCGCTGTAGCCTGCCGCGCATCATCTTTGATGCTTTTAAAGGGTCGGAAGCTCGCTTCCGACCCTTTTTCTATCCCTCGCCAACCTTCCCTGGACAATTAGTTCAGATACGTATTTTTTTAAAGCTCCAAAGGACCGTTCGGAGCCTTCTGAGCTCCCCAGCGGATGCCATGCCGTCCAAATCTCATCGTTCTCGAGTACAACCGCTGCATATTTACCCTCAAATCGCCCTCAAGGGCCTTAGGCACGCCTCGAACGCCCGCCGCCTTATACGTATCTGAATTAACCGTCCAGTAGCTATCGTCAACCTTCGCGGCAGAGCTCAATTTCCTGCAATCCCCTCAACCGATTTCATAACACCCAGCCGTTCATGGCGCGCAGCGCCCCGCTGAGCGAAAAGAACGGTATGGGGGTCGCATTCTGCCGCCAACTTAGTACGTTATAGCTATGACGACCGTGATTTCACATTTCTCCGCCCTCCGCGCAATTCGTCGCGCACGACGGGCGTACTCTGCCCTACCCTGGGACTCCGTTGATAGTGAACAGCAAGCACAGGCCTTGGCTAGCTGCATTCCCAATAATGACGCGATAGACTTTGGCGCACTTTCGATACTCGATGCCTGGAATGAAGATGATTCCGAACTACTCGATCTTCTCGTTTCAGACGAAGACAACAGACGCCCCGACAAGCGGCTTCTTCAGCATATTCTCACCGCTCCGCTTCCTGAAGGTGCAATTATGCACGTCGAGGCCGACATCTACGCAACGTCTCCTGCCGTGACAGCCATGCTTTGTTCCAAAAATGAATCAGTCGCCAAAACCTTGATGCTTCTCATGGAACTGCTCGGAACCTACTCCCTTCCTCCCGGGGCAACATACCCCATTGCCCATGACGACATCTGGCCCAAGGGCGATGGCTGCGCAGCGACGGGCGATCTTGATTGTTTGGGCAACCAGTCGGTGGTCGAGCAACAGAACGAAACCCGCTATGAACAGGCACACTACAAATGCGAGCCCGCCACAACTATCGAAGAGCTTGAGGCGGTTGCACGCTTCGCCAAAAGTAGCTCATACACATCGTTTCGCACGGCAGTCAAACTTGCCCGACCCGGATCTGCATCCCCAGCCGAATCCCTAATGTTTGCCGTTCTCGGAGCGCCCATGCGCTTTGGAGGATTCGGATGTTGCAGTCTGCCCATGGGAGGCCTGCTACTCAACTATCGAATCGACTTCGACACTCTTGCGGTCAACATGTCCTCGGGCATCCCCTATGCCATCTGCGACCTATATTGCCCGGCAGCCGGAGTCGACAACGAATACAACGGAATTGGGCATGAGCTTCAAAACGCTCGCATCCACGATGGCAATCGAAATAATGGCCTCAAGGCAATGGGCATCCACGTCCTGGTTATCAATCGCGACCAAATGAAAGACCTTGTTGCACTCGAAGCCTTCGCCCAAACGATGCATCGACTCGCGGGAGTCCGATTCCGATACCGTATCAAGGGCTATCGCAAGCGTCAGGCCGCTTGGCTCAACGCTCTGCGGGCCGGAATCGGCCTTGCGCCGGTCTAAACGGCGAATCACCCGCGCGCCGCCGAACAGGACTGGACAGTTAGTTCAGATACGTATAGATGGACACATTGAATTAGGCTGTTTTGCAGCTATCTCTATACCATTCGCCCTATTTGAAGGCAGGGTAGACTTCAAAACAGCGCCATATGGACTAACTAAAGCTCCGAAACAACGTATCGGCATTGAATTGAGCACTTCGAGTCCTCAGAACTTATACGTATCTGAACTAACTGTCCACCTCTGATTTCGACGGCCGTCCAAACGCCCCTAAACGCCCTCAATTACCCTCCATTTGACAGCGGCAACAGGGTCGCTCACCATAGCAGGCGACAAATCAACGAAAGGATGAACATGGCAGCTGCACAGCCGCTTAAGATTCGCATGGTTGCCGGGCTTGGCAACCCTGGCGAGGAATATGCCGAGACCCGCCACAACGCCGGCTTTAAGGCGATCGACGAGCTGGCCCGTCAGGCCGGTGTCACGTACTGGAAAAACCAGGCGGGCGCCGAGGTCGCGCTCATCAACATCAACGATCCCGAGGAAGAGGGTGGCAAGCGCCAGATTGTGCTGGTCAAGCCGCAGTCGTACATGAACACCTCGGGCGGGCCCATCTCCAAGCTCTGCCGCGAGTACAAGATCAAGACCGAGGAGCTGCTCGTCATCCACGACGAGCTCGACATTCCCGCCGGTGACGTACGCGTCAAGGTGGGCGGAGGCCATGCCGGTCACAACGGCCTGCGCTCCATCATCGACAAGATGGGCAGCCGCGACTTCAGCCGCATCCGCACCGGCATCGGCAACCCTCCCGGCAAGATGGCCGTCGCCGACTACGTTCTTAAGCAGCTGCGCGCCCGCGAGGCCGAGGATTTCCAGGACACCTGCGCCCGCGCCGCAGATGCCGCCGGTCTGGCCATCGTCCACGGCGTAATCTACGCCCGCGATCACGTAAACGGCGCCGCTTCCGCCAACGGCAAGCACTAGAACCTACTATTTAGGGACAGGTTTATTTTGGCAGGTTCTGTATGCGGAAACACCGCAGCGGCCGCACCGCAATAAACCCTGTGCCGCCATACATATGCAGCGCTCCAATGGGGGCCGGTCTCACCGATGTGCGAGGCCGGCCCCCTTTGCCGTTTTGCCTGATAAAACCGACCAAAATAAACCTGCCCCTATTTGGTAGGCCAAAGTGGATAAACCCTGCTCCCAACCGCCGAAGACACACGTAAGTGACATGTCCATGAGGGTATAATTTGCACCGTATGTCTGCACAACGCCTGTGCGCGTACGGTTTTATTCGGGCTACCGTCCATTTCCGTGGAGGCACGGTTCGGCGGCCCTAACAAGAGAGGGGTTCTATGTATAAGATCCTGGAGAAGACGCAGTTCTCGGAGAAGGTGTTCAAGTTCCGCATCGAGGCGCCTGCAATCGCCAAGCATGCGCACGCTGGACAGTTCCTCATGGTTCGCGCCAACGAGACGGGCGAGCGCGTCCCGTTTACCCTGGCCGGCTGGAACGGTGACGAGGGCTGGGTCGAGTTCATCTTCATGGTGATCGGCAAGACCACCGAAATGCTTTCCACCTACGAGGCCGGCGAGTCGCTGCGCGACGTCGTGGGCCCGCTGGGCGTTCCCACCGAGATGGCCGAGGGCCCCTGCGCCGTCATTGGCGGCGGCGTCGGCCTGGCAATTGCCTTCCCGGTCGCCAAGCACCTGGTCGAGACCGGCCACGAGGTGCACGCCATCATGGGCGCCCGCACCAAGGACCTCCTGCTCATGGAGGACCAGTTCCGCGAGCTCCTCGACGAGGACCACATCCACATCACCACCGACGACGGCTCCTACGGCGAGCAGGGCGTTGTCACCGCTCCGCTGGAGCGCTTGCTGCAGGACAAGGCCGTGAGCCAGGTCTTCTGCGTCGGCCCCGTTCCGATGATGAAGTTCTCGACCCTCACCGCCCAGAAATACGACACCCCCATCACCGCGTCGCTCAACCCCATCATGGTTGACGGCACCGGTATGTGCGGCTGCTGCCGCGTCGAGGTGGGCGGCGTGACCAAGTTCGCTTGCGTCGACGGCCCCGACTTCGATGCCACCCTGGTCGACTGGGATGACCTTCGTGCCCGCCAGGCCGCTTACCGTTCCGAAGAGGGCGAGTCCCTCAAGGCCTATGAGGAAAAGAGCTGCGCATGCCACTAGTTAACGGTCGTTTCGTTGCCGATATGAAGTCGCCCCGCACCCCCGATAACGAGGAGCCGGCTGCCGAGCGCGCCTGCGACTTCCGCCCCGTCGACAAGGGCTTCACCGAGGAGATGGCGCTGGCCGAGGCCGAGCGCTGCCTCAACTGCAAGAAGCCGTTCTGTGTTGAGGGCTGCCCCGTCAACATCAACATCCCCCGCTTTATCGAGCAGATCCGCGCGAAGGACTTCGGCGGCGCTCTCGATACCATCCGCGAGGACTCCATGCTTCCCGCCATCTGCGGTCGCGTCTGCCCGCAGGAGAACCAGTGCGAGGGTAAGTGCATCCGTGGTAAGAAGTCCGAGCCCGTGGCCATCGGCCAGCTCGAGCGCTTCCTGGGTGACCGCCCCGAGCTCGCCTCCACGCCCAAGATGGCTCCCAAGAACGGCAAGAAGGTCGCCGTTGTCGGCTCCGGCCCGTCCGGCATCACCTGCGCCGGCGAGCTCGCCCGCAACGGCTTTGACGTCACCGTCTTCGAGGCCTTCTTCACCGGCGGCGGCGTGCTGGTCTACGGCATCCCCGAGTTCCGTCTGCCCAAGGCAGTCGTCAAGCGCGAGATTGACGGCCTGGAGGACATGGGCGTCAAGTTTGAGTACAACTCCGTCGTGGGCAACATGGCCACGGCCGAGGAGCTGTTCGAGCAGGGCTTCGACGCCATCTACGTGGCGACCGGCGCTGGCCTGCCCAAGTTCCTCAACGTCCCCGGCGAGAACCTGCCCAACGTCTTCTTCGCGAACGAGTACCTCACCCGCGTGAACCTGATGAAGGCCAACAAGTTCCCCGAGTACGACACCCCCACCAAGCACGGCAAGAACGTCGTCGTCTTTGGCGGCGGCAACGTGGCTATGGACGCCGTCCGTACTGCCAAGCGCCTGGGCGCCGAGCATGCCATCATCGCCTACCGTCGTACCGAGGACGAGATGCCCTGCCGTCGCGCCGAGCTGCACCATGCTAAGGCCGAAGGCGTCGAGGTTCTGCCGCTCGTCTCCCCGCTCGAGTTTGTCGCTGGCGAGGACGGCTCCGTGTGCGCCGTCAAGGTCCAGAAGATGGAACTCGGCGAGCCTGACGAGTCCGGCCGTCGCCGCCCGGTGCCCATCGAGGGCGCCATCGAGGAGATCCCCTGCGACGTCGCGATCTCGGCTATCGGCACCAACGCCAACCCCTTCGCAAAGAAGATCGGCGGCAAGATGGAGCTCAACAAGTGGGGCTACATCGTCGCCGACGAGGAGACCGGCCAGACCACCGATCCCCGCATCTGGGCCGGCGGCGACATCGTCACCGGTGCCGCTACAGTCATTCTGGCGATGGGCGCCGGCAAGAAGGCCGCCGCTTCCATCACCAAGAGCCTGCTGGGCGAGTAATCACCCTCAGCGCTAGCCATCAAACGGCAAAGTCCCCGTCGAGCACACGCCCGGCGGGGACTTTTTTCTATGCCGGTCGACCGACCACCACAAAGGGGACAGGCACCTTTGTGGTGGTTGGGGGCCTGGTCGGCGAACCGATTCCGACGTTTGTCTCAATCTGTAACAGTTAGAGACCAAATTCCTCGCCACGTGTTACAGATCGAGACGTTAGGTTAGCGGCTGAACAGTTCGTCTCAATCTGTAACACCTAGAGCCCAACTATCAGGTTTGGTGTTACAGATCGAGATTTTGTAAAAGCCGAGAATGGGCGCTGCCACCAAAAGCCTAGCGCTTGCGGCGCTTGGTTGCGGCGATGCCGGCAGCGGCAACGGTTGCGCCGGCGATGCCAAGGGCCGCTGCCGCCGTCGCGGCGTTGTCGCCCGTGGCGGCCAGAGTGCCCACGGACTTCTGGGCAGCGGTGGCCTTCGCGGCCGGCTTGGAGGCAGCAGTCGTGGAACTCGCCTGAGTCAGCGTCACGGACGGCGTGCCAGTCTCACTTCCGCCGCCTGGCTGCGGCGTGGGAGCCGGGGTAGGCTCAGGCTGCGGCGTGGGCTCAGGCTCGACCGCATCTCCGGAGCTGATTACCACGCTGCGGGCAACCTCGTCGGAGGTCCTAACATCCTGGATAGTGGACGACCCGGCAGCACCGATGACGAGTCCGTTTCCCGTAGTTTCTCGCACAGTGCCGCCGGCGGGAGTCGTAACTACCGATCCGCCATCAATTGAGAGACAAGGGGCTGCATCACCTTGATTGACAGCGTAGATTGCCGCTGCATTACCCGACACCTCAACATTTGAATTAATGATGTCAATTCGAGGGATGGCGGACTGGGAGCCGGACTGGGAATATATTCCGTAGCCATGTTTACGACTGTGGCCAGTTCCGTCACCGCATCGAACTGTAAGGCTCGAATTCTCGACGAGCACCCGCGACACGCCGTCCTGCGCGCGCATCCAAACACCATCCAAAACCTCGACACTATCACTCGCCACGAGCGTAGCATCTGCCCCGTTGGTAATACTCAAATATGTATCCTTACCCCCGGACGAATACAGGGCGACCGACAACATGTTTGCATTACGCGCCGCCGCATCTAATTTTGCGTTATCCACCGCGATGCGGCCTCCATGCTCGGAGGAGATGTTTTCGGCATAGACTGCAACGGCATTGAGCCCCCCATTCGCCTCCGCCTCGACGTGGACGTCGGCGCCCTCGTTAATGGTTATGTTGCCTGCCCGCGTATGAATGCCGATGGTATGAGGCACTTTGTTCGTTGCCGTCACGTTAACGTTGGCACCGCGGATGTCCACGTCGCCGCCGGCCTTACCGTCCCCCGAAACCGCTATCGTATCGGTCCCGGCCGTCGCGTTGAGAGTCACGTCGCCCGAGATGGCGAGGCTACCGCACTCGACCTTAACAGCGCTCCTGCTCTTCTGTGGTTCGGCCGTCGCGTTGAGGGTTCCCTCCCCCGTGATGGCAAGGTTGCCGTCCTTGACCTCGATAGCGCTCTGCAAGGAATCGGCCGTTACGGTGTTGGTGCCCGTCACGCCGATATTGAGGTTGCCCTGAGCGCTGATACCGGCGCCGTTGTAGCCATTGAGCTTCATGTCGTCGGCGCCGTCCCAGGACCACGTTCCGGCCTCGTCGCCGGCGCCCTTGTTGTACTGCGTGCCGCCGACGTTGACCCATTTGGCGGCGAGCGCCACGCTGGGTAGCAGCAGCTGACCGACCATGAGCGCGCAAGCCCCCGCGCAGGCGAGCTTGGCGCCCACGCGACGCCACGTTCCGTGAGAGAGCGCGCACGCGCGGCCGTGGTCGATTGGGTTGTCATGGATTTGCTTTCACATATGAGCCTCCTTGTTGTAATGGGTGCTTCTGTAACACCATGTTACGGGAAGATATCCGGATCCCGGGGCACAAATTCTCATGTGGCGCACCTGCCAGCGCAAAAGGCAACGAGCATGCGATTGCCAAGCGCGCCCCCCGAAAGGCCTGCCATCAATCCCTTTGTTGAGCCCTCTCATGCCCTCGCCAAACAGGCATGCTGGAGCATCGCGCTCGTCATGATTCTTGCCTGCTTGTTCTCGACCCTCGACAACGTGGTCACACTCTCCAACGCCCACGGCACCATTGCCGTGCAAGCCTGGCCGCGCCTCTTTTTGGCGGCAAGCGGCCTTGCCGCCGGTGTTATCTTTGATCTTGCCGAGCGCCGCTACATGGGACTTGTCATGCTCGGCATCGCCGTGCTCTCGACCATTTCCATCCTGGCCGTGGAGGCCGGCGCCGATCCCAACCTGGGCCTTGTCGTCTTTTACCTGAGCTCGGGCTTTTTCGTCACGTTCTTTACCGCCACCTTTACACAGCTGGCACCGCGCATGCATGCGCCCGCCCTTTTGGGCTGGCATGGGCCGCGCCGCCAACAATGTATGCGCTTTCACCACATCGGGCATCTCGCTTGCCCTCGTGACCTCGGGCAACGTTGCTCTCATCATGATCGGCGCGCTCGTTTTGCTCGTCGCCGCCTGCGCAGCATTCGTGGCAGCCGGCTTGTTCCGCCTGCCCCAAACCGAGCAGGAGCGCGAACATCAACAGCTTGCCGAGGAGGCACTGGCAGCACCGAGTATCGAGGAGCAGCGTCAGGCCTTCATCGCCGATCACGCTCTCACCCCGCGCGAAGTCGACGTGCTCGTAGCCGTAACCCAGGACGAACGCCCGCTCAAGCAGATCGCCGAGGAGCTCGGCATCTCGATGCGCATGGTACAGCGCCACCTGAGCTCTATCTACCAAAAGACCGACACGCAGACGCGCGCCGGTCTCACCAAGGTCTTCCCCTCGGCCTAAAACAAAAACCACCACAAAGGTGCCTGTCCCCTTTGTGGTGGTTTTTGGTCGGTTAGCCTTCGAGCTGGGCCACTTTGTAGCGGTAGGCAGCGGCGATAACGTCCTTGCAGCCCTCGCGGCCCAGCTTGGCGCGGTTGACGACGATATCCTTGCCGCTCGTCATCTTCCACTTTCCGGCGCTATAGCGCTTATAGAACGCCTCGCGCGCCTTCTGCTGCTGCTTGACCAGCTTGGCGCCCTTCTTTTTGTTAAGGCCACGCTTCTTGCGTACAATCTCGACGCGGTCCTCAAAAGGAGCGGTCACCAGCACGGCAATGTGATTGGGGTTGTTGCGCAGCAGGTAATCGGACAGACGGCCTTCGATAATGCAGCTCTCGGTCTCGCCCAG
>CABTWP010000022.1 GCA_902488525.1 uncultured Collinsella sp.
CCAGGGCGCCACACGCGTGCACAGACTGTCGGTTCGACGTAGAAGCCTCAGCCGTAGCAACGGATTGCCCAGCGAGAGATCGCCGCGGGCGGATATTAAACTGCAAAGACGAGCGTCGGTAAGACACGCCGAGGTCGCCGCGGACGGGCTGATATAGGGAGAGGGCCTGACCCCATATCGTTGGGGCCAGGCCCGATTTTGCCTCTTGACAATGTCCTGCTCATATTAAAAGGAACGTCCCCAAGTGCCGGCTTAGCCCCACCTTAGAAGTGACGGCGGATGGCGTCGACCATGCCTTGGGGCGAGGTCTGGCCGAGCACGTCGGCTGCGGCATCGGCGTCCATAAAGATGTTCATGAGCGCCTGCAGGGCCTCGACCTGGCCGCCCGGCTCAGCGATGCCCAGATTGATGACGATCTGCGCCGGCACCGGAGCGCCCATGCCAGCCATAGCGTTAAATGTCACGGGCGCGGCGGGCTTCACCACCGCGATATAGGGCTTGGCCACAAACCCCGGATCGGTATGCGGAATGGCAATGTTTGCCGCCGGCATGGCAAGACCCGTGGGATAGGCATCCTCGCGCGTGCGAACGGCGTCGAGCCAACCGTCGGCAATGTAGCCACGTGGTGCAAGCTCGCCCTCGAGCCGCGCAAACACCTCATCCGGCGTCGCACACTCCCAATCAAAAAACACCAGCTCAGGCGTAAACAGCGCTTCGTTATCCGCCATGCGCTCACCTCTCTCACCTAGTCACCTGCGACGTTCTTGAATGACTAGTCGTTAAAGAACGTCGCAGGTGACTACCCAAAACAAAGGGTGGCCACGTGCGCCTTGGCGCCAATGACCACCCTGACTACTCGGCTAAATTGTACTGTGCGCCGCTAGCCGCGAGGCGCGTCAATTGCGACCTTGCCGCTCTCCAGCACGTGGACGCGGCCGTCGGCGAGCATTTGCACAACCTCGGGATACAGCACGTGCTCAATCGCGTGGATGTGCTCCTCGAGCGTGTCGGCATCCCAGCCCTCCTCAACAGCCAGCGCGCGCTGGGCGATGATGGGACCGTTGTCGTAGATCTCGTTGGCAAAATGCACGGTCACGCCGGTCACCTTGACGCCGCGAGCAAACGCATCGTCGATCGCATGGGCGCCGGTAAAGCTCGGCAGCAGCGCCGGATGTAGGTTGACCACGCGATTGGGAAACGCTGCTAGCAGCGGCGTGTGCACCATGCGCATATAGCCGGCCATCACCACGTACTCGCAACCGCGTTCGAGCAGCTCATGCGCGATAATCTCGTCAGCTGCGATGGGGTCAGCATAGACATCCTTGGACAGCGTGAGCGTCTGGATGCCCGCACGCTCGGCACGCTGCAGGCCCTTGGCCGAAGGACGGCTCGACACCACAAGCTCAATCGAGGCGTTGAGCTTGCCGGCGGCGATCAGGTCGATCAGCGCCTGCAGGTTGGTACCCGAACCGCTGATGAGCACGCCGATCTTGAGCGGCTCGGCCGTATCGGTACCGGTCGGACGGGTGTAGGGCACAAAGCCCAGGCCCTCGGCGGCAGCCATCTGCTCGTTAGCGCTCATCGGAGTACACGACCTTACCGGAACCCTCGACGCACTCGCCCACGCGGAACGGCTTCTCGCCCAGCGCGACCAGAGCCTCGGTCACGGCAGCCTCGTCCTCGGGGGCGACGATCAGGCACAGGCCGACGCCCATGTTGAAGGTCTTGCACGCCTCATTGGGCGCGAGCTCGGCCTGACGCGACACGTAGGTGATGACGGGCGGAACATCCCAGCCCATCTCGGCGCCATTGCGGATGACCACGGCATCGACGTCGTCGGCGAGCGCGCGGTTGAGGTTCTCGGTAATACCGCCGCCGGTGATATGGGCAATGGCATGAACGTTGGCGCCACCGCGGAGCAGCTCCAGAATCGGCTTGACGTAGATGCGCGTGGGAGCCAGCAGAGCGTCGGCCAGCGAAGCACCGCCGAGCTCCTCGAGCGGACGGCTTAGCTCCTCGGCCTTAGCGGCGGCCTCGGGCGTGCCCGGCTTGATGCCGTCGACACCGATAACCTTGCGCACGAGCGAGTAGCCGTTGGAGTGCACGCCGGTGGAGGGCAGGCCCAGGATCACATCGCCGGGGCGAACGTTCGCGGGGTCGAGCATCTTGGGACGATCGACAACACCCACGGTAAAGCCGGCGAGGTCGTAATCGGCGGGAGCCATGACGCCCGGGTGCTCGGCCATCTCGCCGCCCACGAGCGCGCAGCCCGCGAGCTTGCAGCCGTCGGCCACGCCCTTGATGATCTTTGCCATGTGCTCGGCCTCAATGTGACCGATGGCAACGTAATCCAGGAAGAACAGCGGCTCGGCGCCCGAAGCCAAAATGTCATTGACGCACATGGCGACCAGGTCCTGGCCCACCGTCTCGTGACGGTCCATAATCTGGGCGAGCACAAGCTTGGTGCCCACGCCGTCGGTGCCGCTGATCAGGATCGGGTCTTCCATATCCTTGAGCGCGGCGGCCGAGAACAGGCCACCAAAGCCACCGATGCCGCCGATAACCTCGGGGCGGTTGGTGTCCTTGACCATCTGCTTAATAGCGTCGACGGCGCGGCCACCCTCGGCGGTATCGACGCCGGCGTCCTCGTACGTCACATGCTTGCTGTCGCTCATCTGAGCCTTCCTCTCCCACTACCGTGGCGCCGCGCGGGCGCCAAACGGTGCTCATAGTTGCGTTCATTTCGGCGCACGCCATAACAGCACGCGCCGTCATATCAACAAAACAGCAGGTAAAACCTACCAAAATAAACCTGTCCCCACATGGCAGGTTTTAGGCCTCGCCGTGCTCCTCTTCCCAGCTGCGGTCGTCGTATTTCTCGACCACGGCGTCGTCGTCAAAGTGCAGCGGCTTGTCCAGGTTACGGGGCTTAAAGCCCTCCATGAACTTGTCGCGGCCAAAGCTCTCGGGAATCGCCACGGGATAGCGGCCGGTAAAGCACGCGTCGCAGTAGCCGCCCTTGGGCATGACCTTCAGCAGGCCCTCGACCGAAAGGAAGGCCAGCGAATCGGCGCCGATATACTCGCAGATCTCATCGACCGTCTTGTTAGCGCTAATAAGCTGCGACTGCACATCGGTATCGATGCCATAGAAGCACGGCCAGATGACCTCGGGCGAGTTGATGCGGATGTGAATCTCCTTGGCGCCGGCGTTGCGCAGCATCTTGACGAGCTGCACCATGGTAGTGCCGCGCACGATGGAGTCGTCGATCACGACCAGGCGCTTGCCCTCGATATTGTCGCGCAGCGGGTTGAGCTTCATGCGTACGCCCATGGCGCGCAACTCCTGCGTGGGCTCAATAAACGTGCGGCCCACGTAACGGTTCTTGATGAGGCCCTCGCCAAAGGGAATGCCACTCTCGTGCGAATAGCCCTCCGCAGGCGGCAGACCGGAGTCGGGCACGCCGATGACCAGGTCGGCCTCGACGGGCTCCTCGTGCGCCAGCTGACGGCCCATGTCGTAGCGGCAGGCATAGACGCTCTTGCCGTTCATGATGGAGTCGGGACGGGCAAAGTAAACCTGCTCAAAGATGCAGTTAGCGGGCTCTTCGGCAGCAGGCACGCCCTGCTCGGATACCAGGCCCTCGGCGCTGATACGCAAGATCTCGCCGGGATGGACGTCACGAACATACTCGGCGCCCACAATGTCGAGCGCGCACGTCTCGGAAGCAACGACCCAGCCGCCGGCGCGGGTGACATGGGTGGTGGCGTCGACCGTCGCAGCGCCGTCCTGCGACGGCAGCTGCGAAACGGATGCGGCATCGGCTTGGTCCAGACCCTCGTCCACCAGCTTGCCCAGCACGAGCGGACGAATGCCGTGCGGATCGCGGAAGGCGTAGAGCGCCTGCTCGTTGATGAGCGTCATGGCGTAGCCGCCGCGCACAAGCTCCATGGTCTTGCGAATGCCCTCGCGCAGGTGGCCCGTACGCTGGGTAAAGTAGCCGATAAGCTTGGTCGCGACCTCGGAATCCGAATTGGAGAGGAACGGCACGCCCAGCTCGATCAGCTGGCGGCGCAGCTCGTCGGTGTTGACCAGAGTGCCGTTGTGAGCAAGCGCGATAATGACGCTGTTGATGGTGGAAAGATGCGGCTGCGAGGCTTCCCAGCTCTTGGCGCCGGCGGTGCCATAGCGCACGTGGCCCACGGCCAGCTGACCGGAGAGCGTCGACAGGTCGGCGTTGGAGAACACGCGATCGAGCAGTCCCAGGTCCTTGCGAACCATAACCGTGCCGCCATCACCCACGGCGATTCCCGCCGATTCCTGGCCGCGATGCTGTAGCGCGCGCAGACCAAAGTACGTCAGTCGAGCCACATCGCGATCGGGTGCCCACACACCAAAAATGCCGCATTCCTCATGCAGCTGGTCGGAGTCCGGATCATACGTCGACATGGTCTTCACCTGTCCCGCGGCGCGCTCGGCCGCGTGGATGGTTTCTTGAGACATGGCATCCCCTCAGAGCCTCGTTATTTGGCGTTACCTGCCCTATTATACGCACGGCAAGACAAGCACTCCCGCGCATGAACAGCGCTTTTTAAAAGCCCACCGAGCTTATAATCCGTTTTGCAGCCAAACATTTTATTGGGCAACCGCCTCGGGGCCGACGATCCCGCATACTTCCGTTGCGACGCGTCTCGCCCGCCGTTGGGGCTTGCATTGTTGCAATTGGGACGTTCGTCCTGTCTTTTAGCAGGTCGGCGGCGTATCCTTGTACCTACAGCAAAACGAGAAAGGTTATGTATGGATCGAAACGAACTCGACCCCAGCGTCCCCAGCGCCACGGAGGTCAAGAAGATCCCCCTCATCATTAAGGTGTACGCCGTCCTATGCATCCTGTCCGGCGTGGGCACGCTCCCTTCGGTCGGCGCCTTTATGTGGCAGGTCATCACCGCGCTCATCAACGGCAACGCCGCCGCCAAGCTCGGCGACAACACGCTCGTCGCGGTCGGCCTTATCGTCGCCGGCATCATGCTCTCTGCGGCAAGCGCCGTCATCCTGATCATCTTTGGCCTGGACCTTATCAAAAACCAGCGCCGCAACGCCGCTCGCCTGTCCTACATCCTTATCGCGTTTACCGTCGTCGAGCTTTTGGTCGACGTGATGCTCCAGGGTATCGGGCCCTTCTTGCTGCGCCCTGCCATCCAGCTCGGCATCCTCGTCGCGCTTTCGGCCACCGTCGACCCCACGCTGCGCCAAGAGCGCGAGCTGCAGCGCCGCCTGCAGGAGATGCTCGATCGCGACGCCGCAGCCGAGGGCATGCTCGGGCGCGATGAAACCGGCGAGGGCTACATCAAGCTCAACTACTTCAACCTGTTCTGGGTATTCTTTGTCTGCTGCATACTCGGCCTGATCGCCGAGGACATCTGGCACATGACGGTCGACGACCCGGGCGTCTACCAGAACCGCGCCGGCATGCTGTTTGGCCCCTTCAGCCCCATCTACGGATTTGGCGCCGTGCTCATGACCATGGTGCTCAACCGCTTCTATAAAAAGAACCCCATCATCATTTTCCTGGTGAGCGCGCTGCTCGGCGCGAGCTTTGAGGTGTTCGTGGGCTGGTTTATGCAGACCTCGTTTGGCGTGGTCTCGTGGAGCTACTCGCATATGAAGCTCTTCGGCATGCCCGATCCGCTCGCCGTCCTTACCGGCGGACGTACCTGCACGGGCTTCGCCTGCCTGTGGGGCTTAGGCGGACTCATCTGGATCAAGCTGCTGCTGCCCAGATTGCTCAAACTCATCAACATGATTCCCTGGAAGAGCCGCTACTCGGCTACCGTCATCTTCACTATCATTATGCTGGTCGACGGCGTCATGACGCTGCAGTCGCTCGATTATTGGTATCAGCGCGTCAACGGCACGGAACCGGATATTCCCGTTGCGCAGTTCTACGGCAAGTATTTCGATAACGACTACATGGAGAACCGCTTCCAGAGCATGACCATGAGCCCCAAGGATGCGACGCGCGTGTAGCGCCCACCGCGCCCAAAACGCAAAATGCCCGCCGGTATCACATGTACCGGCGGGCATTTTTATAAACGAGCCTTCTATCGACGCAAGCCTCTACGCCTCGCGCTCGACCTCACTCACGCATTCGTTCTTGATGGTGCCAACGAGCGCCTGCAGCGCATCGACCACGTGCGGGCGAATGTCCCCGCCGATGAGCACGAGCATGATGTCGTCACCTACGGCAAGCTCGCCGCTCGCCAGCCACACGCGCACATAGCCGATACCCGGCATCGCGCGCGTGGCCTCGATAGCAGCCTGCACCTTGCTGGCGTCGTAGCCGAACACCATGCCGCCCACCTTGTGGCCCGGCGCCACGCCATCGGTCTCGACACCGCGCGCCTCGGCCTTGGGCGTCGCGCGCACCACACCGTTATGCGTCAGATACATACCGCACGCAGGTGCCGACGAATCGGCCTTGGCCTCGCGCAGCCAAGCATCAACCGAAGGCTTCGTTTTGCCATTCTCGAGCATCATTTCCCCTTTCACCGTCATTGAGTAGCCCATTATCTATTCCTCGACCGGCGTGAGCACCATGACGGCACGCGTATTGCTCAGCGATAACGAACGACAGGTCACAAGCGTTACGACCTTGGTTGCCGAGGCGGCGCGATCGCCCGCATCACTCGCCACGGCAGAAGCCCCGTCGAGCATCTCGGACAGGTAGTTCTTGAGCCCGTCGTCGCCCTCAAAATTGGGCGTGCGCGCCTTGGCATACGTGTCCTCGACAACTTTGGTCGCCAGTGGTCGCAGCTTATAGGTGGCGTCGCGCGTGATGTAATACACATACTCTATGCTGTCGAACGTTGCCTGATCGGTCGTATCCGAGATCACGTTGAACATCGAGCCATCGTTCATGTGGTGACCGTAGATCGTAGTCTGTTGATCCACCATGCCGGGAGCAGTGTCATCGCAATCCAAGAAGATGGCACCCGATGCGTTGGACGTGCCATCGAACAGCGTGTTGAGGTACTTGGAATTGTCAGTAGTCTTCACCACGGGATAATTGATGTTGGTACCCGGTGCGTAAATCCAACCGACGACCTCGGGATTTGTCTGGGCAAGGGCATTGAAGTCGATAACCGGCACGCCGCTGGCGTCCTTAGCGGGTGCATATTGCTCTTCGATCTTTTGGTACGACTCGCTCGCCTGCTTGTAACCGATCTGCGCATTGATAAAGATGGCAGCGGCGGCAACAATCAGGCCGATGCCGATGATGATGAGCAGAATGGGAATAATGGAGCGGCGCTTTTTGCGCGGCGGCTCGGTGTAATCCGACGGCACGGCATGCGATGAAGACCGGGGCGGTTTCTTAGCGGTGCTATAAGACGAAGGACGATATGCGGCCGGCGCGTCATGTCGACGATGCGTCGCCGGTGTCACGGGACGCGACGCGCGCTGCTGCTGAGGAGAGGATGTCCGACCCTGCTGTGCCGCACGGGCAGCACCCGGCTTCGACGGATCGGGAATCTGAGAAGCCTTGAATCGTTTTCCCTGATAGTCGGACATGGCTCTCCTTATACTGCGGTGAAACGGCGGAACGCCTAGGCGTCGGCCATCTCCTGCTTCATCTTCTCGATAACCTTGCGGTACTCGGGGTCGCATGCACCCAGAATCTGCGTGGCGTAAATGGCGGCGTTCTTGGCACCGTTGATGGCCACACAGGCAACGGGCACGCCCGAAGGCATCTGCACCATCGACAGCAGCGAGTCCATACCACCCAGATCGCTCGTCTTCATAGGCACGCCGATGACCGGCAGCGGCGTAAACGCAGCCACGACACCGCCCAGGTGAGCAGCCTTGCCGGCGGCGGCGATAATCACTTTGATACCGCGATCGGCGGCAGTCGAGGCCCACTCGTGGACCTTCGCCGGTGTGCGGTGTGCGCTCGCAATGACAAGCTCATAGGGCACACCCAGCGCCTCGAGCTCGGCGGTGCAGCCTTCCATAACACCCAGATCGGACTTGGAGCCCATGATGATCCCGACAACCGGCTTCTGATCTGCCATAAACAAAGACCTCCTGTTGAGAGCGGTGACGCGGCCAATCCGCGACCCTTAACTACTGAGAGTAGTATAGCTGCTCCCGTCCCTGCGGTCTTTGTGGCGCTTCGCGGGCGGGCCAGGCTTTATCTTCACTCCGGTTGCTTCGCAAAGTCGTTCAGATAAAGCCTGGCCCGCCCGCGAAGCGCCCTGCGACCTACCGGGAATTGCCATGACGTACGTTGGCTGAAATATTAACGTGGGATACGCCGTTCGAACGAACGGCGTATCCCACACTCACTTTTTATTCAGCCCCAATCATCGCGCAAAGCCCCTTCGGCAGCACGCGGTGAAGCCAAGTCACCGCAGGCCGGGGCGGGAGGCGGACCTTTCTCTCGGAAAACTTCGCGAAGCCCAGTTTCCGAGAGAAAGTGTCCGGCTGCCGCCCCGGCCGACCAGGTCACATTACACCGTGCGCTGCGGCAGGTCCTGCAGGGCGATGACGTCCATGCCCATGTCGTTAGCGCTGCCGTGGCCCTGCTGGTCCTCGCGGACGGCCTCGATGGCACTCACGTACGTGTTGGCGGCAGACATCGCCGTCACGCAGGTCACGCCTCGGCGCACGGCCTCGGTACGCAGCAGGTAGCCATCGCCACGCGAGCCCGGACCGTACGGCGTGTTGATGATCACCGCGATCTTGCCATCGGCGATGAGGTCGCCGATGTTGGGGCGCTCGCCGTCGTGCGGGCCGCTGATCTTCTCCACGACCTCACACGTCACGTTGCCACCGCGCAGCACGCGCGCCGTGCCCTCGGTGGAGCAGATATCAAAGCCCAGGTAGCGCAGGATACGCGCGACTGAAAGGATATGACGCTTGTCGCGATCGCACACGCTGATGAACACCTTGCCGGCGCTGGGGTCGGGTAGCTTGTAGTCAATCGCCAGCTGCGTCTTGGCATATGCCTCGGGATAGCTCTTGGCGATACCCATGACCTCGCCCGTCGACTTCATCTCGGGCCCCAGGATAACGTCGGCTCCCGGGAAACGGCCCCAGGGCATAACGGCTTCCTTCATGCAGAACCAGTCCAGCTGACGCTCGTCGCTCGGCAGGCCCAGGCTCGCGATGGAATCGCCCGCCATGATACGCGCCGCGCACTTGGCCAGCGGCACGCCGGTGGCCTTGGAGATAAACGGCACGGTGCGGCTCGCGCGCGGGTTTGCCTCAATCACGTAGACGGTCTCGCCCTTGATGGCATACTGCACGTTGACCAGGCCGCGGACTCCCAGCGCCATCGCGATGCGGCGCGTGGTCTCGCGGAGCTTCGCCTGCAGGCTCTCGCTAAAGCTGAACGGCGGGATGCAGGTCGCAGAGTCGCCGGAGTGAATACCGGCCTCCTCGATATGCTCCAAGATACCGCCGATGTAGACCTCTTCGCCGTCGCACAGGGCGTCGACGTCGGACTCGATCGCACCCTCCAGGAAGCGGTCCAGATACACCGGGTAGTCGGGGCTAATGCGCGCAGCCTCGGCCATGTAATCGCGCAGATGCTCGGCATCGTAGGCGATCATCATGCCGCGGCCGCCCAGCACGTAGCTCGGACGCACCAGCAGCGGGTAGCCGATGTGCGCGGCAACGGCCTCGGCTTCCTCAAACGAGGTTGCCTGGCCCGCCGGCGGATACATAATGCCCAGTTTGTCGAGCAGGGCGGCAAAGCGCTCGCGGTCCTCGGCAAAGTCAATGGCATCGGGCTTGGTGCCCATAATGTTCACGCCGCTCTCCTCGAGCATGCGCGCCAGCTTAAGCGGAGTCTGGCCGCCGAGCGTCACCACGACGCCGTCGGGTCGCTCAACATCGATGACGTCCATGACGTCCTCGTAGGTGAGCGGCTCAAAGTACAGGCGGTCGGACGTGTCATAGTCGGTCGAGACGGTCTCGGGATTGCAGTTGACCATGATGGTCTCAAAGCCGCGGGCCGCCAGCGCGTAGCTCGCGTGCACGCAGCAGTAATCGAACTCGATACCCTGGCCAATGCGGTTGGGACCGGCGCCCAGGATCATCGCCTTGGGCTTGTCCGCCGGCGTGGTCTCGTCGGGAGCCACGCACTTCTTGGCATCCGGGCTCGTGCGGTAGATGTTCTCGTACGTCTTGTAGTGGTACTCCGTGGCGCTCGAGAACTCCGCAGCGCAGGTATCGACCGTCTTCATGCTGGGAACCACGCCCAGACCCTTGCGATAGGCGCGCACAAAGCGCTCGTCCGAGCCGGTCAGCGCGGCAATCTCGGCATCGCTCGTGCCGTACTGCTTGAGCAGGCGCATCGCGTCGGCGTCGATATCCTCCACACGCAGGTCGCGGATGCTCTCCTGGACCTGCACCATATCGTTGATACGGTTGAGGTACCACGGATCGATACCGCAGATGGCATGGATGCGAGCGATGTCCCAGCCACGGCGTAGGGCCTCGACCACAAAGAAGATGCGATGCTCGGTCGGGGTTGCCACGGCCTGAGCAAGCTCGTCGTCGCTCAGCTTATCGGCACCCTCTTTGCCACCGGCGCAAATGCCCTGGTGGCCATCCTCCAGCGAGCGCATAGCCTTGCCAAAGGCCTCCTCAAAGGTGCGGCCGATCGCCATAATCTCGCCCACGGCCTTCATGCGCGTGGTGAGCGTGGGGTCGGTACCCTTGAACTTCTCGAAGGCAAAGCGCGGCACCTTGACCACACAGTAGTCGATCGTGGGCTCAAAGCAGGCGGGCGTAGCCTTGGTGATGTCGTTGACGATCTCGTCGAGCGTGTAGCCCACAGCCAGGCGCGCGGCGGCCTTGGCAATGGGGAAACCCGTGGCCTTGGAAGCGAGGGCGGACGAACGGCTCACGCGCGGGTTCATCTCGATGACGATCAGGCGGCCGGTGTTGGGATTCACGGCAAACTGCACGTTGGAGCCACCGGTCTCAACGCCGATCTTCTCCAAGATGGCGAGCGAGGCGACACGCATGCGCTGGTACTCAAGGTCGGAGAGCGTCTGCGCCGGCGCCACGGTGATGGAGTCGCCAGTATGCACGCCCATGGGGTCGAGATTCTCGATGGAGCACACAATGATGCCGTTGCCAGCATGGTCACGCATGACCTCCATCTCGTACTCTTTCCAGCCCTCGATGGACTCCTCGACCAGCACCTCGTGGGCGGGCGAGAGCTCGAGGCCCTGGCTCACGATGGAGACGAGCTCCTCGTGAGTGTGAGCGATGCCGCCGCCGGCGCCGCCGAGGGTAAAGCTCGGGCGCAGTACGCAGGGATAGCCCACGCGCTCGGCGATAGCCTCGGCGTCGGCCACGCTGTAGGCATAGCCCGAGCGCGCGACCTCCAGGCCAATCTCGGCCATGGCCTCGTTAAAGAGCTTGCGGTCCTCGCCGCGCTCGATAGCGGCCAGGTCGCAGCCGATCATCTCGACGCCGTACTTGTCGAGCGTACCGTCCTTTGCCAGCTCGACGGCGGCGTTCAGACCGGTCTGGCCGCCCAGCGTGGGCAGCAGCGCGTCCGGGCGCTCTTTCTTGATCACGCGCTCGATAAACTCGGCAGTGATGGGCTCGACATAGGTGCGGTCGGCCAAGCCCGGGTCGGTCATGATGGTCGCCGGGTTGGAATTGACCAGGATAACCTCAAAGCCATCTTCCTTGAGCACCTTGCAGGCCTGGGCGCCGGAGTAATCGAACTCGCAAGCCTGACCAATGACGATGGGGCCCGAACCAATGACGAGGATACGCTTGATGTCAGTACGTTTCGGCATGTTAGTTCTCCTCGGTCTCAGCGGTCTCGGACTCAGCAAAGTTCCAGCCGGCAAGGCGGTCCTTCGCGGTGTCGATGTCCAGGTAGTTCTCCTCGCCGTCCATGAGTCGCGTAAAGGCGGTAAAGAGATAGTGGGCATCGGTGGGGCCAGGCGAAGCCTCGGGGTGGTACTGGACCGAGAAGCACGGGGCGTCGAGCAGCTGGATACCCTCGGCGGTGCCGTCGTTGAGGTTCACATGTGTTAGGCGAATGCGGCCAAAGCGCTCGTTCATCACGACCGGCGCGATTCCGCGGCGCACCCAGACGCGCAGATCTCCATCGGCCGCATGCTCGGTCTCGCCGCCGGAAAGCTCGGGGACAAGCTTGCCCAAGCTGGGGAACAGCAGGCCAAAGCCATGGTTTTGCGCGGTGATCTCCACGCGACGGCTTACCAGGTTCATGACCGGCTGGTTGCCACCGCGGTGACCGAACTTAAGCTTTTCCATCTGGGCGCCGCAGGCCAGGCTGATCATCTGGTGACCAAGACAAATGCCAAAGACCGGCACCTTGCCGATCAGCTGCTGCACCTGCTCGTAGGTCTCCACCACGGCATCGGGGTCGCCGGGGCCGTTGGACAAAAAGACGCCATCGGGATTCATGTCGAGCACCTGCTGGGCAGGCGTATCCCACGGCACGACAGTAAGGTCGCAGCCGGCGCGGACGAGGCCCTCCAGAATGCCGCGCTTGACGCCGCAGTCGTAGGCGACCACTTTGTGACGGGCAGGAGCGGCAACCGCAAGTGCAAAGTCATGCGTGGCAGGCAGGTCGGCGGCCACAAACTCGTGAGGCGCGGGGCAACTTACGGTCTTGACCAGGTTCTCGCCTACCAGCGTGGGCGCTGCGGCCAGACGCTCGGCAAGCTCGTCGACGTCGAAGATCTCGGTCGAGATAATGCCCATCTTGGAACCATTGTCGCGCAGATGGCGCACCAGAGCGCGGGTGTCGACGCCCTCGATAGCGACGATGCCGTGGGCGCGCAGATACTCCGGCACGCTGACGGCCGAACGCCAGTTAGAAGGCGTGGCGCACATGTCGCGAACGATCATGCCACGCATAGCCGGAGCGCTCGCAGGGCGCACGGCGTCGCCGGGGAAGGCCGACTGGACGTCGGTCTCGTCGATACCGTAGTTGCCGATCTGCGGATAGGTCATGGTTACGATTTGGCCGGCATAACTCGGGTCGGTCATGACCTCAAAGTAGCCCTCGAGCGAGGTGTTGAAGCAGACTTCGCCGGTCGCGGTGCCCTCGGCGCCGCATGCACGTCCATAAAAAATGGTCCCATCCTCAAGATACAGGATGCAGGGACCGCAGGTGCCCTTGCTGGTTTTGGCCAGCATACGCTGGCAAAGCTCGCTGGGCGCGAAGGTGCGGGCGGCAGCGCCCGCGGTATGGTTGTTCGCCATAATTCTCCTTCCCGGTCTCACAGGACCGGCTTAAAGGTGTGTAGTTAGGCCTCGCGGTATTGTAACCGCAAGTATGCCTCATGGCGTTAATTTCATCAAAATGTTTACGAAATGATAATTATGACTTTCTATGCATATTGATTTTTCTGGGACGGGGATTAAAAAATCATTCTGAGCGCGGGGCTTTGTCGCCAACTGCATACACAACAGAATGATTATTTAATCCCCGTCCCAGAAAAATCATCCCGCGCGGGCGCTTGGCTCACGCGGGATGATGACGTCTTACTTTTTCTTATCCTGCTCCAGCAGTTTGGACGGTGTGCGATCGGGCTTGCCGCCGCGGAAAATCTCGCGGCCATGCAGACGATGCTCCAGGTCACGTTCGGCCTTTTCCTCGTCAATCTTGGTCTGGCTCACCACCGGGTCCTCAATCAACGACGACACCGAGTTCACCTGCTTCTGAATGCGCTCGGCGATGGTGTCATCCATACTCACGATGCGCATCTTCCAGTCGATACTCGTGGCGTTGGATGAGCTCTTGGTCCACACGAACGTCAAAATGGCGCTCTGGTGGCCGCGCGCGGGGAACATGCCAAAGAAGGAATCGTGCTGAATGTTGCTATTCTCGTCGATATAGGCGTGAACGTTATACACCACGCGGTCGATCTTATCGTTGAGCAACGCGTTGGTCGCAAGCGCCGCGGCCTGAATCTGCCCGTTGGACAGCAGCTCGAGCTCGTTGGCAGACGATGTGTCCAACACCGTCACCTCGACCGTGCCCGTGCGTTCATCGGCTTCATCGACGGTAAAATCGAGCGGGAACTGCGTAAAGCCATTGCCCCACTCAAGGCCGCCCTTCAGCGCGGTCGAAACGGTATCGACCGAAACGCTCTCGGACAGGTTGGCGGTGTTCAGACGACGCATCACGCCGTAGCCAATCTGCATGCCCACGATCAGCACCAAAATACCGATGACCACGGCCATCGCGGTCTTCGTAATGGTATGGCTCACCTGCGAGCCCGAAGGATCGTCCTCGGACAGCGGGTCGATATGTTTTGCCTGGCTCGCGCGGTCCTCGCTGCGCAGCTGCGCTAGCGCCGCTTTGTCACCGCGCTTGACGGCGGCCTCTTTCTCGCGCATGCGCTCGGTACGCTTTTTGGCAAGCGTAGGATCCAAGACGCCGGATGCATCGATTTCGGAGAATAACTCCGTCACTTCTTCCGGAGTCAAAGGGTTCTTATCAGCCATGATCTTCCTGTCATATCAATCAGTCGAGCTCGTGCGCACGCGCACCTTCGAACTGCATTCGATAGTAACGGGCATAGGTGCCGCCACGGGCGAGAAGCTCCTCGTGCGTGCCACGCTCCACAACGCGACCATGCTCAACGGTCGCAATCTCATCGGCATGCTTAATGGTCGAAAGACGGTGGGCGATGATAATCGTGGTGCGGCCGCGTGCCAGCTCTTCGAGTGACTCCTGCACCGCCTCCTCGCTCTCGTTATCCAAAGCACTCGTCGCCTCGTCCAAAATCAGGATCTTGGGGTTCTTGAGAAACACGCGCGCGATGGCAACGCGCTGCTTCTGTCCGCCCGAAAGACGGCTGCCGCGCTCGCCCACCACGGTGTCGTAGCCCTGCGGAAGCGACTCGATAAAGGCATCGATGTTGGCGCGACGGGCGGCCTCGGCGATCTCTTCTGCCGTAGCGCCCGGCTTGCCGTAGGCGATGTTCTCGCCAATCGTACCGTCAAATAGATAGACATCCTGCTGCACCAGGCCGATGGCGCGGCGCAGGCTCTGCTGCGTCACATCGCGCACGTCCTGGCCGTCGATGCTAATGGATCCGGTAGCCACGTCATAAAAGCGCGGCAGCAGCGAACAGGTCGTGGACTTGCCGCCGCCCGAAGGGCCAACCAAAGCGATGGTCTGCCCGGGCTTGATGGACAGGTCCATATGGTCGATAACGGGACGCTCGTCGGCATAGCCCTCGCCCAGCTCGACATCCTCGTAGTTAAAGCACACGTCGTGATACTCCACGGCGCCGGCAGTCACCTGCAGATCCGTAGCGCCCGGCTTGTCCTGGATATCCGGCGCGGTCGAGAGCACCTCGTCCATACGTTTAAAGCCGGCGATAGCCTTCTGATACGTTTCGGCCGAATTGACGAGCGTCTCGAGCGGCGTGCAGAACAGCGAAATATAGAGTGCAAAGGTCGCCATATCGACCGCCTGCAGCTGTCCCTGGGCGACCAGCCAGCCGCCCAGCAGCACCACGATCACATAGAGCACACCCGAGAGCAGGCCATACGTCGCGGTATAGACGCCCATGGCGTGATACATGTTCTCTTTAGACGAAAGGTAGCGATCGTTCGAGGCGCGAAACTTAGAGCGCTCGGTCTCCTCATTGGCAAAGCTCTTGACCACGCGCATGCCCGCCAGCGAATCCTGCAGCTGCGCATTGATACCGCTGATTTTTTTGCGGTTGTCGCTAAAGACCTCGCGCATGCGCAAGTTCTGCCAAAACATGATGACCGCAAACGCTGCCGTCACCACAGCCATGGCAAGCGCCAGCACCGGGGCGATGGTAAAGAGGATCACAAACGAGCCGATGATCTCGATGCCGCAGATGATGATCCACTCGGGCACGTGATGCGCTGCCTCGCAGATATCGAACAGGTCGTTGACCACGCGGCTCATCATGTCACCCGAGCTGTTGCGATCGAAGTACGCAAAGCTAAAGCGCTCGTACTGGTCAAACAGGTCCTCGCGCATTTTGGACTCCATGCGCGCGCCCATCACGTGGCCCCAATAGCTCACAAAGTATCGGCAGGCGCAGCGGATGACATACATCAGCACCAAGCCCACCGCGATCATGCCGAGCGCCTGCATAATGGCAGCCTGACCCTGAGTAAACAGCCCACCGGTCAAATTGCGCAGGATAATGGGGAACGCCAGGTCAATGGCGGCAAGCACCAGAGCGCAAACAGTATCAGCAACAAAAAGCCCCATCTGGGGCTTGTAGTAAGAAAGAAACCTCTTAAACATGCAGTCCTCGGAGAGAAATAAATAGCGTGAGAAATCCGGTTGAACCGGTTAGGCTGAAAACAAAGCGTCCCAACAAGCATAACGCCGATGTTCTGGCAGCGTCAGCGAAAACGTCCCTAAGCGAACAAGGTGCCTTGAAAGAGGAGCGACGCGTACTTCGGTACGCGAGCGACGATTGAAAGGCAGATTGCCGCTTAGGGGCGTTTGCAGCGTCGACTCGTTACGCGGTTTGGTAAAACCGCGTAACCTAGAGCTCGGCCCCACCCAAGCGGTGCGCGATGCTGTCGCAGGCAAGCGCGCCCACGACGGTCTTGGCGTCTTCGATCTTGCCGTCGAGCACGGCGTCGATCAGCTCGTGCAGCGGCACGAGGTCCACGTTGACAAACTCGTCATCATCGGGGTTGGGTGCATCGAACTCGAGCTTGGTGGCCAGGTAGATGTGAATGATCTCGTCACAGAAGCCGCAGGACGTGACAATCGACGTCAAAAAGCGAATGCGACCAGCCCTAAAGCCCGTCTCCTCATGCAGCTCGCGCTTGGCGCAATCGAGCGGGTCCTCGCCTGGGTCGAGCTTGCCGGCGGGAATCTCGACCGTCACGCGGTCGATGGCGGTGCGGTACTGACGCACCAGTACGATCTTGCCGCTCTCGGTCAGTGCCACAACAGCCGCCGCACCCGGATGGCGAACGATATCGCGGGCGCTGCGGCGACCGTTGGGCAGCTCAACCTCAAGACGGTGGACGTCGAGGATCTTGCCCTTCCAGGCGCATTCCTCCGAAAGAATCTTCTCGTGCAGCTCGGCATCGTGCGGGTCGTCATCGCCCAGCACCAGCGCCGGCTCGTCAGAGACCTCGCCACCAGGCTCGCCCTCGGCGTGCCCATACATGCGGCTGTCCTCTTCGACGATCTGCGCGTCCACGAGCTCTTCGTTCTTCTCGTCCATCCGTCTCATTCCTCTCGGACTTTAGGCATCCCAGGCGTCGCGGCCGCGCAGCGCGCGCAGGCCGATGTCGTGACGCAGGGTCTTGCCCTCAAAATCAATCTTCTCGCAGGCCTCGTAGGCAAGGTTGCGAGCGTTCTCGAACGTGTCGCCCAGAGCGGTCACGGCAAGCACGCGGCCACCATTGGTCACGAGCTGGCCGTCCATCACGGCAGTGCCCGCGTGGTACACGGTCACGTTCTCCATGGCCTCGGCATCGGCGATACCGGTGATGACCTTGCCCTTCTCGTAGCTGCCGGGGTAGCCCGCGCTCGTCAGGACAACGGCCACGGCCCACTCGTCACGCCAGTCGAGTTCAATCTGATCGAGCTCGCAGTTGGCACAAGCCAGCATGACCTCGACCAGGTCGTTCTTAAGGCGCGGAAGCACGACCTGCGTCTCGGGGTCGCCAAAGCGGGCGTTGAACTCCAGCACCTTGGGGCCGGCGGGTGTGAGCATAAAGCCGCCGTACAGGCAGCCGCGGTAGTCGATGCCCTCGGCAGCGAGCTCGGCCACGGTCTGCTCCATGACCGCCACCATGGTGGCGTGCTCCTCGTCAGTCACGATGGGCACCGGGCTGTAGACGCCCATGCCGCCGGTGTTGGGACCCTTGTCGCCCTCGAGCGCGCGCTTGTGGTCCTGCGAGGTGGCCATGGGGCGCACGGTCTTGCCGTCGGTAAAGGCCAGCAGCGAGCACTCGGGGCCGGTCAGCATCTCCTCGATGACCACGGTGTTGCCGGCATCGCCGAAGGTGCCGCCAAAGCACTCGCGCACGGCCTCCTCGGCCTGCTCGAGCTCGGTCGCCACGATGACGCCCTTGCCTGCGGCCAGGCCGTCAGCCTTCACGACCAGCGGTGCGCCCTGCTCGCGCACGTAGGCGAGAGCCGAAGCCTCGTCGGTGAACGAGCCGTAGGCGGCCGTCGGAATGCCGGCACGCTCCATGAGCTGCTTGGAGAATAGCTTGGAGCCCTCCATACGGGCACCCTCGGCACCCGGGCCAAAGCAGGGAATACCCGCCGCGCGCACGGCGTCGGCCACGCCCGCCACGAGCGGAGCCTCGGGGCCAATTACCACGAGTCCGCATCCGTGGCTCTGAGCAAACGCCGCCACGGCCGCAGGATCGCAGTCGTCGAGAACAACGTTCTCGCCGCAGCTCGCGGTGCCGCCGTTACCCGGCGCGATGTAGAGCTTGCCGGCGCGCGGTGATGCTGCGAGCTTAGCTGCCAAAGCATGCTCACGGCCGCCGCTGCCCAACAACAGGATGTCGATGGTTTGAGTGTCCGCCTTCAAGGGTGCCTCCTCTATGGATTAACGGCCCGCTCCGCGCGAGCCCTTTGCAAGCAAATATACCCCTCGGCCGCCCGTCCGGGCTGCAAAGGGGTATATCGCAATAACCAAATAGTCCCGATTACTTCCAGAATCGGTTGATGATCTGCTCTCGACCAGCGCCAACGCCAATGAACGTCACGCGGGTGTGTGCCAGATCCTCGATAAACGCCACGTAGTCCTGAGCCTCTTGCGGCAGCTCCTCAAAGCTGCGGCAGCCGGTGATATCGCACTTCCAGCCAGGAAGCTCCTCGTAGATGGGCTTGGCGTGCTCAAAGCGAACCTGATGCTCGGGCACGCTGGTATAGCGCTCGCCATCGACGTCGTAGGCCACGCACACCTTGATGGTGTCGAAGGCCGAAAGCACGTCGAGCTTGGTCATGGCGATATCGGTGAGGCCGTTGACGCGCGAGGCGTAGTTGGCAATGGGGCCGTCGAACCAGCCGCAGCGACGACGGCGACCGGTGGTCACGCCGTACTCATAGCCCTCCTCGGTCAGCGTGTGACCGGCCTCGGACTCATAGGAAAGCTCGGTGGGCATGGGGCCCGAACCGACGCGGGTGATATAGGCCTTCATGACGCCCAGCACGCGGTCGACGTTCTTCATGCCGACGCCGGAACCGGTAATGGCGCCGCCGGCGGTGCAGTTGGAAGACGTCACGTACGGATAGGTGCCGTGGTCGATGTCGAGCAGCGTCGCCTGGGCGCCCTCAAACAGCAGGTTCTTGCCCTCATCGATCATGTTGTTGAGCAGCAGGCTCGTCTCGGTGATGTAGGGACGCAGGCGCTCGGCCATCGGCAGGTACTCGTCGCAAATCTGGTCCACGGTGTAGGTGGGCAGGTTGTAGATGAGCTCGAGCTCGGGGTTCACGCGGGCGAGAGCGGTCTCCAGCTTGTCGCGGAACAGCGCCTCGTCCAGCATGTCCTGCATGCGCAGGCCAATGCGGGCCATCTTGTCCTGATAGCACGGACCGATGCCGCGCTTGGTGGTACCGATGTTCTTCTTGCCGAGCTTCTGCTCAAAGGCGCCATCCAGATCGATGTGGTACGGCATGATGACATGCGCGTTGCCGCTAATCTTGAGGTTCTTGGTGGTGATGTCGTCGGCCTCGAACATATCGATCTCCTCAAGGACAACCTTGGGGTTGACGACGCAGCCGTTACCGATCACCGACACGTGGTCGGAATACATGATGCCGGAGGGCACCTGGTGCAGGCCGTACTTCTTGCCGTTGACGACGATGGTGTGACCGGCGTTGTTGCCGCCCGAGTAGCGCACGACGGCATCGAAGTCGCCGGCGACTAGGTCGCAAATCTTACCCTTGCCCTCATCGCCCCACTGGGCACCGACCAAAACGGTTGACGGCATGTTTACTCCTTACATTCATGGACTGTCTACGCGCCACGCCGGCACGCAGAAGCACAAAACATTCCCAGTATACCCGTGCAACGGGCGCCTGTCCTACTCCTCGGCATGTGCCCCATCAAGCTCATAGAACTTGGTGGATGCCGGCAGGAACATCAGGTCGACGTCGCCGATCGGGCCCGAACGGTTCTTGGCCACGACGATACGCGTGACGCCCTCGTCGGGTCGATCGTCGCGCGAGGCCTCGGCCTCGTCGGCGGAGCGGTCCAAGAACATAACGATATCGGCGTCCTGCTCGATGGAGCCCGATTCACGAAGGTCGGAAAGCTGCGGGCGCTTGCCGGTACGGGATTCAACCTGACGCGAAAGCTGCGACAGCGCGATGAGCGGAATCTTGAGCTCCTTGGCCATGATCTTCAGACCACGCGACATCTCCGAAACCTCGACGGTACGGCTCTCGGAGCGGCGTCCCGGCGGAGGACTCACCAGCTGCAGGTAGTCCAGAATGATGATTGCCTTCTCCTTGTTATGGAGCATTCGGCGGCTCTTGGCGCGAATCTCGGTCACTGTGGTGCCGGGCGTATCGTCAATCAGAATATCGAGCTTGGACAAGGTCTGCGTGGCCTCGTTGATATTGGCCCACTGCTCGGGGCTAATGCGGCCCATGCGGAAGTCACTGATCGAGATCATGGCGTAGGCGCAAATCAGACGCTGGGCAATTTCCTTGCCCGACATCTCCAGCGAGAAGAAGCCGACGGTATAACCAGCAGCGGCAGCGTTGAGCGCCAGGTTCAGAGCGAACGACGTCTTACCTACAGCAGGACGGGCGCCGATGATGATGAGCTGACCCTCGCGGAAGCCCATGAGCATGCGGTCGAGCGACGGGAAGCCCGTGGGCACGCCCGCAGCCTGGCCACCGGCCTGGCACACTTCCTCGGCCTCGTTATAGGCCTCGACCATAAACTCAGTCAGCGTCTTGTAGCTCGACTTGACCTCGCGTGCCGTGACCTTGAGCAGTTTGCTCTCGGCCAGCTCCACGACCTCTTTGGTGTCGGTGGGGGCGTTATAGGCCAGCGCGTTAATCTCGTTGGTGGCGCCGATCAGCTCGCGCAGCATCGAGTCGCGACGGACGATGGCGGCATGGTGCTGCCAGTTCACGAGCGACAGGGTCTGACCCATCAACTCCAAAATGTACGCTTCGCCACCCACGGCATCGAGCTTGTTGATGCTTCGCAGGTAATCGATCAGCGAGATAGAGTCGATGGGAATGCGGCTGTTGTACATATCGACCATCGCGGTATAGATGGTCTTATGAATGGGGCGGTAGAAGTCATCGGGCTGCAGCTCGACCTGGGCCTCTTCGACCACCTCGGGCGATAGCAGCATAGCGGCCAGTACATTGGCCTCTGCATCTTGGTTTTGGGGAAGACCCAACTTTGAGCCGCGGTCCTCAACCGTCAGCCCGGTCTCCCTATCGTCATATGCCATGAGCATCCTCATTCATATCGCTTGCGAGCATCCATAGTATCAGCCACGGTCCCAAAACGCGCCGCGCGCCGCCAATCATCACCGAACCAAACGGATGAACGGTCCTGTATATAGGACTTCGACGCAACGTTCACCATGACACTCACTCAGCGCAAAAAACAAAAGGGCGCCCTGGTTTTCCAGAGCGCCCTTCTTAGAACAAGATTGTTGCGTTGCAGCAAATGCTACTCGGCAGCAGCCTCAGTCTCGACCTCGGCGGTCTCGGCCTCGGCGACCTCAGCGGCCTCCTCGACCTCAGCCTCGGCAGCGAGCTCCTCGGCGGTAACGCCGACGAGAACGACAACCTCGGCCTTGATCTCGCGGTACAGCGAGATGGCAACGGTGTGGGCACCGGCAACCTTGATGGGCTTACCGAGCTCGACGCGCTTGCGGTCGATGTCCATACCGAGCTGAGCCTTGATGGCGTCAGCGATCATAGCGGCGGTAACGGAGCCAAAGAGGATGCCCTCGTCGCCGACCTTGACGTCAACGGTGACCGTCTTGCCCTCGAAGGCAGCCTTGGTCTCGTTGGCGGTAGCCAGACGGACGGCCTCGCGCTTGGCGATGTTGTTGCGACGCTCGTCAAGCTGCTTGAGGTTGCCCTTGGTGGCGGCAACAGCGAGCTTCTTGGGGAACAGGAAGTTCTCAGCGTAACCCTGAGCGACCTCTACGACGTCACCCTCGCCGCCCTTGCCCTTGATCTCATCGAGAAGAATAACCTTCATGATGCGTCTCCCTTCTTAGCCGCGGTCGCGGTTGCCACGAGAGGAAACCACGGGGACGGTGTACGGCAGGAGAGCCATCTCGCGGGCGCGCTTGATGGCGTTGGCGATGTCATGCTGATGCTGCGTGCAAGCGCCAGTGACGCGACGGGGCTTGATCTTGCCACGGTCGGTCATGTACTTACGGAGAAGCTGAGTGTCCTTATAGTCGATGAACTCAGTGTTCTCCTTGCAGAACTGGCAGTACTTACGACGCGGCTGACGTGCAGAAAAATCATTAGCCATGTCAAAATACCTTTCGTTTGGCAACTTCGGCGAACCGAAGCCGCCTCTCACTCAAAAATAGGTGAACAACCCTTAGAACGGGATGTCCTCATCGTAGACGTCGACCGCGGGCGGCGTAGCCACCGGTGCGGCAGGACGTGCTGCGGGCGCGGGAGCTGCGGGGGCGTAACCGCCCTGATCGTAGCCACCCTGGCCACCACGGGAGCTCATAAACTCGATCTCATCGACGATGACCTCAAGCTTGCTCCGGCGCTGGCCGTCGCGCTCCCAAGAGCTGTAGCGCAGCTTGCCCTCGATCGCGACCTTGTTTCCCTTTGCCAGGAAACGGCTCACGGCCTCGGCGCGGGTGCCGAACATGGTGCAGTCGACAAAGTTGGGATAGTCCTCCCACTCGCCAGTCTGCGCGTTGCGGCGACGATCGTTCACGGCGACGCCAAAGGACAGAACTTGGGTTCCGCCGGCGGTGGCGCGCAGCTCGGGATCGCGGGTGAGGTTACCGGTGATGTTCACTCGATTGATGCTCATAACTCACTACTTCCTCTTGGGGCACAAGCCCAGTCCAAAACGACAGTCTTACTCCTGGTCGTCGCGACGGACGATCATGTGGCGGACCACAGCGTCGGTGATGCGCAGGACGCGATCAAGCTCGGCGATCTGGGTAGGATCTGCGTGGAAGTTGATGAGGGTGTAGTCACCATCGGTGAGGTCGTTGATCTCGTAGGCGAGCTTGCGCTTGCCCCACTCGTCAACGGAGTCGACCTTGCCAGCGCCCTCAGCGATCGTAGTATCGATACGCTTCATAACAGCGAGACGAGTCTCGGGGTCGAGCGACGGGTCAACAAAGAACAGCAGTTCATAAGCCTTCATATTGTCACCTCCTCTGGGCAAATCTGGCTTCAGGTCGTGAAGGTGCGCCTGAAGCAGGAAAAGACTTGGTAATAATATCTTTCAACCTCCCAGGCCGCAAGAATATGCAGCTACAACCTCATGACCTCCACATATGCCCATGCTCGCACCACGTTTCATGCGCATTCCAACCAAATGCCGACCAAGAGCTTGACGGATTTGTGGACAAGATACGATGCCGCGGGGACAAGCTGAGCCAAGCCGCAGGTCAACGGGCACAAGGCTGTGGTCGCAAAATGCATACCAGCGGTCCACAGCACCACCCAAAGATTTTTAAATTCATTGCCAAGTCGCTTATGAATACCCCTTTTGAACAATTGAGTTGATCAACCACGCTGGTCGGAAGCCGTTTTTTTGGCACCTCAAACCCCACTGCAACGCCAAGCGCGGCCGAGCGTGGTTGATTTCCGATCTCAGCCGAACACATTGAGCAAATAGGCCATTCCCGCACTTAGCTGAACGCCCCCGCGGCCCCTCCTGGGGTCCGGGGGCGCCGTTTTCCCAGTTGAAGGAACGGTGGAGATGTGTTTCGATAGGTCCGGTGGCCATGCTCCGCCCGCCGCCCGGCACCTCTTCCCAGACTCAGCCGGACGGTCGGTCCGTCTATTCCGTTTTCTTCCAGGCTAGGCCAGCGGGGCATCGCCCCTCTCTGCGCGCGCCCTCTCGATGAGCCCCGGCGTCAGGTCGAGGTCGCCGAGCGGCACGTCCCACACGCCGTAGGCGTCCAGCAGCGCCGCCGCGTCCTCCCCGAGCATCGCCCTGAAGGCGCGCGCGGGCGTCGCGAAGCCGAGCGCGCCGCGGGGCTCGGAGTTCACGTGCGACATGGCCAGCGCCAGGTCGGCCGGGGCGAGCCGGTCGAACCTGATTCCGGCGCCCTTGGGCAGCAGCTTCCTGATCTCGACGTGGTTGCGCTCGCAGGCGCCCTTCTGGTCGCTGCGCCTGGGGTCGCAGTAGAACAGCCTCGTCTCGCCCGGCCCCTCGCCGAGCAGCGCCGCGATCGCCGCCTCGTCGGAGAACTCGGCGCCGTTGTCGGTGAGGACGGCGCGGAACACGCGGCGCGTCCCGTCGGCGCCGAGGACCGCCCGGACGCCCTCCAGGGCGTCCGCGACGCACCCGGCGGTCTTCTCCTCCAGCGGCAGCGCGAGCTGGAGCCTGCTGGGGCGGTGCAGCAGCGTGAGCAGGCAGGCGGAGTCCTCCCGGGCCCCCTCGACGGTGTCCATCTCCCAGGCCGCGGCGCACGCGTCCTCCCCGAGGGCGAGGAACGCGGCATGCGACCTGCGGGCGGAGTGGCGGGTCGCCGCCCGGCCCGCGGCGCGCTTCCTCGGCCTGTAGCCGACCTTGCGCCTGAGCTCCATGTTGGTCATGCCGTCGTAGCCCGCCGAGACCCAGCGGTAGATGGTCGACGGCGACAGGTCCACCGGGCCGCCGTTGCGCGCCGCCATCTGCTCGGGCGACAGCCCCCGGCGCAGGCAGTCCCTTATCGCCTCCAGCCTGGCCGCCGCGGCGGGCTCGTCGGCGTCTATCCCGCGCCTGGACGAAACGAGGACCGAGTCGGCGCACAGCTGCGCGGCCCGGGCCTCGTAGAAGACGTGGGGACGGCGCTTGCAGCCGATCGCGCGGTACCGGCCGCACCCGTTGCAGCAGCGCGGCCACGCGGCCAGGCGCGGGCAGGCCGCCGACAGGTCGGCGGAGGCGTCCACTCGCTCGCCGCGCCTGGCCTTCGGCGCCGTCACGAACCTGTGCGACGCCACCTCGGCGCTCACCGTCGAGGGCGACCTGCCCAGCTCCCTCGCGATTTCCCTGCACGACGCCCTGCGCTCCAGCATCCTCTGGACCGTGTCCCGCTCGTGCCTCGTGAGCCTTCCGTAGGTCCTCGGGACCGCCCTTGCGGAGCCACTCTTCTTCTTTCCGGACATGCCGTCCTCCGATCTCCCGGGGCCGGCCGATCCGGCCCTCAGGGTATCGGGTTCCCACATTCATCCGTACATGTGCGGATGAATGTGGGAGGTGTTCGGATAAAGTCGATAATCAAGGCCAACGACTAGGTCGGAAAATTTCTTAAAAAAGTTCTTGCCCTAAGCTGATTCGTCCGTATAATAAACTTCGTTGCTTGAGAGCACGCACCTATTCCTCGGTAGCTCAATGGTAGAGCACGCGGCTGTTAACCGCGCTGTTGTAGGTTCGAGTCCTACCCGGGGAGCCAGAATTTTCCAGCCTTTCCGTTGGGCTTTAAATTCCTCGGTAGCTCAATGGTAGAGCACGCGGCTGTTAACCGCGCTGTTGTAGGTTCGAGTCCTACCCGGGGAGCCAGGTTGTAAAACCCGTCGCTTATGCGGCGGGTTTTTTCATGCCGCGATCGCCGTTCGCGAACGTTACCGTATCAACATTTCGTGTCGAGGATGTAATCCCGAGGCCCGCCACCTCAACATGGCGCGGTCGTTGTAGAATATTGCAATGATTGCTCCCACGAGATGGTGCCGCGAGCACCAGATAAGGAGATTCTTGTGTCTGAGACCATTAACGGCAGCCTGAGCGTCTCGAACGACGTTATTGCCGATATTGCCGGTTATGCCGCGATGACGTGCTATGGCGTCGTCGGTATGGCTGAGCAGCTCCAGGGCGCCGAGAGCGTGCGCCTGCTTGCCGGTCAGCGCCTCCGCAAGGGCGTGCTTGTCTCCGCCGACGAGAACGGCCTTACGGTCGATCTTCACGTCGTGCTCGAGAACGGCGTCAACATGAAGTCCGTCTGCCACAATCTTTCGAGCTCCGTTGCCTTCACTCTGCAGGAGATCGCCCAGATCGATCCCGCCAGCCTTAAGATCGGCATCCACATCGACGCGCTCAAGAGCCGTCTGAACTAGCATCCGAAAACGGAGATTCAAATACCCATGATTGCAAAGACCATTCGCACCTGTTTTCCGATCGCTGCGGCTGCCGTTTCCGACAAGGCCGAGGAGATCAACAAGCTCAACGTCTTCCCCGTACCCGATGGCGATACCGGCACCAACATGTCGCTCACGCTCGCCTCGGTGACCAAGGAGCTTTCTGCTCTTCCTGCCGACGCCGACATGGAAGCCATCGCCGGCGCCATCACCCACGGCTCCCTGATGGGTGCCCGCGGCAACTCCGGCGTCATCACCTCGCAGATTCTGCGCGGTGTGGCCGAGGGCCTCGTCTCTGCCGATGAGCCTATTACGGCTGCCAACATCGCCTTCGCCTTCCGTCGCGCCGTCAAGGTTGCCTTCCAGGCTGTCCGCAAGCCCATCGAGGGCACGATCCTCACGGTCCTGCGCGATGTCTCGACCAAGGCAGACGAGTGCGAGAAGAAGAAGTTCTCGGCTGAGGATGCGCTCGATGCCATCGTCGTTGAGGCGTACCAGTCCGTCGCCCGCACGCCCGACCTGCTGCCCGTTCTGAAGGAGAATGGCGTGGTCGACTCCGGCGCCTTTGGCTTTGCCATCTTCCTGGAGAACTTTGTTGCCGCCGCGCTTGGTCGCAGCACCGTGGTCGAGGATTTCTCCGCTACGTTTGACTCCGCCGGCTCTGCCCGCGATGCCGCTCTTGGTCGTGTTGAGATCGAGGCTAACGACGACTGGGAGGGCTCGGAGTTCCGCTACTGCAACGAGTTCCTGTTTAAGGCCGACGCCCCGTTTGACGAGGACGAGTGCCTTAAGTTCCTAGGCTCCATGGGCGACTGTGAGCTGCTCGTGGGCGCCTATCCCGACTACAAGATCCATGTGCACTCCAACACCCCCAACCTGGTGCTCGAGCACATGCTGCAGCTCGGTCAGATCTATGAGGTCTTTATCCATAACATGGAGATGGAGGCCCACGACCGTACCGCCAAGATCCACGAGGATCAGGAAAAGGCCGCCGAGCCCGCCAAGGCGCTGGGCTTTGTCGCCGTTGCCGCCGGTTCCGGCGAGGCCGACATCCTCAAGTCCCTTGGCGTCGACGTGGTCGTCTCCGGTGGCCAGACTATGAATCCCTCGACCGCCGACCTGCTGGGCGCGGTGGACCAGGTCAATGCGACCTCGGTCATCATCCTGCCCAATAACGGCAACATCCGCATGGCTGCCGAGGCTGCCGCTTCTGCCTGCACGGACAAGAAGGTTGCCGTCGTTCCCACCAAGACCGTTCCGCAGGCGTTCTCCGCGCTGTTCGCGGTCCTGCCCGATTCCGAGCTCGAGGACGCCGTCGCCGCCATGGTCGACGCCATCAGCGAGGTCCGCGATGGCGAGGTCACCCGCGCCGTGCGCGATTCCAGCGCCTCTGACGGCTCTCCGATTCACTCCGGTGACGTCATGGGTATCATCGCCGGCTCCATCGACGTGGTCGGCTCCGACGTGAAGCAGGTCACGCTCGACTGCATCAACCGCATGCAGGAGGAAGAGGAGGGTGACGCGCTGACGATTCTGGCCGGCGAGGAACTGTCCGATGAGGCCTTCCAGGAGATTGTCGACGCTATTGAGGAGGCTCAGCCCGATTTGGAGATCGACGCCCATCGTGGCGAGCAGCCGCTCTATCCCGTGATCTTCTCGATCGAGTAGGCAACTGCTCATGTCCGAGCTGTGTTCCGTGCCGCGCGTTTCGGAGCGCTTTGCCCAGAGCAATGCGCTCGACGAGGATATCGCGCGACTCAAATATGTTTCGGGTAAACGTGAGGAGGCCCTTCGCCGTCTGGGAATTCGGACGGTGGGGGACCTCCTTATCCATATCCCTCATCGATACCTCGACTTTACCCGTTCTTGGTCTATCGAGATGGCGCCCATCGGTACCGTGTGCACCATCATCGCCACGGTCGACCGTATCGTTCAAAAGCAGCCGCGTCCGCGCATGCAGGTGACCGAGGTCTCACTCATTGACGAGACGGGCGTGCTGCAGGTCGCCTTTTTCCGCCAGCCCTGGATTGCCCAGCAGCTTAAGCAGGGCGACCGCCTGGCCGTGATGGGCAAGGTTGAGTTTGCCTACGGTTTTAAGCAGATGGCCTCGCCGCACTTTGAAAAGCTCGAGGAAGGGCGTGCCGCGGGCACTATCCTGCCGGTCCATTACGTGAGTGATGGCGTGAGCCAGGCGTGGATGCGCCGCATCGTAAGCGGCGCGCTCGAGGTCGTCGGCAATCCCTTTGATCCCATTCCGGCACCGCTGCGCGTTAAGCGTCGCTTGATGAGCAATGCCCGCGCGCTTCGATCGATCCACTTTCCCTCGAGCATGGCCGAGCGCGATATCGCGCGCGCACGGCTGGCATACGAGGAGTGCCTCTACCTGCAGCTGGCGCTGCGTCTGCGCAACGACGGCGGTCTGGTCGATGTGGTGCCCTATGCCCACACCGCGGGCGAGCACCTGGCCGCGCTCAAGCAAGCCCTGCCGTTTTTGCTGAGCGACGAGCAGGAGGCCGCGTTCCAAGACATCCTGCGCGACATGTGCGATGGCGAACGCGTGATGAACCGTCTGCTGCTGGGCGATGTCGGTACCGGTAAGACCGCCGTTGCCGCCTGCGCGCTGGCTGTGGCTGCCGATAGCGGCACGCAGGCCTGCGTTATGGCGCCCACGGGCGTGCTGGCGCGCCAATATGCCGATAAGACCGGCCCTCTGCTCTCCCAGGCCGGCATGTCCTGGGCACTTCTGACGGGTGCCACGCCGGCCGCAGAGCGCGAGCGCATCCATGCACAGCTGGAATCGGGCGAGCTTGACGTGCTCTTTGGCACCCACGCGGTTCTTTCGGATAACGTTGCGTTCAAGTATCTGTCGCTCGTGGTCATCGACGAGCAGCACCGCTTTGGTGTGGGTCAGCGCAATGCCCTGCGTGCCAAGGGCCCGGGTGCCGATCTGCTTGTTATGACGGCGACACCGATTCCGCGCACGTTGGCGCTCTCGGTCTACGGTGACCTGGACACGAGCATCATCCGCCATCGGCCTGTTCCGGGGGCGGGCGTCACGACGCGCGTGCTCACCGAGTCGAGCCGCGACTTGGCTTACGGCGCCATCCGCGAGGCACACGAAAAGGGCCAGCAGGCTTACGTGATCTGCCCGCTTGTGGAGCCGAGCGACTCGGCCGATGAGCTGGAAGACGTGCCCGGTATCGCCCGTGACGACGAGGGCCGCGTGACCGTCCCCGTGCCGCTGCACGATACGGCAACTGAGCTCGACCGCCTGCGCCTGGCGTTGCCGGGACTTACCATCGAACGCCTTCACGGCCGCATGCCGGCGGGGGAGAAGGACCGCGTGATCGATGCCTTCAAGCGTGGCGAGATCGATGCGCTCGTCTCGACCACGGTGGTCGAGGTGGGCGTCGACGTGCCCAACGCCACCGTCATGGTCATCGAGAACGGTGAGCGCTTTGGCTTGGCGGCCCTGCACCAGCTGCGCGGTCGCGTGGGCCGCGGCAGCGTGTCGGGCACCTGCCTGGTCATGACGCACTCCAAGGGCAACGGCGGCGCTTCGGCGGCACAAGACCGTCTTCAGTCGCTCGAAAAGACCTCGGACGGCTTTACGCTCGCCCAGATGGACCTGCGCTTGCGCCACGAGGGCGAGATCCTGGGGTATCGCCAGCACGGCGGCGTGACCCTGCGCTTTGTGGACCTGGACGCCGACGAGGATCTTATCGAATGGGCTCATTTGGACGCGGTCGAGCTCTTGCGGTATGCTTGCAACCTTGACTCCGTGGCGACGCGCCCCTTGCGCGACGCGGTCGCCATGCGTTATCGACATATCTTTAAGGAGGTCAGCGGAGGATGAGAATCATCGGCGGTGAATGGCGCGGCCGCAAGATCGAAGAGCCGCGTGGGCGCGATGTCACCCGTCCCACGACCGATCGCGTGCGCGAGGCATGCGCGTCCATGGTCATGTCGGCGTTCGACTTCGATCTGGACGAGGTCCGCGTGCTGGACGCCTTTGGCGGCTCCGGCGCCCTGGGAATCGAGATGCTCTCGCGTGGCGCCCGCTCGCTCACCACGTTCGAGATCGATCGCAATGCCGCCCGTCTGATCACCAAGAATATTGAGTCGCTGTGCCGCGACCGCTCGCGTTGGCGTGTCGTTACCGGCGATGTGTTGGCGAGCGCCTCGCGCGGCCGTGTGCCGGGTGGTCCCTTTGACCTGATCTTGCTCGACCCGCCCTATGCCTTTGGCGCCGAGCCGGTCGAGGAGCTGCTGCAAAATCTTTCCCAGCAGGGACTGCTGGCGCCCGGGGCCTTTGCCCTTTTTGAGCATGCCGCAGCCGATGCAGGTGCTCATCCGGCTTGTTTTAAGACCGTGCGAGAGAAGCGCTACGGCATTACCTCGGTTGACTTGCTGCGCTGGGTGGCCGAGGACGAGAACGACCATGCTGACGAGAACGAAAATGACGAGGATGTGCCTTCGGAGGACACCCATGAATGACACCATCAACCGCGTAATCGTCCCGGGCACCTTCGATCCCATCACCTTTGGCCATATCGACGTGATCCGCCGAGCTCGCCGTATCTTTCCCAGCGTGATCGTCGCCGTGGCCGAATCGCAGGGTAAAAACGGCGTGGGTACCACCTTTATGCTCGACGAGCGCGTGGCGCTGGCCCGCGAGGCCCTCGGTGATTTGGACGGCGTCGAGGTACTGCCCTTCACCGGCCTGCTGGTCGACTTTGCACGTGAACAGAGGGCGGGTGCCGTCGTTAAGGGTCTGCGCGCCATGACCGACTTTGAGTACGAGTTGCAGCAGGCCGACCTCAACTATCGCCTGGATAGCGAGCTGGAGTCCATCTTTGTCATGAGTGCTCCGCAGTACGGCTATATCTCGAGTTCGGTGGTGCGTCAGATCGCGTCGCTTGGCAGCGACGTGTCGACGTTTGTGCCGCCCAACGTGGTCGAAGCACTCAAACATCGCTTTTCGTGACGTTTTTTATTGCCTGGTGGCATGTGGTAAACTAACACGATGATATGTTACCTATGAAAGGAGACCGGATGCCGGGCGAGAATTTTCCTGGCGACAGGATCGTGAGTCTTGTCGACGAGCTCGAGGGGCTCATCGAAGAGGCTAAGACGCCGTTCGGCAAGAACGCCCAGATGAAGGTTATCGACGCCGACGTCTTCTTTAACATCCTCGATGAGATCCGCATGAGCTATCCCGAGGAGTGGCAGAAGTCCCGCCGTATCCTCAAAGAGCGCGAGGAGCTTATGGCCTCCGCCGCCGCTCAGGCCGATTCCATCATTGCCGATGCTCAGCAGCAGGCGC
>CABTWP010000023.1 GCA_902488525.1 uncultured Collinsella sp.
CTATTTCACCGCAACTTATTGAGGCCGAGCGGGCTGGTTCGATGATGGGTTCTGTTGCCGAGAAGATGAGGGCAGCCGGTCAGGAGTCTGCGTAGGGTTTTGTGGTTGGAATACCGTAGCCGCGCATCATGGAGCCGAACGCTTTGACATCGTAGGTGTCTGAGAGCTTGAAATGAATGACGTTGTGGCCCATGGCACGCAGGTTCGCGTCGCGCACGAGGGCATCTCGATAGGTTTTTGCCGCAGCATGTTCCGGATCATTTTGGGCATCGTCCTCAAACTTGCCTAGTCCATGCAGCTCAGCCAGCATCCAAGAGCCGTTTGGCATTTGCCAGCCGTAATCTGCCAAATAATAGCCGGCGTTTCCAGGCCGAGTGATTTCAACCTGAAGTTCGGGAGCGGCAACTCCCGCCAGAATCATTGCCGCCCGCGCTTCGGATTCTCCACCGTTATCCGATCTGCCATCCATGTGTTCAAAAACGTCAAATGCACGCGCGATGCCGTGCAGTCCACGGCAGTTCGCTTGTGCATATGAACGCAATTCTTCACGCTCGACACCGTACTCACGAGCCAGCCCGTCGACATAGCCTAGTGCATATCGAAAGGCGCTCGTTCGGGCGATGTCGACCACCGTGCGATATGGATCCGTTAACGTAAACGGGCCGAGCTGCCATACGTCGCCCGGCCGCCAGCGTCGGTATTCAACGAATTCGTACATATCGCGTCTGGTGGAACGCGGCAGCAGCACTTGCACCTTGTCGAGAAGCGAATATGCAGAACCGATGCCATAGAGCAGTGCCGCCGTTGCTCCACAAAACACGGCATCCGGTTCAACGACCGCAATAGCGGATGCCAATTGAAAGATGCGATCTTCGACGCCGAGGTCATTCCAATACGCGGGATCAGCGTAGACATGGTTGTAGAGTCGAATAATCATCTCTTTTTGCATGAGCGCGTAGGCACAGCGTTCATCCCATTTTTTGGTAGCTACAAACAGATGCCCGCCATGATGGGCCTCGAATAACCGGAAGAACAGCTCTACTTGCGGTTTGGAACAGCGTTTATCATGACTCATTTTCGACCCCATGGTCTCGAGGGGGAGTGAATGACACTACGCTATCCCATATTTGGTCCGCCAGACCTTGCCATGAACTGACCAAAAGCTTGACGGGGCAGGTCAGAGTCATGAGTCAGAGCCAAACATATCGGCAAACGGTTGATTAGTGCCCCTCGGCGGCACTTAAAACCACCCTTACAGAAAGTTGCGGTGAAATAGTTCCTGAAAAGCTCGAATAAGCCTTAATCCAGGAACTATTTCACCGCAACTTAGGAGGGGATGGGGCTGAGGGGCAGGCGATGCCGTTGCCTGTCGGTTAGTGACGACCGTGGTGGCGGAGTTTGTCGATGGTGGAGTCGGTGCTTCGGCTGCGGGCGTCGGCGGCGGTTTGGCGCTGGCGGCGGTAATCGATCATGCCTTGGATGATGGGCTTGCCAAAGCTCACGACATCATCGTTGTATATGGCGGTTCGGGCTGCGAGGAGGCAGTCGGTAAAGTCCATATGGGTCTTGCCAAAGAGTTTGACGGCAAGGGCGACAACGGTGGGCTCGTCGACCATGACGTCATCGAGCAGCCTTTTCATGGCCGCAGCAATCTCAACGCGGGGAACCTTATAGACGTCGCGCAGCGTGACCACGACGCGCGTGATGATTTCGGGGTAGACACGAGCGGTGCGCGTGGCGATGACCTTGGCGGCGCGCGGTGACAGAACTTCGTCGTCGTCAAGCAAGTAACGTAGTATGACGGTCTCGTCGATGATGGTGCTACTCATGGATATCTACTTCCTCGGGACCCAAAATCGAATCGTCGCTTTCTGTAGCAAGGTACTCAATCCAGGCATTGCGCTCCTCGGAGCGGCGATTGGGGTCCCCATATGCTTTGAGCAATCCATAGGCGGCTGTGCCGTCCTTTGAGCGCACGGCGACCGGTTGAAAGGGAAGCTTGCGCATCAAAATGCTCTGCGCGACAAAAAGGCGCACGGCCTCGGCGAGCGATGTGCCCATGGCGTCGTAGAGACGCTCGGCATGCTGCTTGTCTTCTTCGCGAATGCGCACCTGCAGGATGGCTCGTTTTTGAGTCGATGACATCACTGGCCTCCCTTAATAAGCGTGCAATTTGAATAGTCAAATACAGCATTGGCTAATAATAGCCAATCTTACAACCACTACTTTATTGCATTAGAGTAACTGAGTGTAAACGATATTACAAACGTACTACATCCTTCAAAAGCGAGCGTGAAATCTTTCTTGGGCGTACGCATGTAATACACTCACCTTTATAGCTACCCAAGAATAATTCCAACCTGCCAAAACCCCTGCAATACACCCGTATTGCAGGGCCTATGCTCACGTTTGCCCCCTGCAACTGCGTATATTCAACCTGTATACCGTTGGAGAAATTCTATCGAGTGCCTGTTTCGCCGCTTGCGCTCGATACGCCGATGCCAGGCCACGGGCGGCTTGGGACAACGTCGACAGGGTCTCTCCGGCATGGGATTCAGGAGGGAGTGAACAACATGGGCAATAAACGAGTCGTGGCTGATTCTTCGCGCTGCATTGGGTGCCAAACCTGTATGGCGGCGTGCATCGAGGCACACGATATTCCCGGCAACATCGCCGCACCTCGCTTGCGCGTAACGCGCACCTACGAGATTTCCGCGCCGGTGGCATGTCACCACTGCGAGGACGCTCCGTGCGCCAAGGCCTGCCCCACGGGCGCCTTGTTCTTTGATCCAAAGAACCATCGTATCGGCGTCAACGAGGACAACTGCATCGGCTGCAAGAGCTGCGTCATGGCATGCCCCTTTGGAGCCGTGAGCGTGGCGACCACGCAGGTCCCCGTCTTGATGGGTGACGTGCGCGTGGGTTCGCAGACCAAGAGCTTCGTGCTCAAGTGCGACCTGTGCGTGGACCGTCCCGGCGGTCCGGCGTGTGCCGAGGCGTGCCCGACCAAGGGCCTCACCCTGGTAGACGAGGAGCGCCTGGCAGAACTGACTGCCGAGCGTGCCCGCGCCACCATCGAAAACGAGGCGTAAACGGCCGGCCATACAGGCCCAATGATTGTCAAATAAGAACCGAGTATTCGGTAGCAGAGAAAGGAAGGAGGGTGTCATGGAGAAGCATAAAGTGATCTGCCCGTACTGCGGCGCCGGTTGCCAGTTTAACCTCTTGGTCCAAAACGGCCAGGTCGTGGGTACCGAACCGCTCAACGGCATCACCAACCAGAGCGAGCTGTGCCTTAAGGGCATGAGCGGCTACGACTTCATCAACGACACCAAGATCTTGACTCCTCGCGTACTGCACCCGATGATCCGCCGCACCAAGGGCGCGGATCTTGAGCGCGTAAGCTGGGACGAGGCACTGGATTTCACCGCATCTAAGATGCAGGCCATAATTGACGAATATGGTCCTAACGCTGTCATGACCACCGGCTCTTCGCGAGGCGGCGGCAATGAGGCGAACTACGTCATGCAGAAGTTTACGCGTGCGTGCATCGGCACCCACAGCGTGGACAACTGCGCCCGTACTTGACACGGCCCTACTGTCCTCGGTCTGATGGACACGGTTGGTTCAGGTTGCATGTCATGCTCCATCCCCGGTATGGAGGATGCGGGCTGCATTTTCCTCTTCGGCTATAACCCTGCCGATTCGCACCCCATCGTCGCAAGGCGTATCGTGCGAGCCAAAGAAAAGGGTTGCAAGATCATCGTCGCCGACCCGCGCCATATCGAAACCGCGCGTATCGCCGATCTCTACCTTCCGATCAAGAACGGTTGCAACGTTGCGTTCCTCAACGCCTTTGCCAACTGTCTGGTCAACGATGGCCTCTACGACAAGGAATTCGTCGCCGAGCACACGAACGGCTTTGACGAGTGGTGGGAGACCATCAAGAACTACACTCCCGAATCCGTACAGGACATCACGGGTGTCGAGCCCGCGTTGATCCACCAAGCTGCCGAGATGTACGCCACGGCGAAGCCTTCCGCCATCATTGGCTGGGGCATGGGCGTATGCCAGCAGAAGCAGAACCTGAAGACGGTGCACACCATCGCCTCCATCGCCTGCGTTGCCGGCCAGATCGGCAAACCCAATTCCGGCCTCGCGCCCGTGCGCGGTCAGAACAACGTCCAGGGCTCCTGCGATATGGGCATGCTGCCCAACCTGTACCCTGGCTACCAGAAGGTCACCGACCCGGCTGTGCGTGCCAAGTTTGCCAAGGCTTGGGGCGTGCCCGAGGAAAAGCTCCCGCTCGAGGAGGGCTACAAGCTCACCGACCTGGGCCACCTGGTCGACGAGGGCAAGGTGCACTGCTTCTACAACTACGGCGAGGACCCGGTGCAGACCGAGCCCGATTCGGCCGGTATGCGCAAGACGCTCTCCGAGCTGGATCTGTTCATTTGCCAGGACATCTTTATGACGCAGACGACCATGCTCGCCGACGTCATCCTGCCCGCTACCTCTTGGGGCGAGCACGAGGGTGTCTTTACCGCATCCGACCGTAGCTTCCAGCACTTTGACGCGGCCGTTCCGCCCAAGGGCGAGTGCCGTCACGACTGGGAGATCTTCGCGGACCTGTCCACGCGTATGGGTTACCCCATGCACTACGACAACACCGAGCAGATCTGGAACGAGTGCATTAGCCTGTGCCCCAACTTTGTGGGCGCGACCTACGAGAAGATGGCTCCCGAGGGCGGTTACGCCCAGTGGCCCGTCAAGAGCACCGATGTGAACGACCACGGTACGCCCGACATGTTCGCTGGTGGCAAGTTCACCACCAAGGACGGTCGCGCCAACCTGATGGCGCACGACTGGGAGGCGCCCTCCGAGCTTCCCGACGATGAGTACCCGCTCATTCTGTGCACCGTCCGCGAGGTCGGCCACTACAGCTGCCGTTCGATGACCGGCAACTGCAAGACGCTGGCGCTGCTCGCCGACGAGCCCGGCTTTGTCCGCATGAATCCCGCGGACGCCCAGGCGCGCGGCATCAAGAACGGCGACATCGTCTCGATTCACAGCCGCCGCGGCCAGGTATATAGCCGCGCCGACGTGAGCGACCGTATCAACAAGGGCACGGTCTATATGACCTACCAGTGGTGGATCGGCAAGTGCAACGAGCTGACCATTCACAAGGTCGACCCGGTCTCGCATACGCCCGAGGACAAGTTCTCTGCCTGCCAGGTCGACGCTATCGCCGACCAGGTCTGGGCTGAGGGCGAGGTCGAGCGTCAGTACACCGAGCTCAAGCAGGCTCTGGTGGACGCCGCCGCTCCTCAGGACGTTGAGCCCGGCGCCGCCAAGTTCGACGACGAGACGCACGTGAACCAAATCGTGTAGTCCCGTTCTCGTTGGCTTTTTGGGCCGGGCGTCCCGTACGTTCGGGAGCCCGGCCCGTTATTTTGAAAGGAAGTGGGGATGAACCGCTTCATCGACATCAACCCGGAGAGGTGCATCGGCTGCGGAACATGCCAGTCCGCCTGTGCCGACGCCCACCGGATGCAGGGTCTTCAGGATACGCCGCGCCTGGCGCTCGTGAAGACCGGCGGTATTTCGGCCGCCCTTGCCTGCCACCATTGCGAGGGTGCCCCCTGCGCCGAGGTTTGCCCGGTGAATGCCATCGAGCACGATGGCGATCGCATCCACGTCAAGGAGCAGGAGTGCATCGGGTGCAGGCTGTGCGCCATCGCGTGCCCCTTCGGAGCCATCCATCCCGATGGCACGTCTATCGCCGGTGTCGCAGGCATGTGCGACCCGACGCCTTCGTATCCTAAGTCCCTGAGCAGCCTGCTTACGTGGGCTCCCGGCCAGTACACCTGCGCTGTCAAGTGCGACCTGTGCGCCTTCGATCCGGACGGCCCGCATTGTGTGGCGGCGTGCCCCACCAAGGCGCTGACCGTCATGGGCGGCGCGGCCGATCGCGAGCTCGACGAGGCCAAGCGCCTGCGCTCGATCGAAAACGGTCCGTTCGTCGACGTTACCGCTGTGGCCCAGGGCCTGTCCGAGAAAGCAGAAGGGAGCGTAAACAATGGATAGCATGACGCTGTTTATCGCATCGCTTGCCGTCTCGTGCATCGGTGCGCTCGCCTCGATTCTGCTGATCAAGGCCGATAACGCCGCCAAGACCGCCGGCTGCCTTATCGGCGCCGTCGCCGCGGTGCTGTCGTTCATCGCGGGCCTCGAGGCCGTGCTTGGCGACGTTTCGTCCCTCAACACGGTCTTCTTTTTCCCGTTCGCCCGTCTCGAGCTCTTGCTCAACGGCCTTGCGGGCCTGATCGTGGTCCTCATCTCAATCCTCGCCTTTGCGGGCTTCATCTACGGTCTGTCCTACTTCGATGAGTACCCGGGCAAGGTCGGGCGCGCCGGTTTCTTCATGAACACCTTCGTCGCCTCGATGATGCTCGTCATCACCGCCGACAACGTGTTCTGGTTCCTGGTCGCCTTTGAGCTCATGTCCCTTACGAGCTACTTCCTTGTCGTTATCGAGGAGAACAAGAACTCCATTAGGGGCGGTTGGCTCTACTTCGTCATCGCGCACGTGGGCTTTGTCCTTATCATGGCGAGCTTCCTGCTCATGACCAACGGCGTGGGCGGTTCCTTCAGCTTCAGTGATTTCCGTACGCATGACTTTGGACCCGCCGTCTCCTCCGCGTGCTTCGTCCTCGCGTTCTTCGGATTCGGCGCAAAGGCCGGTATCATCCCGCTGCACTCCTGGCTGCCCCAGGCGCACCCCGAGGCGCCGTCCAACGTGTCCGCCCTCATGTCCGGCGGCATGATCAAGATCGGCATCCTGGGAATCCTCAAGGTCGGTCTCGACCTGCTCGCGGGTTCGGGCGTCCAGCTCTGGTGGGGCCTCATGGTCCTGGTCTTCGGATCCATCTCGTCGGTCCTGGGCGTCGTCTACGCCCTCCACGAGCACGACATTAAGCGCCTGCTGGCCTACCACTCCGTCGAGAACATCGGCATCATCTTGCTCGGTGTCGGCGCGTCCATGACGGCGCACGCCCTGGGCAACGACGTCATCGCGACGATCGCGCTCATGGCCGCCCTCTACCACACGCTCAACCACGCCATGTTCAAGGGCGAGCTGTTCCTCGGCGCGGGCTCCCTGCTCTATGCCACGGGTACGCGCAACATGGAGAAGATGGGCGGCCTGTTCCGCCGTATGCCGGTCACGGCCGTCTGCTTCCTCATCGGTGCCCTTGCCATCTCGGCTATCCCGCCGCTCAACGGCTTCGTTTCCGAGTGGTTCACCTACCAGTCCCTGTTCAACATCTCGACGCTCTCCGACCCGGTCGTCATGGTGTTCGCCGTCGCCTCCGCGGCCGCCCTCGCCATCACCGGTGCCCTGGCCGTCACGTGCTTCGTGAAGGCCTACGGCGTCTCGTTCGCGAGCAGCCCTCGTTCCCAGGAGGCCGCGAACGCCAAGGAGTCCCCGGCTCCGATGTTGTTCTCGCAGATGCTCCTCGCGGCCATCTGCGTGGTGCTGGGAATCGGCTCTCCCGTCATCGCCCCGGTTCTGGGCGACGTCGCCCAGAGCGTGCTTGCCGGCTCTGCCGTCACAGCCACCTCGGGCGTGTCTCTGGTGAACGAGATTTCCGGTGCCGCCACCTCCACCCCCGCGATCGCCATCGCGCTCGTGGTCCTCACCGGCCTCGCGTTCGTGTTGAGATCCTGCCTCGGCACCAAGGCCCCCGCTAAGAAGACCGACCCTTGGGCGTGCGGCTACGAGCCCAACGAGCACATGCCCGTCGTCGCCACGAGCTTCGCGTCAGACGTAGAGCTCTTCATGGGCCCGCTCTACACCCTGCGCGAGGTATGCACCAAGATCTGCTGGTCCATCGCGCACGTGTTCCAGAAGCTCACCGGTGTCGCCCAGGGCGTTGAGCCCCTGCCCGACCGCTTCCTGGTCGATGCACCGAGCGAGGGTGCCGATAAGCTGGCCGGCCTCGCCTCCAAGATCGAGGGCGGCAACTACTCCGTATACATCTGCTACATCGTCGCGGCGCTCGTGGTCTTCCTCGTGCTCGCCGTGGTCATGGTCTAGAGAGGGGAGAGGATATTATGAACATCGTTCTTGCGATAGCGCAGGGCCTCGTGGTCATGCTGGTCGCGCCCTTCTTCTCCGGCCTCGCCCGTGTGATTCGCGCGAAGATGCACAATCGCCGCGGTCCGTCCATCCTTCAGGATTACCGGGACCTCGCGAAGCTCATGGCGCGTCCCGAGTCCGTGAGTTCCGACTCGAGCTTCGTGCTGCGCATCATGCCGCCGCTGTTCCTCGCGGTGTCGTTCATGCTCGCCATGGGCCTGCCCATGTTCACGCTCGAGAGCCCCATGCCCGTCTTTGGTGACGCCATCACCATCATGTACGCGCTCGCGCTGTCCCGCTTCTTCTTCGCGCTGTCCGGCGTGGATTCCTCCAACGCCTACGCGGGCTTCGGCGGTATCCGCGAGCTCCTCATGAGCGTGCTCATCGAGCCGTCCATGCTCATCGCGCTGTTTACCGTCGCCATCGTGTGCGGCTCCACGGACATTGCGACCATGGGCCAGCACATCGTTACGGGCAACGTCTCGAGCGTCGTCGCCGTTATCCTCGCCGGCGTCGCCTTCGCGGCCGCCTGTTACATGGAGCTCGGCAAGCTTCCGTTCGATCAGGCCGAAGCCGAGCAGGAGCTCCAGGAGGGCCCGCTCGCCGAGCTCTCCGGCCCGTCCCTGGCCATGATGAAGCTCGCCATGGGCATGAAGCAGGTCGTGGTCGTCGCTTGGTTCACCTCCATCTTCATCCCTTGGGGAGAGCCCGCGACCATCGGCGTCACCGCTCTCGTGGGCGCCGTCGTCTTCCTTGTCAAGTGCCTGGTCGATTTCGTTGTCTGCGGCGTGCTCGAGAACTCCGTTTCCCGTTCGCGCTTCAAGGTGCTCGGTAACCAGACCTGGGCCGTCGTCGGCATCGCGGTCCTCGCGTTCGTCTTCGTCGTCGTAGGCGTGTAGGGAGAAGGGAGAAACAATGTCAATCGAATCGAGCTTGTCCCTCTTTGCCATGGTGGCGATCGCCGTCCCCATGCTGGGCTCCCTGCTCATCGTCATGCTGCCGCGTCCCTACGCTAAATGGATCTGCGCCTTTGCCGGCGGCATCGCCACGGTCGCTTCCGTTGGCTTGGCCGCGACGTTTGCCGGAAACGGCATGAACGCGGTCGATGTAACCTGGGCGAGTATGGGCCAGACCTTGGTCATGGGCTTCATATTCGACCGGATGAGCACGCTGCTCGCACCCGCGTTCGTCGCTATCGGCCTGCTCGTCGTCATCTATTCGTTCCCGTACATGAGCGATAAGAACAAGGAGCATCCCGACGCGCCTCGTCGCCGCTTCTACGTGTACTTCTCCACGTTCATCGGCGCCATGGCCGGTCTCGCCTACAGCTCCACCATCGTCGGCCAGCTCGTTTTCTTCGAGATCACCGGCGTGTGCTCCTGGGGCCTCATCAGCTACTACATGACGCCCACGGCCAAGAAGGCCGGTATGAAGGCGCTCATCATCACCCATATCGGCGCTCTGGGACTCTACATCGGCGCGGCCTTCCTGTTCGCCGGAACCGGCACGTTCGCGCTGAGCGCGATCTCCCAGCTCGATTCCGGTATGAAGACCGTCGTGCTGCTGCTCATCCTGTTCGCCGCTTGGGCCAAGTCCGCCCAGTTCCCGCTCTACATGTGGCTGCCCTCCGCAATGGAGGCCCCCACGCCCGTTTCCGCCTACCTCCATGGCGCGTCCATGGTGAAGGTCGGCGTGTGCGTGTTCGCCCGCGCTCTTGCGAGTGCCGGCGATATCCCCGAGATCGTCGGTTGGGTCGCCATCATCGACGCCGTCGTGACCATGCTCTTCGGCTTCCTCATGTACCTGCCCCAGAAGGATATGAAGCGCCTGCTCGCCTTCTCGACGATCGCGCAGCTCGCCTACGTGTTCTTCGGCCTGGGCCTCTCCGTGTTCGGAAGCCAGATGGCGTTCAACGGCGCCGTCGAGCACATCTTCAACCACGCGTTCACCAAGACCCTGTTCTTCCTCATCGCCGGCTCCCTCAGCTTCACGCTGGGAACCCGTATGTTGCCCAAGATCCAGGGCCTCATGAAGAAGTACCCGGTCACGGGCGTGGGCTTCGCGGTCGCCGCGACCGCTATCGCCGGCGTGCCCCCCATGAGCACGTTCTTCTCCAAGTTCCAGATTATTTCCGGTGGCTTCGCGGTTGGTGCTTCCAACACGGTCATCTTCGTCCTCGTGTGCGTCATGGTCGTCGAGACCGTCGCCACCTTCGCATGGTTCCTGCGTTGGATGGGTAAGGTCCTGCCCGGTGAGCCGAGCGAGACCGTGGCCGCCGGCCAGCCCCTTCCGCGCGCCATGGCGTTCGTGTTCGTCGTCCTCATGATCATGGTCGTCGTCGCCGGTCCTCTGTCCTCTAGTTGGATGGGTTAGGAGGTAGGACATGGGTTATTCGTTAGTCAATATCCTGGGCGGTCTTCTGATCGTGACCTCCACCATGGTGGTCGTCTCGAAGACCATCCCGTCCGCCATTAAGTGGTACGCGATCCAGTCGGTTGTCCTGGTGGGCGTGCTGCTCACCCTGGGCCTCACCACCGGTGCCACCGAGCTTCTCATGTGGGCCGCGTCGGCCTTCGTCACCAAGGTGATCCTCGTTCCGTTCATTCTTAACCGTGCCTACAAAAAGATGGGTTCGCCTGCCGATAGCACGCTGACCTCCTCCATCAAGCCGGCCTGGACCATCATCCTCACCGGTCTGGAGGTGGCCATCTGCTTCGCGGTGGTCACGCGCCTGAGCCTGCCCACCGCTGAGGTGGCTACTCCGGCCCTCGCCATCAGCTTCGCGCACTTCTTCGTCGGCCTCACGTGCATCATCTCCCAGCGCAACATCCTCAAGCAAATCTTCGGGTACTGCCTTATGGAGAACGGTAGCCACGTGACGCTCGCCCTGCTCGCGCCCACGGCCCCCGAGATCATCGAGATCGGCATCGCCACCGACGCCATTTTCGCCGTCATCATCATGTCCGCCGTCGTCGTGAGGATCTGGAACGACACCAAGTCGCTCGACTCCCACGACCTGACCGAATTGAAGGGGTAGGCCATGGATGTTTCAATGCTGACGGTCGCCCTGCTCGCTTGTCCCCTCGTGTTCTCCCTGATTATGACTGCGCTCCCCAAGACGACGTCCTACAGCGTCTTTGCGGGGCTCAACACCATCTCCGTCGCGGCGACCCTCGTCCTTTCGGTCGTCACCGCGGGAACCATGCTCTCGAGCGGGCAGAATATCGACGCTTTGGGCCTGTGGCTCCATCTCGATTCGCTCTCGTCGATCTTCGTCCTTCTGGTAGGCATCATCGGGTTCATCACCGGCGTGTACTCCATCTCCTATATCAAGATCGATATCGAGGAGAAGACCATGCCGGCCGAGCGCACCAAGCAGTACTACGCGCTGTTTAGCCTGTTCGTTTTCACGATGCTGCTCGCCTGCCTGTCCAACAACATCATCCTCACCTGGGCGGCGGTCGAGGCCACCACGCTGTCGACCGTGTTCCTCGTGGGCATCTACAAGAACAAGCAGGCGCTCGAGGCGTCTTGGAAGTACGCGATGGTCTGCACCGCCGGCGTGGCCTTCGGCCTGTTCGGCACGCTGCTCATCTACGCGAACGCCGCCGATATCATGCCCAACGCGCATGAGGCAGCCTTCCTCACCTCCATCATGCCCTACGCCGACCAGTTCGACCCGATGCTCGTGCGCCTCGCGTTCGCGTTCATCGTCATCGGCTTCGGCACCAAGGCGGGCCTGTTCCCCATGCACACTTGGCTGCCCGACGCGCACTCCCAGGCTCCGAGCCCGGTCTCCGCGCTGCTCTCGGGCGTGCTGCTCAAGTGCGCCATGCTGGTGATCATCCGCTTCTACTCCCTGTCCATCATCACGGTGGGCGACACCTATCCGCGTACGCTCCTGCTCATCCTGGGCACGCTGTCCATCCTGGTGGCCGCCCTGTGCATCTTTAAGCAGGACGATATCAAGCGCCGCTTCGCGTACTCCTCCGTCGACAACGTCGGCGTGGTCGCGCTGTGCCTGGGTATCGGTGGTCCGCTCGGTATCGCCGCCTGCCTGCTGCACTGCATCTTCCACGGTTTCACGAAGGCGCTCGCCTTCTGCATGGCCGGTAACATCCAGCACATCTACCACACCCGCGACCTGAACAAGATCAAGGGCGTCGTCGAGATCGCTCCCGTCACGGCAGCGCTCACCATCATCGCCCTGCTCGCGCTCGCCGCCTTCCCGCCGTTCGCCCTGTTCATCTCCGAGTTCCTCACCTTCGTGGCCGGCGTCCAGTCCGGTCCCATCTGGGTGGTCGTGCTCGTGGCCATTGGCCTCACCGGCGTGTACTTTGCCCTTACCGGCATCGCGCTCAAGTCCATCTTCGGCAAGGCGCCCGAGGGCATGAGGCGCCACGAGGTGCCCGCCCTCATGATCATCCCCGAGATCGCCCTCGCGATCGTGGTCATGTGGTTCGGTATCGCCACCCCGGTCGCCATCACGAGCGGCGTCGAGGATGCAACGTCCGTCGTTTTGAACCAGAGCGTCGAAGAGCTCCACGAGGCTCCTCTCTACCGCATGGTGTTCAGTTCCCAGACCAAGACAAGCGAGGTGAATTAGCACCATGGCAGAACCTGAAAAGAAGGACTACGCTCGTCGTTGCGAAAGCCACGTCGAGGCCCTGCGCGCCGCAGTGCCGGGCGCTATCGAGAAGGTTGAGTGGCAGTGCGAGGACCAGCTGACGATCACCGTCAAGCAGGACAAGCTGCCCGAGGCCGTCCACTACCTGTATTACGAGCGCTACGGCTGGATTCCCGTGATCATCGGCAACGACGAGCGCAGTCTGTGCGGCCGTTACGCCGTGTATTACGTCATCTCCATGGAGGGGGAGGACCCCGGCTGGGTGACCGTGCGCACCGAGGTCGATCCCGCCAAGATGACGTTCCCGTCCGTGACGCCGTTCGTCCCCGCCTGCGTGTGGGGCGAGCGCGAGCTGCGCGACATGTTCGGCCTGATCCCCGAGGGTCTGCCCGACCGTCGCCGCCTGGTACTGCCCGACGACTGGCCCAGCGGCCTGTACCCGCTGCGCAAGGACTCCATGGACTACCGCTTCCGTCCCGCTCCGGCGAGCGACATGGAAAACTACGAGTTCTTGGCCGATACCAAGGGCAAGGAGACCACACTCGTCCCCATGGGCCCGCTGCACATCACCTCCGACGAGCCCGGCCACTTCCGCCTGTTCGTTGAGGGCGAGACCATCGTCGATGCCGACTACCGTCTGTTCTACGTGCACCGCGGCATGGAGAAGGTCGCCGAGACGCGCCTGAACTATGACGCCGTGACGTTCCTCGCCGACCGTATCTGCGGCATCTGCGGCTGCGCTCACTCGGTGGCCTATGCCGAGGCCGTCGAGCGCGCCCAGGGCATTCATGTCCCGCCGCGAGCCCAGTACATCCGCGCCATCATGCTCGAGGTCGAGCGCCTGCACTCGCATCTGCTCAACATTGGCCTGGCGTCGCACTACACGGGCTTCGACTCCGGCTTCCAGCAGTTCTTCCGCGTCCGCGAGAAGTCCATGGACCTGGCCGAGAAGCTCTCCGGTCACCGCAAGACCTACGGCCTCAACGTGATCGGCGGTGTGCGTCGCGACATTTTGGCCGAGCAGAAGCTTTCTACGCTCACGACCATCCACCAGCTGCGCTCCGAGGTTCAGGAGCTCGTCGACGTCTTGCTCTCCACGCCCAACTTTATCGAGCGTACGAGCGGTATCGGCATTCTAGACCGCAAGATCGCACGCGACTTCTCGCCGGTCGGCCCGCTCATGCGTGGCTCGGGCTATGCCCGCGACGTGCGCTTTGACCATCCCTTCGACGGCTACGCCGATCCGGACGTCCAAAAGATGCATGCTGCCACGGCAGACACCTGCGATGCCTTCGGCCGTACCGCCGTTCGCATCCAGGAGGTCTACGATTCGATCGACATGATCGAGACCATGCTCGAGAACTGCCCGTCGGGCCCCATCCTCACCACGGATTGGGAGTACACCCCGCACAAGTACGCCATCGGCGCCACCGAGGCGCCGCGCGGCGAGGACGTGCACTGGGCCATGCTCGGCAATAACCAGAAGTGCTACCGCTGGCGCGCCAAGGCCGCCACGTACAGCAACTGGCCGGTCCTGCGCTACATGTTCCGCGGCAACACCGTGGGCGACGCTGCGCTGATCGTCGGTTCGCTCGACCCGTGCTACTCCTGCACCGACCGCGTGACGGTGACCGATGTCGCCGCCAAGCGCGACCACGTGCTCGACAAGGAGCAGTTCGAAAACGTCTGGCGCGACAAGTCGCCGCTTGCGGGCGAGGGCACCATGGCCGCCCCGCTCGATGAGGAGGCGCTCTAATATGCTGAAGCTTTGGAAGGTTAACGCCAAGGCCGGCGACGCGACGGTCAAGTACCCGTTTGCGCCGTTCCCCACCAACAAGGACATGCGCGGCAAGCCCGAGCACAATGCCGAGCTCTGCATCGCCTGCGGTGCCTGCGGCGTGGCGTGCCCGGCCGATGCCATTCGCATGGACACCGACCTTTCGGCCGATACCATCACCTGGTCGATCGACTACGGCCGCTGCATCTTTTGCGGCCGCTGTGAGGAAGCCTGCCCCATGGAGGCCATCAAGCTCACCGAGGAGTTTGAGCTGGCCGTCATGAGTAAGGACGACCTCACCAGCAAGAGCGTCTATACGCTCGAGCACTGCTCGCGTTGCGGTAAGCCGTTTGCCCCGCACAAGGAGATCGACTACGCTAAGCGCCTGCTGCAAAAGGCCGGCGGCATGGAGGCCGAGCAGGCCGCCCGTACCGTCGGTATGTGCCAGGAGTGCAAGCGCGAGCTCGACGCCCTGCGCGCCGCCTCGGCCGTAAAGACCGGCAACGCGCACGGCATGGCTGCCAACGAGACGCTTGCGTCCGGTGAGCCCCAGGGCCCCGGCATGGAGTATCTGGGCGGCCACGGCGTGAACCCGGAGTATATCGACCGCGAGCTCAACCCCGATGCGCCCGAGATTCCCGCCGGTCCGGCACCGGTCGAGGGCATCATCATGGATTTTGATACGAAGGAGGAGTAACCATGGCCGAACCCACGCTTTTGCCCGAGCGGTTTCAGTACCGCCCGACCAAGATCGAGCTCGACGAGAGCATCGAGAAGGCCAAGGCGACCCTTCTTAAGAAGATCAAACGCTCGGTGTACGTCTACCGTGTCGACTGTGGCGGCTGCAACGGCTGCGAGATTGAGATCTTCGGTTCCATCACGCCCGTCTTTGACGTCGAGCGTTTTGGCATCAAGGTCGTGCCTTCGCCCCGTCACGCCGACGTGCTTCTGTACACCGGCGCCGTGACGCGTGCCATGCGCATGCCGGCCCTGCGCGCCTTTGAGGCTGCACCCGATCCCAAGATCGTGGTGTCCTATGGCGCGTGCGGCTGCACCGGTGGCATCTTCTACGACAACTACTGCGTCTGGGGCGGCACGGATAAGATCCTGCCGGTCGATGTCTACATTCCCGGCTGCCCGCCCAGCCCTGCGCAGACCGTCTACGGCTTTGCCATGGCGCTCGGTCTGCTGGACCAAAAGCTCCATGCCGAGACCACGGTGGAGGCCGCCGGCGAGCAGGCCGATATCCTGCACCCCGGCGTGCCGTACAAGCTGCGCGTTGCCATCGAGCGCGAGGCTCGCGCCATGAGCGGCTACCGTTACGGCCGCGATTTGGCCAACGAGTTTATGGACACGCTCGAGGGTGCGCCCAAGGGCGATATCCGCGGTGCCATGACGCTGCTCATCGACAAGCAGGATGATCCTCGTCGCGTTGAGGTCTACTCGGCGCTGCAGGATCTGGTGCTGGCCGGAGGTCGCTAGATGGAGCTCACGGACCGCTCTGGTTACTTTGCGGGTCCCGGCATGCTCGGCGGCTCTTTTGGCGATGCCTCGCGCGCAAGCGACGAGGCTGCCGAAGGCGTCGCCGACCCCTGCCTGGGCCACGCGCCCGACCAGGTGGTCTTCTACGAGCTCACGCGTAAGTTTGTGGAGACCGAGGAAGACGTTCCCCAGGAGGCCTGCGACGTGCTGTACTACACGCTCGCCGTGGGCCACCACACCGGCGTGCTCGACTGCTTTGAGCCGCGCCTGTCGGTGCCGGTGAACGTGTTCTATTCGCTCGTCGACGCGCTGCCGGAGGGGGAGGCCAAAACCAAGTTTGAGGCCATCCGCTCCTTTGGTGAGTGCCAGCTCGACAAGGCGGCGGTGCCGTCGCTGCTCGAGGCCTGCGATACGCTGCTCGACGAGCGCGGTTTTCGCGGTTCTGCCAAGGCCGGCATCTCGGTGTTCGATGACGACTTTGGCCTTCATGCCCAGCAGGTCGCGTTCTTAATGAAGTTTCGCGATCTGGTTGAGCGCGTTCGCGATGTGTCGGGCGTGTATCTGACGGGAAGGTTGCAGTAATGGGTCGCGTTGTGGATGGTCGTGTGAACGGCGCCCCGTTTGCGGGTATCGTGCTCACGGCGGGAAGCGTACTGCGTGCCGACGATGCCGCCGGCCCCGTGCTCTCCAAAAAGATGGAGGACGCGCCCATCGCCGGTTGGTACACCATCGACGGCGGGCAAACGCCCGAGGACGACATCATCGAGGTCAAGCGCGAGCGTCCGCCGCGTTTGGTATTGGTCGATGCCGCCGACATGGCGCTGCCCGTCGGTGCCATCCGTTTGCTCGACAAGCGCGATGTGGCCCGCAAGTCGATGTTCACCACGCATTCGCTTCCCCTGTCGATTCTGATCGAAGAGATTGAGCAATCGTGTGATGATATCGTCTTCATAGGGATTCAGCCGGGCGACACGGAGTTCTACAACCCCATGTCCCCGGAAGTCTTTGACGCCGTCGACGCCGTGTACGACGCCGTGGCCGCCAACGACTTTTCCCACTTTGTCCGCTTGGGGCAAGAGCAATAGGAGCGCTTGTCCCTGCTGATTAGGAAAGAAGTGATTGACATGGCAGATTCCAAGGCAGAATATCCCGCTCCCGATTGCCTGGCGCCCGCCGCGATCGAGGCCAAGACCGAGGCCGCCGGCGTGACCAAGGCCAACCTGCCGGTCGCAAAGGCCTTTCTGCTGGCAATGTTCGCCGGTGCGTTTATTGCCTTCGGCGGCCTGTTCTTTACCGTGTTCTTGAGCGATAGCACGCTGGGCTGGGGCGCCCAGCGCGTCGTGGGCGGCCTGTGCTTTTGCCTGGGCCTGGTGCTCGTGCTGGTGTGCGGCGCCGAGCTGTTCACCGGCAACTCGCTTATGGTCTGCGCGCTCAAGAGCAAAAAGATCACCCTGGCTCAGATGCTCAAGGCATGGCTCGTCGTGTGGCTTGGTAACTTTGCCGGTGCCCTGTTCATCGTCTTTTTGGTGTACATGGCCGGCATTTACAAGCTCAACGGCGAGGCGGTTGCCAATTCCATGGTGAGCGTCGCCGCCGGCAAGGTGACGGTCGACTGGGTGACGATCTTCTTCCGTGGCATCCTGTGCAACATCTTTGTGTGCCTGGCCGTGTGGATCGGTACCGCCGGCAAGACCGTGGTCGATAAGGTTGTGGGCATTCTGCTGCCCATCGCCGCCTTTGTGGCCTGCGGTTTTGAACACTGCGTCGCCAACATGTACTTTTTGCCTATGGGCGCTGTGATGCACGCGTGCGGCTATGGCGCCGACGTCGCCGGCGCCGATGCGCTCAACGCCGCGGGCATTGCGTTTAACCTGTCCGCCGCCACGCTGGGCAACATCGTGGGCGGCGCGGTTCTGGTCGCGCTCGGCTACTGGTTTATCTATGCCAAGAAGTCCGAGGCGTAAGGTATCGTCTGTTTGACGTTGGGCCTCCCGCGGGGCGTTGCCGTGCGGGAGGCTTTTTGGGTCTGGGGCTCGTTGCCGGGCTGTTGGCCTGTTGTGTTTGGCTGGTGAAAGGGGTAATCGAGATGGCATCTGCTGCGAAGCGTGACGGTCGCGCCGTGGTGACGACATGCGGGGGATGCTATGCCGATTGCGCCTTTGCAGCCCATGTTGAGGATGGGCGTGTGATGGCTGAGTTGCCGGTTGTGGGGCATCCGTGCGCGGCGCGTGCCCTATGCGCCCGCGGACGGCATCGTCTGGCAATGCCGTTTGACGAGCGCGATCGCATTGTGCACCCCATGCGCCGACGAACTGATGGCTCGGGGTTCGATGCGATTACCTGGGACGAGGCGTTTGCTCAGATTGCAGCGCGCCTTGGGGGGATTGTTGACGGGCATGGTCCGCGTGCGCTGGGCATGACGCTCGGTGTTCCCTCGTTCGACCGCTACTGGGCGTATCGCCTTATGCATGCGCTGGGCTCGCCCAACGTGTACGGTGCCGACGGCGCCTGCGAGGTAAGCCGACTTACCGGTTGGGAGCACAGCCTGGGCTACAGCCCCGCCTCCGACCTAGCGCATACCGATTGCATCATGTACCTGGGTCGTTCCATCGTCGATTCGTCGACGATGGGGGCCGTTGATGCGCTCAACGATGCCCGTCGCCGTGGGGCGAAGATTATCGTGGTCGACCCCCGGCGCAGTGGCTCGGCTGCGCTTGCCGACCGCTGGCTGCGCGTACGCCCGGGCTGCGACTTGGCGCTGCTGTTGGGTATTGTCCACGTGTTGATTGCCGAGGACCTGTACGATCACGAGTTCGTGACCCGCTATACCACGGGTTTTGACGAGTTGGCGCAGGCGGCCCGTGCTTGGACGCCCGAGTGGGCCGAGTCGATGTGCGACGTGCCGGCCGCAGAGATTGTCGCCACGGCGCGCGATCTCGCTGTCGCCGCGCCTGCCGCTGTGGTGGATGCGGGTTTTCATGGTGGCATTGGTATCGCGTATGCCAATAGCACCCAGACCGCGCGCGCTATCTGCTTGGTCGATGTGCTGCTGGGCTGTATTGGACATGCGGGCGGAGCGCTCAATCCACCCATACCGCTTGCGCTGGACGACCTCGATCCCGCGCGCTTTGCGACGCCGCCGGTGCCGCGCGGGCCCAAGCTGGGGTCCGAGCGCTATCCGCTGGTCGATCCAGTGCGCGGCCTGTGCACGACTATCGGTCAGTCGATTCTTGCCGGCGATTTGCGTGGGCTCATCGTCTATGCCAGTAACCCCGGTGCGGGCTATGGTAATGCACAGGCTTGGTTGAGTATTTTGCAGCAGCTCGACTTGCTCGTGACGATTGATATTCGCTGGTCCGAGACGGCGCGTGCTTCTGATTTCGTGCTGCCCGACGTGACGTATCTGGAGGCTGACCGCGGCGTGGGAACGGTGACAGGCGCCAACGATGCGCGCGTGTTCTACCGCAATGCCGTGCTGCCCGTGCAGCATGACGACACGCGTCCCGGTCGGGAGATCTTTGCCGGTCTGGCGCAGGCGTGTGGCGTGGGCGAGTACTTCCAGTTTACGTCTGACGACCTGGCGGCTGCCCAGGTGGCGCCTTTTGGGATCAATCTGGACGAGCTCAAGGAGCGCGGTTGGGCCGATACGGGCGTGGCGCTGCCGTCGCGCACGGGTGAGCCGGTGATTCCGCTTGCCGGCGGCAAGATTGCGCTGGCAAGTGACGTATGGGAGCGTGCCGGCCTGGGACGCGTGCCAGGCTGGATCGCGCCCATGGTGGAGCCCGGCCCGGGGATGTTTCGTCTCATTAGCGGCAACCGTCCCTTTGAGTCGCATACCTCGCGCAGGCTCGCGGCGGCAGGTGCCGCCGAGGCGGGGTCGGACTTGGACGCCGTGCAGATGAACGCCGATGTCGCCGCTCGCATGGGTATCGCCGATGGCGAGGTCGTCGAGCTTGTGAGCGATATGGGCCGCGACCGCGTGCGCGTGGAGACGACGCCCTATCTGCATCCGGCGTGCATCTTCACCTCGGCCGCCCCCGGCGGGCGTTCGTTTGGCGCCGATGCCGGTGGCGCTCAAGCCTTGGGCGTGGGCCCACTCGACCATACGCCGCTGCGCTGGGACCCGTTGACGGGTGCCGCGCTCACCCAGGAAAACGCCGTTCGCGTGGAAAAGATCGCGGCGCGCGAGGATAATAACGAGTAATTGACTCAGCTGATGTATTCGACTGATCCACGTTTCTTTTGAAAGGCCGCACATGAGCGATAGCCAGAACATGTCCGATGAGGTGCGCGCCCGCCTGCGCGCCATTCCTTCCGTCAACGAGCTACTTGCCGAGTGGCCGGTGGTGAAGGCGGCGGGGGAGACCTGCGACGCGGTGGTCCATGCTGCCGTCACGGCTGAGCTCGACGAGGAGCGCGCCGCGATTCGCGCCGGTGCCGCCCCGCGTTCCAGGCGCGAGTTAGCCTCGGCCATCGAGTGGCGCGCCCACCGTTCTGCACTGCCGAGCCTGCGCCCCGCCGTTAACGCCACAGGTGTGGTCATCCATACCAACTTGGGTCGCGCCCCGCTCGCGGAGTCGGCCGCCAAGGCCGTGGCCGAGGTTGCGCGCGGCTACAGCACGCTCGAGTACAGCGTCGACACCTGCTCGCGCGGGTCGCGCAAGGAGCATGCCGCGCAGCTGATCCGCTCACTCACCGGTGCCGAGGACGCGCTCGTGGTCAACAACAACGCCGCCGCGGTGCTGCTGGTGCTGGCGACTCATGCCGCGGGCAAAGAGGTTATCGTCAGCCGCGGCGAGCTTGTCGAGATTGGCGGCAGCTTCCGCATCCCCGACGTCATGGCGGCCTCGGGCGCCAAACTCGTCGAGGTCGGCGCCACCAACCGCACGCATCTGGGCGACTACGAGCGCGCCATCACGCCCGAAACGGCCATGATCCTGAAGGTCCATCCTTCCAACTATCGCATCGAGGGTTTTCACGAGGAAGTGAGCTCAAGGGAGCTCGCCGCACTGGCCCATAAGCACGGCCTGCTGTTCTATGAAGACCAGGGCTCGGGCGCACTGTTGCCTGACGACATCTTGGTGCGCGGCGGCGAAGAAACCACGCCGTCTTCGGTTTCGGCAGGGCTTGATCTGGTGTCGTGCTCGGGCGATAAACTGCTCGGTGCCGCACAGGCGGGCATTATCATGGGCCGTCGCGATCTGGTCCAGGCCTGTGGGTCGCATCCGCTTATGCGCGCCCTGCGCCCGGGCAAGCTAGCACTGGCGGCGCTCGAGGCTACACTGCGCATTTACATGGATGGGGCGGATGTGGCCCATCGCGAGGTGCCGGTGCTCAACATGCTCACGCTTCCGCAGGCTCATCTGGAGCGACGTGCCCGCAAGCTGCGCGATCGTATGGTCGCCGGGTTCGATAAGGCCGGTTGCCCGTGCGCCGTTGATTTGGAGATTGTCGAGGAGTCCTCGACGCCCGGCGGCGGCTCGCTGCCTACCGTGGAGCTGCCCACGATGTGCGTTGCCGTACGTCTTGTTGACGAGCGCCTGACGGTCGACGCGCTCAAGCGCTCGCTTGTCCAGGACTTCGACACGCCGGTTGTCACGCGAACCTCGCACGATCGCATTTTGTTTGATGTGCGCACGCTCGTGGGCGACCGCGATATCGAGACGGCGGCGTCGACGCTTGCCGCATGCGTTGAGAAGGCGATTGCTCGATGAGTGAGGTTCAAGCTCTGGTGGAGTGTCCCGTTATCGTTGGCACGGCGGGCCACGTTGACCACGGTAAGTCGGCGCTGATCGAGGCGCTGACCGGCAAGAATCCCGATCGTCTGGAGGTCGAGCGTCGTCGCGGCATGACGGTGGAGCTTGGCTTTGGCGAGCTGGCGCTGCCGAGTGGCAAGATCGTGGGCCTGGTCGACGTGCCGGGGCATGCGCACTACCTGCGCGCCATGGTGCAGGGTGCCACGGGCATCGACGTTGCCGTGTTGGTGGTATCGGGCGTCGAGGGCGTGATGCCGCAGACCCGCGAGCACGTGCACGTGCTGGAGCTGTTGGGCGTCACGCATATGGTGGTCGCGCTGACGATGTGCGACTTGGCCGATAGCGAAATGATTGAGCTGGCCGAGCTCGACGTCGATGATTTTTTGTCGGTCACCGTGTTTGCGGACGCGCCGATCGTGCCCGTGTCATCCAAGACCGGCGAGGGGATTGGCGCGCTGTTGGCTGCGCTCGACGAGCAGGTTAGTACCTGCTGGGATTCCTGCCGCGACCGTGCCGAGCGTACCGATGCCGCGCCGCGCTTGCCGATTGACCGCTGCTTTACGATCAAGGGCGCCGGCACCGTCGTGACGGGAACGCTGCACGATGCGCCGGTCGCGGTGGGCGATGAGCTCGTCGCGCTGCCGTCGCGCACGGCCTGCCGCGTACGCGGGATCCAAGTGCATGGCGACACGCAGCAGGCGCTGCCCGGTCAGCGTGTGGCGCTCAACCTGGTGGGCGATGGCGTCGCTGCGCTCGATCGCGGCGAGATGCTCGGCGTGGAGGGTCGCTTTGGCCAGACGCTGCGCTTTATGATGGCGTTTACGTATTTGGGTCGCGAGGGAGCCAAGCCGCGTGTGCTCGAGTCGGGAGCGCGTGTTCACGTTATGGCAGGTACGGCCGAAGTCGTCGGCCGCATCATGCTCATGGAGGGCGAGGCCCCCATGGCGGTGGGCGAGACGCGAGTGGTGCAGGTACGCCTGGAGGAACCGCTGCCGCTGCGCGCCGGCGACCATGCCGTGGTGCTATCGTATTCGCCGGTCATGCTTATTGGTGGCGGCCGCGTGCTGTTGTCGCGCTGCCGTCGCTCGCGCGAGCTTGTTGAGGGGGAGCGCACGCTGTACGCGGCGCTTGAGGCTGGAGATATTGCGGGCGCGGTGGATGCGTGGCTGGCGCTGCAAGCGCTGCCGGTTGCGGCTGCCGATGTTACCGCGGCGCTCGATCTTGTTGCCGGTGAGGCTGAGGCAGCGTTGCGCGAGTTGGTGGCGAAGGGCGCTGCTTGCGCGCTTGCTGGCTCGGATGGCTCGCTGTATGCAGATGCTTCCGCGCTCGATGCCGCGATGGGTACGCTGGCGGCGACCCTGTCCGCCATGCACACGGCTGCCCCCAAGGAGACGGGCTTTACGCCCGGCGCCGTCGCCCATGCTGCTTGGCCTACCGCTGACGATACAGTTGCCGCAGCCCTGATTTCCGAGGGCTGCTCGCGCGGCGTGTGTGCCTCAGAGGGCGCCGAGGTATTCGACCCGCACTCCGCTGCCGCCGCGGCGCGTGTGGTGCGCGAGGCCTGCGAACGCATCGTTGCCTTGCTGGACGAAGCCGGCCTCGATGCGCCGACGTTGCCAGAGGTGGGCGAGCAACTGCAGCTCGATCGCGACACCATGACGCGTGCCCTGCGCGAGCTTTCGCTCAACCGCTCCATCGTAAAGGTTGAGCGCGACGTTGCCTTGTCTGCTACCGTGGAGTCGCATGCGCGTGAGCTCGTCGCCGCCGCCATTGCCGACGCCGGTGGCGCTGCTACCACGAGCGCCCTGCGCGAGGCCCTAGGTGTGTCGCGCAAACGTGCCATCAGCATCTTGGAGCACCTGGATGCCGTTCACTTTACGGTGCTCGACAAGGAAGCCGGTGGCCTGCGCTCCCTGCGCTAGATTGGCTGCTCGGTTTGGTAAAATACCGGCGCACTTGGGAACGGATGGGCTCCGGTGGGCTCCGCGGTCCTCAAAACCGTTGCGAGGCGTGCAAAACGTCTTGGATGTGTTCGATTCACATACGTTCCCGCCATACGCTACCAGCGCTTTTGTGCTCGCGGTCTTGCTGCGTGCCGCAAAGGCGCTGTTTTGTTTTTGCATGAGCTTTTCGTAGCGCCGCTATTTCGGCGGCTGTATTTAGCTTCGTGCATCGGGTTTTGAGCATGCCGATGGGGGTGGTTTGCCGTATGACTACCGTAAGACGGGCCGATCTTTCTTGCGTCGTCCAGGCGGGCGGGCTGTCTTCGCGCATGGGCTGCGATAAGGCGCGCATGGCGTTTTGCGGTGAGCCGCTCATCGAGCGCGTGCTGGGTCGGCTGGCGCCAGTTGCCGGCGAGCTGGTCGTGACGACATCGCGCCCCAGCGAGCTTGCCTATCTTGAGGAGCGCGCGTTTGGCGGACTGGTGCCGCGAGTCGTGTCTGACCTTGAAGGGTCGGCAGGTGCCATGCGCGGCATTGCGAGCTCGCTGGCTGCGGCTTGGCTACCGCTCGTGGCGATTGTTGCCTGCGATATGCCGTTTGTCTCGCCGAAACTCATCGGCGCGCTTGCCGATCGTGTTGAGGCCGAGGCGCTCGACGTGTGCGTGCCGCGCGAGGAGCGGGGGATTGAGCCGCTTTGCGCCGTCTGGCGCCGGGACGCGTGTGCGCCGGTGGCCCAAGAGCTGCTCGCCTGCGACCGTCAGCGCATTCGCTGCCTGATCAATCGCGTTCAGGCTGGTTATATGGATGAGCCGCAGATCGTTAAGGCCGCGGGCTCGACGCTCTGCTTCGAAAACGTCAATACACCCGAGGAGTTTGCGGCAGCCGAGCTGCTCGCCTAGACGATGGGAGATGCCATGTCTCACGATATTTGCCCCGACACGGGAGAGCCTTGCACTTGCGATGGTTCCGAGCCCTGTACCTGCGGCTGCGGTGGCTGCGGGCATACTGCGGAAGAGGAAGCGGCCGCCGCGGCGTATCGTGAGGCACACCGCGAAGGTCCATCCGGTGATGCTCTCGACCACGAACGCAAGATCATCGTTTCGTTCGATAGCACCTTCGATGTGATGGAATGCGAACAGCTGTGTCTTGCCGCCGGTGTGCCCGGGCGCATCATGCCGCTGCCCGGCTCCATCACCGCCGGCTGCGGGCTGTGCTGGGCCATGCCGTTCTCGGGCGATGCCCTCGCCGCCTTCCGCGCTGCCACCGAAGGCCGCATAACCCCCGCCGACTACCATCAGCTCGTCCTCTAACCACCAGTACCACCACATTGGGGACAGGCACCTTTGTGGTGGTTTCGCTGCTTGAATGGCCTTCTTGTGGCATTACGAGTCAAAGCCACCACAAAGGTGCCTGTCCCCAATGTGGTGGTTTGGAACATGTGGACGAAACAGCTTCGAAACACGCGATTTGTGCATCGAGTGCTCAAAAACGCTTCTACCTGCATCGTAATCAAAACGAAACATCCGTCCGTCGGCTTATGCGAAACTTTGCTGCAACAGTGCGATATTATCCATACTCGATAAAGTTCGCGGCGCATAGGGTGCCGCGACCGACATTTTCGTTTCCCATCATTGGAGGAAGCATGAGCTACACGCAGAAAGTTCTCGAAGAGCTCAAGGCCCGCTATCCCGAGCAGCCTGAGTTCATCCAGGCCGCGACCGAGATTCTCGGCACCATCCAGCCGGCGCTCGACGCCCACCCCGAGTACGAGGAGGCCGCTCTGCTGGAGCGCCTCGTCGAGCCCGAGCGCATCGTCATGTTCCGTGTTCCCTGGGTCGACGACCAGGGCAAGGTCCAGGTCAACCGCGGTTACCGCGTCGAGTTCAACTCTGCCATTGGACCCTACAAGGGCGGCCTGCGCTTTAACCCGACGGTCACCCTGGGTATGCTCAAGTTCCTGGGCCTGGAGCAGATCCTCAAGAACAGCCTGACCACCCTTCCCATGGGCGGCGGCAAGGGCGGCTCCGACTTTGACCCCAAGGGCAAGTCCAACAACGAGATCATGCGCTTCTGCCAGTCCTTCATGACCGAGCTCTATCGCCACATTGGCCCCAACACCGACGTTCCCGCCGGCGACCTGGGCGTTGGCGGCCGCGAGGTTGCTTACCTGTTCGGTCAGTACAAGCGCCTGACCAACGAGTGGACCGGCGTCCTTACCGGCAAGGGCCTCTCCTTTGGCGGCTCGCTCGCCCGTACCGAGGCCACCGGCTACGGCCTGGCCTACTTTGTGGATGAGTACCTCAAGAGCCGCGGCGACTCCTTCGAGGGCAAGAACGTCGTCGTTCACGGCTCCGGTAACGTCGCCATTTACGCGGTCCAGAAGGTCTCCCAGCTCGGTGGCAAGGTGCTGGCCTGCTCCGATACCCACGGCTGGGTCGAGGATCCCGACGGCATCGACTACACCGTGCTCGAGCACGTCTACAACAAGAAGCGCTCCGGCCACGACAAGGGCGTCACGCTCGCCATGTACGTTGACGAGAAGCCCAACGCCGTGTGGCACGAGGGCGACGGCCGCGGCGTGTGGCAGCTGCCCTGCGACATCGCGCTGCCCTGCGCTCGCGAGAACACGCTGCTGCTCGAGGATGCCCAGGCGCTCGTCGCCAACGGCTGCAAGGTGGTCGGCGAGGGCGCGAACATGCCCACGACCATCGAGGCCACGACCTACTTCCAGGAGAACGGCGTCGCCTTCATGCCCGGTAAGGCTGCCAACGCCGGTGGCGTGCTCGTGTCCGGCCTTGAGATGAGCCAGAACGCCGAGCACCTGTCCTGGACCTTCGAGGAGGTCGACGGCAAACTCGAGCAGCTCATGCGCGGCATGTTCCATAACGTGGACGACACCGCCAAGGAGTATGGCCAGGAGGGCAACTTTGTCATGGGCGCCAACATCGCCGGCTTCCTGAAGGTCGCCGACGCCATGCTCGCCCAGGGCGTCTGCTAAATCTTCGCTCGACATAGCATGTGATGAGGCTCCCAGCTATCTGGCTGGGAGCCTTTTCTATCCCGGAGGACTCCTCATAACTTGCGGTGAAATACGGACTGTTTAGCGTCCCAGAACGGCTAATCAGTCCGTATTTCACCGCAAGTTATGGATGGGTGGGTGGATTTTGTCCTAAAACGGTGTGCGGCCCCTCGTTTGGTACACTTAAAAGTACTGGACAAGTGAAGAGATGGGGGAGAACGTGCTCAAGTTCGGTACCTACGTCCGTGTTGGAAACGCGGCCGAAGCCTATGAGCTCTTACAGAAGAACCGCAACAACAAGATTGTGGGCGGCGGCATCTGGATGCGCCTGGGTTCGCGTCGCGTGGCGACGGCGATTGACCTTTCGGCCTGCGGACTCGATCAGATCGAGGAGACCGAGACCGAGTTTCGCATCGGTGCCATGTGTACCCTGCGCCAGCTCGAGCGTCATGCCGGGCTCAACGCGCTTGTCAACAATGTCTTTGAGTTCGCCGTCCACGATATTGTAGGCGTGCAGCTGCGCAATACCGCCACGGTGGGCGGCAGCATCTACGGCCGCTTTGGCTTCTCGGACGTTCTCTCCGCCTTCCTCGCGCTTGATTCCTATGTTGAGCTGACGGGCGCCGGCCGTGTGCCACTCGCGGAGTTCGTTGACATGGGCTACGTGCGCGACGTGATCGAGCACGTGGTGGTCGTTAAGCACGATTACCGCGCAAGCTATGAGGCCGTACGCAAGGCCGCGACCGACTTCCCCTCCTTAAACGTCACCGCCGCCTGGTGGAACAACAGCTGGCATGTCACTGTGGGTGCCCGCCCGCTGCGTGCGACCCTGCTGCAGGGCGAGGCATGCGGCCTTACTGCCGAGCAGCCTTCCGAGGACGAGCTTCGCGCCCTGGCCGCATCTGTGCGCGCGCTGAGCTACGGCACCAACCTGTGGGGCTCGGCCGACTACCGCCGCCGCATCTCGGCCCCGCTTGCCGTCCAGGCTGTGCGTCGCGCCGCCGGCATCGAGCTTTCGGCCGCGCTTGCGCACGAGCTCGAGGGCGTGCAGATTCCTAAGTTTGCCACGGACGAGTATTCCTGCCGCCGCGTGCCCGGCGTCGATTCTAGCGAGGTGCGCTAATGGCTGCCAAACTCATCGATCTTTCCTTTACGCTCAACGGCCGCAAGGTCAAGGTTCAGATTGCCCCCGACACCATGCTCTTTGCGCTGCTGCGCGAACAGGGTTGTGCGTCGGTGCGCTGTGCCTGCGAGACCACCAATTGCGGCCTGTGCACGGTGTGGCTCGACGGTGACCCGGTGCTGAGCTGCTCGGTTCCCGCCGCGCGTGTTGAGGGACATACCATCACCACGCTCGAGGGCCTCAAGGCCGAGTCCGAGGCGCTTGCCCGCGCTATGGCTGCCGAAGGTGCCGAGCAGTGCGGTTTTTGCGCCCCCGGCCTCATCATGAACGTGCTGGCGCTCGCCCGCGCCGCCAAGGAGGACCCGAGCCTCGTCGCCACGCGCGAGGAGCTCTCGCGCCAGCTGGCCGGCAACCTCTGCCGTTGCAGCGGCTACGAGAGCCAGCTGCGCGCCATCGTTCGATTCCTCAACGAGTCTGGCGTACAGGTGGGCTTTGAGATGCCCGAGCTGCCGGTCAACGACACCAGCTGCGACGGCGTCTCTTACAAGCAGATCACTCACAAGCAGCCCAAGAAGGACTCGAAGGCTCTGCTCGAGGGCCGTCCCGTCTACACGGGCGATATGGTGCCCGCCGGCGCGCTCATCGTCAAACTCAAGCGCAGCCCGTATGCTCGCGCCAAGATTCGCTCTATCGACACGTCGCGCGCCCTGAAGGTGCCCGGTGTTGTGGGCGTCTACACCTACGAGGATGTGCCCAAGCGCCGCTTTACCATCGCCGGCCAGAGTTATCCGCAGCCGAGTCCCTACGACCGTCTGATTCTCGAGAACCTGGTGCGCTACCAAAACGAGGAGGTGGCGATCGTCGCCGCCGAGACCGAGGAGGCCGCCGATAAGGCGCTCAAGCTCATCAAAGTCGACTACGAGGTGCTCGAGCCGCTGCTCGACTTTACCCAGGCACTCGATAACGACATCGTGGTCCACCCCGAGGGCGACGTGACCTTTATGTTCCCGCAGGGCGGTGATGTCCCGCGCAACCTGGTGTGCAGCGGTACGAGCGACTTTGGCGACTTGGACGAGGCCTTCGCCCAGAGCGACATCGTCTTTGAGCGCACTTACACCAGCCAGGCCACGCAGACCGCACCCATGGAGACCTTCCGTGCCTTCGCGACGACCGACGCGTTCGGCCGCATCTCGGTAACCACCTCCACGCAGGTGCCCTTCCACGTGCGCCGCATGGTCGCGCAGTCGCTCGACATTCCGCAGTCGCAGGTGCAGGTCATTAAGCCGCGCATCGGCGGCGGCTTTGGCTCCAAGCAGACGGGCTGCTGCGAGATCTTCGTGGCGTTCGTGACGCAGCAGACCGGCCGTCCGAGCTATTGCTGCTACACCCGCGAGGAGACCATCACCGCGGGCAACTCGCGTCACCAGATGCAGATGACCGTCAAGCTTGGCGCCATGAACGACGGCACCATCACGGCCATCGACCTGCATACGCTGTCCAACGCCGGCGCGTACGGCGAGCACGCCACCACGACGATCGGCCTCTCGGGACACAAGAGCCTGCCCATCTACAACCATGTGAAGGCGAGCCGCTTTAGCTGGGACGCCGTTTACACCAATACCAACCGCGGCGGCGCGTATCGCGGCTACGGTGCCACCCAGGGCCAGTTTGCCGTGGAGAGCGCCGTCAACGAGCTCGCCGACATGCTGCACATGGACCCCGCCGAGCTGCGTCTTAAGAATATCGTGCGCGAGGGCGAGACCATGCCTCAGTACTACAACGAGAAGCTCAACGCTTGCGCGCTCGACCGCTGCCTGCTGCGTGCGATGGACATGATCGGCTGGCGCGACAAGCCGCTGGCCGTGGACCTGGGCGACCGCGTGCGCGCCCTGGGCTGCGCGCTCACCATGCAGGGCTCGGGCATCTCCAACGTGGACATCGCCGGCATTGACATGCGCCTGGAAGAGGACGGCTTCATTACCATCGGCACCGGCGCTACCGATAACGGCATGGGCGTCGATACGATCCTGGCGCAGATTGCCGCCGAGGAGCTGGGCGTAGAGAGCTCGCTGATCGTGGTGCGCGGCGTGGACACCGACGTGTCGCCGTTCGACGCCGGCTCGTACGCGAGCTCCGGTACCTACGTGACGGGCCTTGCCGCCAAGAACGCCGCGACCGAGTTGCGCGAGAAGATTTGCGCCAAGGCCGCCCGGATGTGGGACGTTGACGCCGCCGACGTGGTCTTCGATGGCCAGTACGTGCGCCTGTCCGACGAGCGTGCCGCGCGCGAGCAGAACCGTTACCTTACGCTGCGCGACTTTGCCAACCTGTGCGTCAAGAACATCGCGGGCGGCGACGCGCTCACCTCGCACGCCTCTGCCTGCCTGCCCGTTTCGCCCCCGCCGTTTATGGCCGGCATTGCCGAGGTCGAGGTCGACAAGGCCACCGGCAAGGTGACCGTGGTGGACTACGCGGCGGCTGTGGACTGCGGTACCGTGATCAACGAGGCGCTCGCGCGCGTCCAGGCCGAGGGCGGCATTGCCCAGGGCATTGGCCACGCGCTCTACGAGATCGTCGAGCACGACGATCGCGGCCGCCTGCGCACCGGCAACTTTATGAGCTACAAGCTGCCCACGCGCCTGGATATCGGCAGCATTCGCGTGGCCTTTGAGCCGAGTTACGAGCCGACGGGCCCGTTTGGCGCCAAGTCGATCGGCGAGGTCGTCATCAACACGCCACTCGCCGCAGTGGCCTCGGCCGTGGCACACGCTACCGGCCATCAGGTTCGCTCGCTGCCGATCACGCCGGAGAAAGCACTGCTGGGGGAGTAGGCGAGCTACCTCTACCGGCGTTTACCTGACTCCGTTCGGAAACTGCATCCCACTTTTCAGCCGAAATCTGGGATGCAGTTTCCTTTTGAAGCCCTTCGCGGAAAGCGCGACCCATTTTGAGGCGTCAAACTGGGATGCATTTTCCGGTTGATGCCTCAAGTGGAAAGTGCATCCCATAATTCTGGCTCAGAATGGGACACGCTTTCCGGTTGAGCCTTCTTGCGGAAACTCCATCCCATTCCGAGACGCCAAACCGGGACACGCATTCCGGCGCATGGCCAGCACCGCCAGACTGCCGGGTCCCACCGAAGTTGCGGTGGAATAGTTCCTGTTTTGGAGGACTGGAGCCCCAAACAGGAACTATTCCACCGCAACTTATGAGATGGGGTGGCGTGCGCTCTGTTGGCTTGGACTCGTGGTGAGGTCGTGAGCCTGTAAAAGGTGTGCGTGCGCTTGCCGTTCGTATCTGCTATCATTCCTAGTCTGTGCGCTCATGCGGGCGTGGCGGAATTGGTAGACGC
>CABTWP010000024.1 GCA_902488525.1 uncultured Collinsella sp.
CATCCATCGCACGAGCTCCTCGTATGCCTCAAATTCCATGTCGTTGAGCTGCTCACGCGTCGTCCAGCCACCGTTGATATCCCAGGTCTCGGCATCGAGCGGATCCTGGCCAATGATGGCATCGAGCATGATCTGCTCGTGATTACCCTTGAGCACGTGGGCGTTGGGCAGCGAGCGCACGAGCTTAATAACGCCGACCGGATCGGGCCCGCGATCGATCATGTCGCCCAGCACGTACAGCGTGTCGTCGGACGTCAAAGAGATCTTAGACAGGGCCTCGTCAAGCGCACGCACGTGCCCGTGAGCATCAGATGTCACATAGATCGCCATGGTACGCCTCTCCTTGCATTGCGGCCGAAGCCCGGTGCCGCAACTAAAACTTCAAGTTGAACTTAAACGTTACCCATTGTACTCCGTTGCAATAAAGCTGGAAAGGGTTTCCGAGCAGAGGCAAAGACGGCAGCCATCTATGACGATATCGCGCACGCCCGCAATCCAACCCCATAAACCCACCATCTTTGGGTACAAATAACCGCAGACAACTGACCGTGCCACGCCAACCACCCAGGAGCGGACACTATCCATGAACCAGATCCTTCTCTTTATCGGCTTCGTCATCATTTTGTGCCTGACCATCAAACCCGTCGGCAAAAAACTCCCCTTCCCCACCCTGCTCATCTTTATCGCGCTGGGCATGCTGTTGGGCGTCAACGGCCCGACGCATATCGACTTTAGCGACTACGCACTCACCGAAACCGTCTGCAGCACGGCGCTGCTGTTCATCATGTTCTACGGCGGCTTTAACACCAATATCGACCGCGCCAAGCCCGTCGCTGCGCCGGCGGTGCTGCTGAGCACGCTCGGCGTCGTCATCACTGCCGGCATCACCGGCGTGTTCGCCCACTTCGCGCTGGGGTTCGACTGGATCGGTGGCCTGCTGCTGGGATCGGTCGTGGCATCCACCGACGCGGCAAGCGTCTTTAGCGTACTGCGTGAGCACAGCCTGTCGCTGAGAGGTGGCACCGACTCGCTGCTCGAGGTCGAATCGGGCTCCAACGACCCCGTCGCCTACATGCTCACCGCCGTGCTCGCCACACTAGCGGCCGGCGGCGACATCAACATTCCCGCACTGCTGACCAAGCAGATTATCCTGGGCGTGGGCCTGGGCCTTGCCATCGGCTGGGCGGCGGGCCGCCTGATTGAACGCGCGCACGCAACGGCCAAGGACGCGCAGACCATCTTTTTGTTCGCCGTGGCCATCGTCGCCTACGCGCTGCCGAGCTACCTGGGCGGCAACGGCTTTTTGGCTGTATACCTGGCCGGCATTGTGCTGGGTGCGAGCGACATCACCGGCAAGGTCGAGATGGCGCACTTTTTTGACACCCTCACCGAGATGGCCGAGATGACCATCTTCTTTTTGCTGGGCCTGCTCGTCACGCCCGCGCGCCTGCCGCAAATGCTGCTGCCGGGCCTGGCGCTCATGGCGTTTATGCTCTTTGTGAGCCGTCCCATCGCCGTCGGCGTGCTCCTGGCGCCCTTTAAGACGAACCCCCGCCAGGTCGCGCTCGTAAGCTGGGCGGGCCTGCGCGGCGCAGCTTCGGTCGTATTTAGCCTCTTTGCCGTAGTGGCCGGTCTCCCCGGCGGTCACAACCTGTTTGACCTGGTGTTTGTGATTGCCGTGTCGAGCATTGTGGTGCAGGGCTCGCTGCTGCCGGCGGTGGCGAAGAAGCTCGATATGATCGATGCGACCGGCGACGTGCGCCGCACCTTTAACGACTACCGCGACGAGGACGGCATGTCGTTTGTAAAGCTCAAGGTGGGCGCTGGACATCCGTTTGCCGGACGCTCGCTCGCGGACATTGGCAGCGCCACAAATATGCTCGTGGTCCTGGTGCTGCGCGACGGGGCGCACCCGGTACTGCCCAATGGCGACACCGTAATCCAGGAAGGCGATCTGCTGGTGATGGCCGCGCCGACGTTCGAAGAGCGTACCGAAGTTACGCTGCGCGAGGTCACCGTGACTCCCCACGGTCGCCTGGCCGGCCAGCGTCTTCGCGATGTGCCGCAAGGCAAGCATCCCTTTATCGTCGTGATGCTCAAACGCGACGGCCAGACGATCATCCCCGACGGCAACACCCTCATATACGCCGGCGACGAAGCCGTCATCGCCACACTGGCGTCGTAGTGACCAGGAAGTGGCTAATTTGCGACGAAGAGATCAAGCGCCTAGAGAACCTCATGCCTTCGCTCGCAGATTCGGATTTGCCTGAGGAGTAAAGCACCCCTCCCCCATGTAACCATCCTGTAAATCATAGCGGCGCACTCGGGTTTTGCTGTGATGCGGTCGCGCCTGGCGCTCCACTGTGCTAAAGTATCCCGAACGTTCAAACGACTACGAGGGGGAACTAGAAGATGGCACGTGTGCACAACTTCTCAGCTGGCCCGGCTGCGCTGCCTACAAGCGTGCTCGCCGAGATCGCCGACGAGATGATGGACTACCGCGGTTGCGGTATGTCCGTGCTCGAGATGAGTCATCGATCTAGCATGTACCAGCAGATCATCGACGACGCCGAGGCAACCCTGCGCCGCCTGTTGAGCATCCCCGACAACTACCGTGTCCTGTTTTTGCAGGGCGGCGCCACGCTGCAGTTCGCGGGCATCCCGATGAACCTCATGCGCCGCGGCCGCGCCGGCTACGTCGTGACCGGCAACTTTGCCAACAAGGCGTTCAAGGAGGCCGCCAAGTACGACGAGGCCGTGCTGCTCGCGAGCTCCGAGGACACCAATTTCGACCGCATCCCCGACATGGCCGACATCAACGCGCGCATTGCCGCCGAGGCCGCGGGCGACGGGCTCGACTACGTCTACATCTGCCAGAACAACACCATCTTTGGCACCATGTTCCACGAGCTGCCCGATTGCGGCGACGTGCCGCTGGTCGCCGATGTCTCGAGCTGCTTCCTGTCGCAGCCGCTCGACGTTGAGCGCTACGGGCTCATTTACGCCGGCGCGCAGAAAAACGCCGGAGCCGCGGGCGTGACCGTGGTCATCGTGCGCGACGACCTCATCGCGGATGGCCCCGCCTTTGCGCAGACGCCGCAGTACCTGGACCTTAAGACCCAGGCCGCCAAGGGTTCCATGCTCAACACGCCCAACACCTTTGGCATCTACGTGTGCGGCAAGGTGTTCCGCTGGGTCGAGGAGACCGGCGGACTTGCCGCCATGGCCGAGCGCAACTGGGCCAAGGCCAACCTGCTCTACGACCTGCTCGAGCACAGCGAGCTGTTCCATGGCACCACGCAGGCCGACAGCCGCTCCATTGCCAACGTCACCTTCCGCACCGGCGACGCCGAACTCGACGCGGCCTTTGTCGCAGGCGCGGCCGAGCACCAGATTCAAAACGTCAAGGGCCATCGCCTGGTGGGCGGCATGCGCGCCAGCGTCTACAACGCCGTAACCATGGAAGACGTGCAGGCACTGGCCTCGTACATGAAGGACTTCGAAGCGCAGCATAGTTTGAGCCCGCGATCTAACTAGCCCGCAACGAGCGGGCCGACCAGCCACTTCAAACCACTTGTTTTAAACAAACCTGCTAAGGAGTTTTCCATGCGCAAGATCAAAACCATCGACGACATTACCAAAGACGGCAAAGTCGAGTTTGGCGAGGGCTACGAGTTTGTGGGCACCGCCGAGGAGGCCGACGCCATCCTGATGCGCTCCACCGACCTGCACGGCTACGAGCTGCCCGAGGGCATTCGCGCTATCGCCCGCTGCGGCGCCGGCGTCAACAACATCCCCGTCGAGGAGTACGCCAAGAAGGGCGTCGTCGTCTTTAACTCCCCCGGCGCCAACAGCAACGCCGTCAAGGAGCTCGTCCTGGGCATGCTGGTGCTCTCGAGCCGCGGCGTGGTGCAGTCGATGAACTGGGTGCGCGACAACGCCGACGATCCCGAAATTCAGGTCGACGCCGAGAAGGCCAAGAAGGCCTTTGTGGGCCGCGAGCTCAAGGGCAAGCGCATCGGCGTCATCGGCCTGGGCAACGTAGGCTCCAAGGTCGCCAACGCCTGCGTTGACCTGGGCATGGATGTCTACGGCTACGACCCGTTCATTTCCGTTGAGCACGCGTGGGTGCTGAGCCGCGAGGTGCAGCGCGTGGGCACGCTCGAAGATCTCTGCCGCGGCTGTGATTACCTCACGGTGCACGTGCCCAGCAAGGCCGACACCGTCGGCATGATCAGCACCGAGCAGATTAACCTGCTGGCACCGGACGCCGTGCTCATCAACTACGCGCGCGAAACCATCATTGACGAGGACGCCGTCGACGCCGCCCTGCGCGAGGGCAAGCTCAGCTGGTTTAGCTGCGACTTCGCCACGCCCAAGACGGTCAAGATGCCCAATACGTTTATCACCACGCACTCGGGCGCCGGCACCGGCGAGGCCGAGGCCAACTGCGCCGACATGGCCATCAGCGAGCTCAAGGATTACCTGGAGAACGGCAACATCGCACACAGCGTCAACTACCCCGCCTGCAGCATGGGCAAGGCGCGCGCTGCAAGCCGCATTGCCTGCCTGCATGCCAACGTGCCCAACATGATCGGCCAGATCACGGCCATCCTGGCCAAGGACAACGCCAACGTGCAGCGTATGACCAACGAGTCCGCCGGCGAGAACGCCTACACCATGTTCGACACCGACGAACACCTAGACAGCAGCACCATCGAGGCGCTCAAGCAGATTCCGTCGATGTATCGCGTGCGCGTGATCAAGTAGCGCCGACTGACCTGACGGGCAGCTCCCCATGTGGCCTGCCCGTCACTGACATTGAATGCCCGCGGGGGTGCCTTTCGCACGAGAGGCGCCCCCGTTTTTGTGAGCGCTCCATTAAATGCACCGAGCCGCTTCTTGGCATACAATTTGTATGTTGACCTAACTATCTGTGAGGTGCCTATGGTTGATACAGATTTTGCCTGGTGGCTTACGCAAGGGCTCGTGCGGATCGACAGTTCCGACCCAGGTGCGTATGAGGGCGAGATTGAACGCTATATCAAAGCGTTGGTTGAGGAACGGTTGGCGCAGCTGAGCCATCCGGTACTCGATGCCGTGCAGGTTGAGGAACTCGAGGTGCTGCCCGGGCGCCGCAACCTTATGGTCACCGTGCCGGGACTGAGCGACGAGCCACGGCTCGTCTATATCTGCCATATGGATACCGTTACACTGGGCGATGGCTGGGACGCGGACATTCCGCCGCTCGGAGCGATCGTGCGCAACGATAAACTCTATGGCCGCGGTGCCTGCGATATGAAGGGTGGCCTGGCCTGCGCCATTGCCGCACTGGTCCATACGCTCGAGCGCGTGGCGGCAGAAGGCAAGCTGCCCCGCCGTGGCTTCTCACTCATTTGCTCGGTCGACGAGGAGGACTTTATGCGCGGCTCAGAGGCCACGATCGATGCTGGCTGGGTCGGCTCGCGTGAATGGGTGCTGGACACCGAGCCCACCGACGGACAGATCCAGGTGGCGCACAAGGGGCGTACGTGGTTCGAGATTGAAATGACTGGCGTGACGGCGCATGCGAGCCAGCCCTGGAAGGGCGCGGATGCCGTCGCTGCCATGGCCGAGGTCGTGTGTTCGCTCCGTCGCGCGTTTATGGCGCTGCCCGCGCACGATGAGCTGGGGCCTTCGACCATCACGTTTGGCCAAATCGAGGGCGGATATCGCCCCTATGTCGTGCCCGACCGCGCCAAAGTCTGGGTCGACATGCGTCTGACGCCTCCGACCGATACGGCCGCCGCGAAGCGCATGGTAGAGCTGGCCATCGCCGGCGCCGAAGCCGCGGTCCCCGGTTGCCATGGCAGCTACACCGTGACGGGCGACCGCCCCGCCATCGAGCGCGACCCGAACTCTCCCCTTCTAGCAGCGCTCAAGCGTGCCGCCGATGACGTGACGGACGCGGACACGACCGTCGGCTTCTTTACCGGCTACACCGACACCGCCGTCATTGCCGGCAAGACAGGTAACCGCAATTGCATGAGCTACGGTCCCGGGTCGCTCGCGCTCGCGCACAAGCCCAACGAATATGTGCCCCACGCCGATATCGTTCGTTGTCAGCAGGTGCTAATCGCGCTCGCCGATAACGTGCTCTGGGACGCGAGCGGCCAAGTTGGGGCATAATAAGCCGCGAACAAACCGACTCGTGCGTTAGGACCGCCCATGAAAGCACTTCCGTTTCCCTGCATCCGCCCGGCTCAGGACCGCGTGCTCGAGGCGCTGCCTGCAATGGGCAGCATCCTGAGCGGCAACGATGCTCTGCGCGGAGCCCTTGCCGATGGTCTGATGCTCAAGGACCCGGGTGCGGCGTATTACGTGTACGAATGCTCGGGCGAGCCGGGACGTGTGACGGGTGTCGTGGCGATCTGCCCGGTTGGTGCGCTGGCGGGCGGCGACGCGGTTGCCGCCGATACGACCGCCGCTGCGCGCGCAATCGCCGACCTCAAGGTACAGCCCCGTCCCGTAACGCTTGTCTACGAAGCCTCTCCCGTCATGGATATCATCCTCGGCGCCGCAAAAGAGGGCGCTTCACTCTATGCCGTCACCGACCCCGCCGGCATTACGCACCGCGTGTGGGAGGTCAAGCGCGAGGACGCCGTCGGGGCCATCCGCGCCATGCTCGACCAGGCGCCGGAGCCGGCACTGGCCGACGACCCTGCCTACGCTGTCGCACTAGTCGAGGCATCACAGCTCCTGGCCGACGATGCACGTGCCGCCGGCACCTACACGGGCAAAGAGCCGTTCAACTTTGCCGTAGCTGCGCTCTTCCCCGCCGCGCAGGTCAGCGGCGGCGCGGCGCAGGTTCCGACGGGTCTGCTCACGCACCAGGTCGCGCGGTTCTAGCAAGACCAGACCGTCCAGCACAAAAATCGGCAGCCCAACAAACAGGGGGCGGAGATGCAGCAGGTACATGCATCTCCGCCCCTTTTGCGTCGAGAAGCTATGCCGACGACCCGTGCCGCCGCGCTCGCGTTATCCGCGCTGCGGACCCGCAGTAGCCACGAGCGGTTCAAGCCCCAGCTCGCGCGCGTAGTCTTCCTGCGTAAAGACTTCGACCAGTTCAAACGTATCGGCCGCATCGTCAAACGCAAAATGCAGCACTGAGCAGTTGCCCGGCACGCGTTCGCGCTCGTCGGCCGCCGCGCCCCGCACGTGGTCCAAAAACTCCTTGATAGCCGAACCGTGGCTCACCGCGAGCACGCACTCGTGGTCCGGACGTCGCATAAGATCGGTTATCGTCGCCGCCATGCGCTCGCGCACCTGCATCTGGCCCTCGCCGCCAAACTGACGATAGAAATCTCGCCACGGGCGCTCGGGCATAAGCATCACGCGCTCGGCCTCAAAGTCGCCAAAGAACCACTCACGCAGACCGTCCAGGCGCTCGTACGCCAAGCCCGGCCACAGGTTGGCGATAGTCTGCTCGGTGCGATGAAGTGTGGAGGTGTAGGCATGATCGGGTTCAATGCCGCGCGCACGTAAGAACATGCCGGCACGCGCCGCCTGGTCGCATCCCAGCTGCGTGAGCGGCGAGTCACTCCAACCCTGAATAATGCGCTTAAGGTTGAATATTGTCTGCCCATGACGAACCAGATACAGGTCTTTATTCATAGGGGTCCTTTCGTTCGTTACCAATCAAGGAGCGAAAACGCACCGTCGCAATAGCCAAAATGAAGCACGGCACCGTTGTCGGGTAGCTCTCCCCTGCCAGTCACATACTCAAGAAACTCCTGGCAGGAAGAGCCGTGGGAGACTGCCAGCACACAGTCGTGCTGCGGCCTGGCCATGATGTGGGACAGCGCCGCGACCATGCGCGACTGGAGCTCGCCTTCAGACTCGCCACCAAAGGCCACCGGATAATCACCCCAGGGCTGCGGCGGCATCTCGCGATTTGATGTACCCTCCAGCGAGCCCAAATGCCACTCGCGCAGGTCATCGACCAGCTCTATCGAGCGGCCCTCACCAGCAATTAGCTCAGCCGTATGCCGCGCCCGGCCCAACGGCGAGGAATACACACGGTCAAAGGTCACGCCACGCGCCTCAAACGCCGCGCGCGTCGCCAGCGCCTGCTCGCGCCCGCGCGCCGTAAGCGGCGAATCGTGCCCACCCTGCAAAATGTTCTGCACATTGAGCTCAGTCTGCCCATGCCGCACCAAATACAAATCTGCCACACGTCCTCCCCTCGCACCACCGCAAAGGGGACAGGTACCTTTGTGGTGGTTTACCGCCGGATCACACCGCGGTGACGCTCAGCTACACCAGTACGTCAGCAAGCGGACGCTTGGGCACGTGATGCATCTGTGCTTCATCGCGCCAGTAATTGATAGAGCCATCCGGGTTGGAGTCGATCGCGTCGATCACCTGCGTCTCGGCCGGAACGCCAAACGCCATAATCAGCTTGAGCTCATACTTGTCGTTATCGAGCCCCATGGCATCGATCGCGTGGGGCGTAAAGGCCTTGAACATGCAGGCTGCCACCTCGGGCGTGGCGCTGCGAGCGGCGAGCATCATCGTCTGGGCAGCAATGCCGGTGTCGACCTCGGTGATGGGCGCGGCGGGCTTACCCGGAACAGCGCGCTCGGCAAGAATCGCGATGTAGCCGGTCGGGCGCTCGCCCTCATCGGGACCCGGCCAGTCCTTAAGCGCGCCGGCCCACGCGAGCTCATCAAATACGCGCGCGCAGTCCTCTGCACCGCTCACCACATGAAAGCGCAGGCGCTGAGCGTTGGCGCCGCAAGGGGCCAGGTGTGCCAGCTCCGCCAGCTCGAGCAAAAACTCGCGCGGTACGCGCATGGACTCGTCAAATCGGCGGCACGTGCGGGCGCGGCGGACCAGCGTGTCAAACGTGTCCAGGCCAAGCTTTTCGCAACCCTGCTTTGCCATCGACTCGGCGCTTACCGGCGCTGCGGGAACTGTTTCGTTCATAGGGACCCCCAATTTCGGGCAATTGTTCTTAGGAAAATCTAACCTAAAACGTAGGCAATAACGAACAGGGCTGCAATGTTCTACACCTGTTGAATAGAAAATCGCGACGTGGGGAACAACGGAAGCAATTCGGGGCCTTTGGGTTACGTTTCGCCCTCCCCGACCCATACGCCAGCGCCTTTAGGCGATACTGGTTGTAACGATCAAGGCTTACGCCGCACGGAAAGGAGACATTATGGGCATCTTTAAGAACGATGACCAAAAATCGAGCCAGTTTGGATTTGACGAGAAAAGCATGGCAGGCAAGGCCGTCAAGGCCGTGCGCTGGATTTACGCCATCACGGGCGTCTTGGCGCTCGTCGCCGGCATCGCACTGCTGTTTGCGCCCGCCAAGTCCCTCGTCTTCCTAACGACCGTCTTGGGCTTCTACTTTGTGATCACGGCCGCGATCAGGCTGTTTACCGCTGTTTTCGAGCCACTGCTGCCCACCGGCTGGCGCGTGACGAGCATCATCTCCAACCTACTCATTATCTTGGGCGGCGTCATAATCCTGCGCAACCAGGCCTTCTCGACCGCGACGCTCACCACGATGGTGGTTATCGTGGCCGGCTTTGGCTGGATCGTCGAAGGTGTCATGTCCATTCTGGAGTCCGAGCTTTCGTCCAACCGTGCCCTCGCCATCCTGAGCGGCGCGCTCTCCATCATCGCCGGCATGTTCGTGTTTATCTATCCGCTGTGGTCGGCCAAGATGCTCGTCATCTTTAGCGGCGCCGCACTACTGGTGTTTGGCGTAACGCTGATTGTTCGCGCTATTCAATTTGGCAAACTGGTGCACTAGATGCCGCGAACGCTCTTTATTGATGCAGACGCCTGCCCGGTCACGCGCGAGTCGATTGACTGCGCGCGGCGGGCGGGCGTCGCCGTCGTTATCGCCGGCAACAGCACACAGAACCTGGAACGCCACATTCGCCGCGACGATCCGCGCGACGTCGAGCATGCGCGACGCGGATTTTGGGTCACGACGCTCGATGTGAGCGTGGGCGCCGACAGCGCCGACTTTGCCATTGTCGAACGCCTGCAGGCGGGCGATGTAGTCGTGACGCAGGACATTGGCTTGGCGAGCATGGTGCTCGGGCGCGATGCCGCCGCCATCGGCGTGCGCGGGCGCGTCTACGATAAGGCGACCATCGACATGCAACTGTTTATTCGCCACGAGGAAAAGAAGGTGCGCCGCGCCGGCGGTCGCACTCGCGGTCCGGCGGCATTTACCAGCGAAGACCGGGCCCGCTTTAAGCGCAACCTCACCGAGCTGCTGCGCTAACCAAGGTAGATTTTCGGGACATGCCCGGAAATCTACCTTTTTGTTTTGCGCGGTGTGAGCGCTCGGAATCCATGGCTCAACAAAAACGGGCTTCAAAATGCCATGCGTCGCCGCATTGCGCAGGCGCCGAGCATGGCTATTTGAAGCCCATTTTTTAGGCCTACTTAGAGGCCGAAGGCGGATAGGATAAGGCCCCAGCCGGCGCCGATGACGTACATCATGACCAGGAACACGGCGTTTTCACGAGCGCTGCGGTTGGTGCGGAACAGGACAAGATAGCCCACGCCGGCGGAAATGAGCGTGCCGGCGAGCATCGGCGCCAGCTGTAGCGCGCCCTCCAGGTACAGCTGCGTAATGACCACGCTGGCCGAGCAGTTGGGGATCAGGCCGACGAGTGCCGAGCCCAAGACGGCGAGCGTCTCGTTGCCACGCAGGAACTGCTCGATCGCGGACTCTCCGAAGGTCTCGAGCACGGCAACTAGAATCAGCGTCACCAGGAAAATAAAAACCGAAACCTGCACGGTGTGCGAGATCGCGCTGCGGATAATCGACAGGACGGGCGCACCTTCGTGGGAGTGACCGTGGTCGTGCCCATGGCCGTGGTGGTGCTCATGCTCGCCTGCGTGACCGTGGTCATGGCTGTGTCCGTGGTCGCGCTCGTGTTCATCTTCATCATCATCGCAACCGCAATGGTCGCGCTCGCACAACTCGTGGATGTGGTCGGCGCTCACGCCCGCCTCGGCCACTTCATCAATGATGTCGCCCCCGGTATGGTCGTCGTGCGCGCAGTTCACATGAGCCGGATTGGCAGCGGTCCCCAGCACGGTACGGCGAATCGCCGCATGCGCGCGGGAATTACGACGAAGGCCGCGGATAGCCGCGTCCACGATAAAGCCCGTGACCAGCGCGATCAGTGCCTTCGAAGCCAAAAGCATCGCCATGGTCTGCACGGGCACCTGCTCGGCGAGCAACAGCGGCAGCATCTCATCGGAGGTCGAGAGGAACACGGCGACCAGCGTGCCCAGCGTCACGACACGGCCGGCGTACAGCGTTGCTGCCATGGCCGAAAATCCGCACTGCGGCACAATGCCCAGCAGCGAGCCAGCCACGGGACCCGCAGCGCCGGCGCGCTTGATAGCGCCGTTGACGCGGTCGCCCGCAACGTGCTCAAGTGTCTCGAGAGCAAGATACGTCACCAACAAAAACGGCGCCAGCGAGAGCGTGTCCTTGCCGGCGTCGAGCAGAATATCAATCAGCAAATCCATGACGGATGGAACCTTTCATGTCTTTCGGCAGCATTGTAAAAGTCCTAGCGGTCAACTAGGGTATTGTAGTTGTCCTAGGCGCGATGCCAATAGTTGCCCATGGTAAACTATCATCTCGCCATAACTCAATGCCACCGAGCCGCGCGACACGGCCCGTCCAAGGAGCAGTTATATGAACGTTTCACAAGCACTCGAATACGAGCGCCAGCCGTTTATTCCCATGTTTATCTATGGCGATCACGGCGCCATGGAGTCCGAGCGCCAGAAGGGCGAGGAGGCCCTTAAGGTGCTCGAAACCGAGTACTTTACCGCCGAGGGCGACCCCAGCTTCGACTTTGCCACCGTGCGCGACCTGGCTGACCGCAACCGCGACCTGTGCGACCAGATTGGCGAGGCGCGCCTGCGCAACGTGACGCCCGCGACGCTTTCGCGCGGCCTGTCCGATGCCGACACCTGCGCCGCCATCGGCAAGATGCAAAAGCGCACCGCCGCGTCGGTCATGCGCGAGATCCGCGGCGACCGCGACGCGCTCGGCGTGGCCTACGCCCGCAAGCCCATCCAGGGCACCGTGCTCGGTATCGACATCGAGACCACCGGCCGTGCACCCGAGCGCGGTTATATCATCAATGTGGGTTGGGAAATCATGGAGCTCACCAGCGACGCCGTCCCGCACGACGCCGAGGCGCACTACTGCGGTTTGCCCGACATCTACCGCGGCGAGGATGTGCCGTTGTCGAATATCCACCACATCACCTGGGACGACATCGACGGCAAAAAGCCATTCCGCGAGAACAAGGAACTGCAGAAGCAGCTGCTCAAGCTTATGAAGAAGTACCCGTACATGGCGCACAACGCCGCCTTTGAGGACAGTTGGTTCAAGATCCACCTGGACGGTTACGCCGAGGCACGCCGCGCCGGCAAGATCATCGTCATCGACTCGCGCCAGATCTGCCGCAGCCTGGATGCCGACGTCCGCTCGCTCCCCCGCGAATCCGCGCCCGCCGCACTCGAGAACTGGGCGCGCCGCCGTGGAACCCTCGCCGCCGACGCCAACGAGCAGCACCTGGGCCTCGACGACACCGACCTCATGCTCCGCACGGTTCAGGCCGAGTTCAACCTCAAGAACCTATTCGCGAAATAACCGATCCATCTGCGGGAGCGCCTGCCAGGCACAGCGCAATCCGTCTGGGCACACCGACACGCAGTAAACTAGGGCGCAGCCTTATGGCTGCACCCTAGTTTTCATCAAAACGAGCAAATACGCGTGCTTCACATAGTCGGCAGGTTGGCCCACCTACATTTTTCGAGTTGTTCGGCCAGCTGAACCACTAGTCAAGGCCCCTTGAACCGCAATCGAAGCTAAAATCGCCTTAATTTCGCAACCAAGCCCATAAATCTACCTGAATCAATTCGAATAGGACGTTGCGATCGCACCATTTGTATAGGATAAGGCCGAATAACTCAAATTATGTTGGTGAGGCATCTGAGCGGTCGGCAAAAACGCTTAGAAGCTACGAATCCGCAACTAAAGTTCATCAAAAAGGGGCAGCCGGCAGAAACCTCCCCAGCCAAAGCTGCTCCCTCAATACGACAGCTCAAAAGCCCACCGTTCGCAGAAGATAAGCCGCGCCCCAATACCGTTGCCCGAAGTTTCGGGCGTATGCGGCGTCCGCTATGCCATCATGCGCGTATGGGAATCATTCTGTCACATACCACGGCACGCGCTGTATACCAAACAGCCAACTCGCTCGCAAGCTACGCGACCGGTCCCATACCTATGGAAAAGATCAGGGTGTCTGCGCCGACCACGTCCGACCTGGAAGCGGCACGAGCATGGCTCAACAGAAAGAATGTCGATTCTGAACGTATCCATGTGCTGACGTTTTCCAATAATGCCAAAAGGCACCGCAAGGGCTGCATCTGCCACTGCACGCGCTATACGTTTGATGCAGAAAGCTACCTAGAACTCGAGCCGAACGTCTACATCGTCGATATCAAGCTGTGCGCGTTAGAAGCAACAGCCGACCTCAACCTTTCGGAGCTCGTTGAGTATTACTTTGAAATCTGCGGCTCCTACGCGCTTGGAACGTCCGACGAAACTCAATATCGCGAGCGCCCAGCCCTAACCAGCGTTGAAGAGCTCAGAGCCTTCTTTTCAGAGGCACCGGGGTATCGTGGATCTAATAAAGCACTTAAGGCACTTTCTTATGTACACGAAGGCTGTCGCTCCCCACTCGAAACGGCGTTTGTCATGATGCTGACAATGCCCAAGTCAATGGGTGGCTTAGCCATACGCGCTATCAAAACGGATTATCCGATCCCAGTCCCCAAAAGATACGCCGCCCTAACGCGACGGACGGTTTTCTACCTCGACGCGCTGCTCGAAAATTCGATGACCGATATCGAATACAACGGTTTTTACCACGACGAACCCGAGCAGCAATCAATTGACGAGGAGCGCCGAAACACGCTGCGAAACATGGGATATGCCGTTATCACGGTTAATCGTCATTCGTTTTTCAAGCAGTCCGCTTTTAAACGGGTCATGGAAGCGATTCGCATTCGCGAGAAGATATGGCCCGGTCGACTCCCGGATAACTTCGCCATCCTGCAAGAAACTCTTCGTCAATTTGTCTTGCGGCGCTACTTCGAATACGGTCGCCGCGTCCTGGAGACACTCAAAGAAGAAGAGGCCGCCAAGCGCGAAATTGCAAGCCAATATCCGCAAGCTGATGACCCGAGCATCAACGATGTGCCCGAACCCGACGACATGCAACACGTCGGGGCCCTTGCTGAGGAAATCAATGGGGCTTGGGAATGCGACATGTTCGCAAAAATCGATGAAAACCGCACGGAAGACGACACGATTATTGATCTAATTGAGAATTCGCTCTTCTAAAGGCGATCTCTGCGGATGTCCACCTACATTTTTCGACTTATTCGGCCACCGATGTGCCAGATTGGCTGCAGCAATGCTCAATATAACTTTAGATAAAACTGATTCTGCAGAAACTCCCGTAGAGGAAGAACTGATTCTCGCGGTATTTGACACGATAAAGTACAAATATGAACAGTTCTAATGCTTCTCAAGGTGGCTTTCTTAGCATGCTAGCCGAACATCTCGAAATATGTTGGCGAGCATTGCGTCGATGTCTCCCAACCCACAGAAAATCGCAGAAGCGGCAAGCAGTCATCGAAATTAACGCAAATTGTATTGACATATGAACATACACTCATATAATCGAAAGCAAGTTATATGAGCGCATGTTCATATGAAAGGATATTGCAATGAGCATCCGCGTTGATGAAACGAAACCCGACATCGAGGCCACCGAACCCGCGATCCCCACCACCTGCTCGCCCGAGGACCTTCCCGACGAGGAACTTCTCTACGACCTCGCCGACCTGTTCAAGGTCTTCAGCGACACCACGCGTATCAAGATCCTTTACGCCCTCATGGGCCGCGAGCTCTGCGTGGCAGACATCGCCGAAGCGACCGAAACCTCGCAGTCGGCAGTATCGCACCAGCTGCGCACACTCAAGCAGTCGCACCTGGTTAAATTCCGGCGCGACGGGCGCAATATCCTCTACTCGCTCGCCGACGACCACGTCTACACCATGCTCAACCAGGGCATGAGCCACATCTGCGAATAGCAGCCAACCACGGTACCAGCGCGGCCTGCACCCAAGCCGCAAATACAGGGAAAGGAACCCACCATGAAAAAGCAGTTTAAGCTCGATGAGATCGACTGCGCCAACTGTGCGCGCGAGCTTCAGGACGAGCTGGCCAAGCTCGAGGGCGTCAAATCCGTGTCCGTCAACTTTATGACCCAGAAGTTGACGCTCGAGGCCGATGACGCCGAGTTCGACGAGGTCCTCGACCGCGTTGTGGAGTTCACCGCCGACGCCGAGCCGGACTGCGAGATTATTCTCTAGCCCAGGTTTACGCCAACCTGCAAGGCCGCGCTTGCTGCGGCCTTTGCTCGCGAAATTATATGAGCGAATGTTCATACATTCAAATGGGAGGATACGAGTCATGGCCACCGCCGACCCCAAAAAGAAAAAGAAGAAGCGCAAGAAAAAAGAATCACTCGAGCATAAGCGCAACCGCATCCTGGTAGCGCTGGGCATTTTTGCCGTGGTGTACGCCCTCGATGAGTTCGGCACCCTTACCGCCGCATTCGGCACCCCGGGCGACATCTACGCCAGCTTTGTGCTGTTCCTCGTGCCGTTTTTGATTGCCGGCTACGACGTACTGCAAAAGGCATTCAATAACATCCGCCGCGGCAAGGCCTTCGACGAGAGCTTCCTCATGGCCGTCGCGACCATCGGCGCGTTTGCCATGGTGCTCTTCCCCGATACCGACCCGCACATGGCCGAAGGCGCCGCCGTCATGCTGTTCTACCAGGTCGGCGAGCTGTTTCAGGCGTACGCCGTGGGCAAGAGCCGCAAGTCGATCAGTGCCATGATGGACATCGCGCCCGACTACGCTAACGTCGAGCAGCCCGACGGCACACTCGAGCAGGTCTTCCCCGATGACATCGCCGTCGGCACCGTGATCGTGGTCAAGCCCGGTGAGCGCGTGCCTATCGACGGCGTCATCGTCGAGGGCGAGACACAGCTCGATACCGCCGCCCTTACCGGAGAGTCGGTCCCCCGCCCGGCCAAAACTGGAGACGATATCATCAGCGGCTGCATCAACATGACGGGTCTCCTCCACGTGCGCACCACCAAGCCCTTTGGCGAGTCCACCGTCGCGCGCGTCCTGGAGCTCGTAGAAAACGCTAGTGAGAAGAAGGCACGCACCGAGAACTTCATCACGCGCTTCGCCCGCGTCTACACGCCCGCTGTCACCGGCGCGGCCGCGGTACTCGCGCTCGGCGGTGGCTTGGTCACCGGCGCCTGGTCCGACTGGATCCTGCGCGGCCTGACCTTCCTCGTCGTCAGTTGCCCATGCGCGCTCGTGATCAGCGTGCCGCTCAGCTTTTTTGGCGGCATCGGTGGCGCATCCAAGCTGGGCGTCCTCATCAAGGGCTCTAACTACCTCGAGACGCTCGCGGATGTGGACACCGTCGTCTTTGACAAGACCGGCACGCTCACCAACGGCACGTTTTCGGTCGTGGCGGTACACCCCGAGGCAGACTATACCGAGCAGTCGCTGCTCGAAGTCGCGGCCCTTGCCGAGTCATTCTCCGACCATCCCATCGCGCAGTCGGTACGCACCGCCTTCCAGGGCGAGCTCGATCCCAAACGCGTAAGCGACTCCACCAATGACGCGGGCCATGGCGTGACGGCGATTATCGACGGCAAGCGCGTCATCGTCGGCAATGCCAAGATGCTTGCTGTGGCCGGTATCGAAGCGCCCAATTGCGAGATCGTCGGCACCATCCTCCACGTGCTGGTCGATGATACGTACGCCGGCCACATCGTAATTGCCGACACCATAAAGACCGATGCCGAGCAAACGATTCGCGACCTGCACGCCGCCGGCGTCAAGCGCACCGTCATGCTCACGGGCGACCGTGAGGAGGTTGCGGCGTCTGTAGCCAAGCAACTCGGTCTCGACGAGTTCCACGCGCAGCTGTTACCGGGTGATAAGGTCGAGCGTGTCGAGGCGCTGCTTGCAGCAGAATCGGGCAAGGGCAAGCTCGCCTTTGTAGGCGACGGTATCAACGACGCACCCGTGCTTACCCGCGCAGACGTTGGCATCGCCATGGGCGCTATGGGCTCGGACGCCGCAATTGAGGCGGCGGACGTCGTGCTCATGGATGACAAGCCGTCCAACATCTCCCGCGCGATCCGCGTGGCGCGCAAGACCATGTCGATTGTTTGGCAGAACATCATCTTTGCGCTGGGCATTAAGTTGCTGATTCTGGTGCTTGCGGCACTGGGCATCGCCAACATGTGGCTTGCTGTGTTCGGCGACGTGGGCGTGGCGATTATCGCCATCCTGAATGCCATGCGCGCGATGGGTGTCAAGAACCTGTAGCGTTCGTGGGCTGTCCGGCCGGGACCGGGCTTGGTTTTGAAAACGTCCTCGCGCATGAGGCCCGTCTTTCCTGCTCCTGCGGAGCAACGGAAAGGCGGGCCTCGCGCTGTGGAGTGTTTTCAAAACCAAACCCGGCCCCGGCCTGCGGTGACGTAGGTGGCAGTTCTTGGGCATCGCTTGCTGGCGGGGTTCCTTTGCTGAAATGGACTTGGCCGAAAGGACCGCTGGTCCCGGTCGCTGGTTCGCGCTTTGCGCGAACTCCGCGCTACTGGGGGTTCGTTAGGATTCCGCCGCTTGGCCCGTCGCCTCGCCCCGGTTCAGCATCGCCCTCAGTTTCTCGAAGCTTTCCTCGCTCAGGCAGTGCTCCATGTGGCAGCCCTCTTGCGACGCGACCTCAGCCGAAACACCCGCATCCTCCAGCAGCCCCACGAAAAAGCAGTGACGCTCCCACATTTGGCGAGCGACCTCCAGACCACGCTCCGTCAGATGAACGTCGCGCTTGCCCATTTCGACATAGCCGTTGCTTTCCAGCGTCGCCATGGCCTTGGAAACGCTCGCCTTGGTTACGCCGAGGTACTCCGCAACGTCGATCGAGCGCACGATGCCCTGGCGTTCCGACAGAACGTAGATCGATTCGAGATAGTCTTCTCCGGATTCACGTAGGGCCATGGGCCGCCTTTCGCGATGATTGCTAGTTAGCCTTTGGATACTTTCCACGGCTTACTTTACCGCAAAAGTTGCCCATGTCTTACTACTTTGCCTAAAAGTTAGCCGTGTTTCACAAAACGAGCGGGACGAAAACAAAATGGGAACACGCCCCGCAAGGAGTGTCCCCAAGTGCCGAGCCGCAGCTATAGCAGTCCAAAGTACTTCGCGGCGTTGTAGATGCCGTCGTCGTCCACGGCGGTCGTCACATAGGTCGCCGCAGCCTTCACCGTGTCCTGCGCGTTGCCCATGGCCACGCTCGTGCCCACGGCGGCAAACATCGACAGGTCGTTCTCGCCGTCGCCAAAGGCAATCGCCTCGCTCGCGTCGATACCAAGCCGCTCGAGCGTCGCCGCCACGCCCAGGTCCTTGCCGCCGTTAGCGGGAATAATGTCGCAGAATAGGTCGCACCAGCGCGTGGTGAGCGAATGCGACACGGCGTCGGTCACGATATGCTCGTCGACCGGGTCCACAAAGGCGCAAAACTGGTAGACCGGTGCGTCAAAGGCGTGCTCAAACGGCTCCTCGTGGTAGACGATTCCCGCGTTGCTGCCAGCCGTCACCACGCGCTCGGACAGGCGGTTCACAAACGAGTTCTCGCCCTGCATGCACAGCGAGTCGTAGCGCCCCTGCGCCACCTGGTCCACAATCACCGCGACGTCGTCCGAATCGATCGGGCAGCTGCGGTAAACCCCCTCGGCATCAAAGCAGTGCTGGCCCGAAAGCGTAATGTACGCATCCCAGCCCAGGTCGAACAGCCAGTCCGGCATCTGGTAGGTCGGACGGCCCGTGGCGATCACGCACGCAATCCCCTGCTCGTGAAAGCTGTCGAGCACCTGCTGCGCCGACGCCGGAATCCGGTGGGTCTTAAAGCTCAGCAGCGTGCCGTCGATATCGAAAAATGCGGCTTTGATCATTCTCGCCTACTCCTCGCCCTCGAGCTTTTCGCTCGCCTCGAGCCACGCCATCTCCAGCTCGTCCATGGCAGCGTGAGCCTCGTCGATCTTTGCCTGCTGCTCGCCGAGCGCCGTGTAGTTGGTGGGATCGACTTGGGCCATTGCTGCCTCGGCCTCCTCAACGCGGGTGCGCTGCGTCTCCATCTTGCGCTCGAGCGAACTCACCTCGCGGCGGAGCTTCTGGCGCTCGGCGTTGGACAGGCCGTTGGGCTGACCGCTCGACTTGGGCTTTTCGGCCGCAGCTGCCGCGGCACCGGTGTCGAACGTGCCGGTCTTGGCGCTCGGCGCGCCCACGGGCTCGCCCTCGGCGGTAGCGTTGCACAGGCGCAGGTACTGGTCCACGCCACCGGGCATATGCGTCAGGTGGCCGTCGAGCAGCGCCCACTGCTGGTCGGTCACGCGCTCCATCAAAAAGCGGTCGTGCGTCACCAGGATCAGCGTGCCGGGCCAGCCGTCCAGCAGGTCCTCGACAATCGCGAGCATGTCGGTATCCAGGTCGTTGCCCGGCTCGTCCAGGATGAGCACGTTGGGCTCGTCCAGAATCGTCAGCAACAGCGACAGGCGACGGCGCTGGCCGCCCGAAAGATCGCCGATGCGGCTCCAGAGCTGCTGCGTCGTAAAGCCCAGACGTTCGCAGAGCTTCTCGGGCGAAGTCTCCTTGCCGTCGATGACGTAGTACTTCTTATAGTTGCCGAGCACCTCGCGGATCGTGTCGCCCATGTAGGGCTTGAGCTCCTCGAGCTGCTGCGACAGCACGCCAAAGCGCACTGTCTGGCCAATCTTCACGCGGCCGCGCGTGGGTTCAATCTTGCCCTGGATCACGTCGAGCAGCGTCGACTTACCGGCGCCGTTCTCGCCCAAAAGGCCATAGCGGTCGCCCGCACCAATGAGCCAGGTCACATCGGTGAGCACCTGCTTGGGCGCGCCGTCGGTATCGGCATAGCCGGCATCCACGTCGACCACATCGATAACCTGCTTGCCCAAGCGGCTCACGGCCAGGCGCTTGAGCTCCAGCTCGTCACGCACGGGCGGCACGTCGGCGATCAGCTCACGAGCGGCATCCACGCGAAACTTGGGCTTGGTGGAACGAGCCTGGGCACCGCGGCTCAGCCACGCGAGCTCCTTGCGCGCCATGTTGCGACGGCGCTCCTCGGTAACGGCGGCCATGCGGTCGCGCTCCACGCGCTGCAGGATGTATGCCGAATAGCCGCCCTCGAAGGGATCGACCTGGCCGTCGTGGACCTCCCACATGCTGGTGCAGACCTCGTCCAAGAACCAGCGGTCGTGCGTGACCACGAGCATGGCACCCTGGCCGCGCTGCCAGCGAGCCTTAAGATGGCGTGCAAGCCAGTTGATGGTGCGCATGTCCAGATGGTTAGTGGGCTCGTCGAGCATGAGCACGTCGTAGTCGCCGATCAACAGGCGCGCGAGGTCCACGCGGCGGCGCTGGCCACCCGAAAGCTCGCCCACCGTGCCCTCCCAGGGCACATCGCTAATGAGACCGGCGAGGATCTGGCGCGTGCGGGGGCTCGACGCCCACTCATACTCGGGCGTGTCGCCCACGACGGCATGGTGCACGGTGTCGGTGTCGACAAGCTGGTCCTTTTGGCCGAGCAGGCCGATCGTGGTGCCGCGACGATGCGTCACGCGGCCGTCGTCGGGCTCCAGCGTGCCGGCGAGCACGCTCAGCAGCGTCGACTTGCCGTCGCCGTTTTTACCGACAATACCAATACGGTCGCCCTCGCCCACGCCGAGCGTCACGCTATCGAAAATATGCTTGGTGGGAAACTCTAGGCTGACGGAATCGCATCCCAAAAGAATCGCCATATGCCCTGCTCCTTCGTAGAAATTCAACGTTGTCCATAATAGCAGCGAAAAGGCGGGCCGCACACGACACAAAAAGGCGGGCCATCTCCCGCAAGAGATGACCCGCCCCTCCAATCAGTCCCGCGGCAACCATAGCCGCCACGGGCCTCAAGCATGTCCCGGACTAGGAGAACATGCCGGTGAGGTAATCATTCAGCCGCTTATCCTTGGGCCGTTGGAAAATCTCGTCGGTCTCGTCGTACTCGACCATATCGCCCATGTAGAAGAACGCCGTGCGGTTGGACACACGCGACGCCTGCTCCATGTTGTGCGTCACGATGACGATGGCACGGTCGGCAACGATTGACGACATAAGGTCCTCGATCGCCAGCGTCGAGATGGGGTCGAGCGCCGAGCAGGGCTCGTCAAACAGGATCACGTCGGGGTTGAGCGCCAGCGTGCGCGCGATGCACAGACGCTGCTGCTGGCCGCCCGAAAGCGCGTAGGCACTCTTGTCGAGCTTGTCCTTGACCTCGTCCCACAGCGCCGCGCCGCGCAGACTCTCCTCGACCATGCGGTCGAGCTCGTCACGGTCGGTGATGCCGTGGCGCTTAGGCGCAAACGTGATGTTGTCGCGAATGGACTTGCGGAACGGGTTGGGCTGTTGGAACACCATGCCAATGGAGCGACGCAGCTCGTAGGTGTTCTCGGTCTTGGTATTCACGTTGCGCCCGCGGTAATTGATCTCGCCCTCCACGCGGCAGCCGCGAATCTCGCGATTCATCAGGTTGAGGCTACGCAAGAAGGTCGACTTGCCGCAGCCCGAAGGCCCGATGAGCGCCGTGATCTCGCCCTTGTGAAAGTCGAGCGACGTATCGCGCAGCGCATGGTGGTCGCCATAGTACACGTTGACGTCCTTGGTGGAGAGCACGACCTCGTCGCTCACGGCCCTGCCGCTCACGCGCACGCGTTTTTCGCTCTCCCCCACACTCGACAGAAAGTCCTGGGTCTCGGACGTGGCCGCCTCGGTTGCGGGCGTTGCATTCATCTCGCTCATTCGGCCGTCATCTTCCTTGCCAGTTGCTTGCCCACGATACGGGCAACTATGTTAAACAGCAGCACGCAGATCATCAGCAGTGCAGCGGTGCCCCAAACGATCTGCTGGGCCTCGGGGCTGCCCTCGCCGTAAATCTTGTAGATGTGCACGGCGAGCGACTCACCGGGGCGGAACACGTTCCAAGCGCAGGTGGGGCTCGACAGGTTAAAGCTCAAGAAGTTCAAACGCACCGGCGAGCTCATGCCCGAGGTAAAGAGCAGTGCCGCGGCCTCGCCAAACACGCGGCCGGCCGAAAGCACGATGCCGGTCACGATGGCAGGCATGGCCTCGGGGATCAGGATGTGCAGCGTGGCCTCCCAGCGGGTAAGGCCCATGGCCAGGCACGCATCGCGCTGGGCCTGCGGCACGTCCTCGAGCGCCTGCTGGATCACGCGCACCAGAATGGGAATGTTGAACATGGTGAGCGCGACGGCGCCGGAGATGATGGAGTACTTCCAGCCCAGCTGCACCGAGAACACCAGGAAACCGAACATGCCGACAACGATGGAAGGCAGCGAGGACAGCGTCTCGATGGCGGTGGAAGCGATGTCGCGGATGGGACCGTCCGGCGCGTACTCAACCAAAAAGACCGCGCCGCCCAGGCTGATGGGCACCGAGATGATCAGGGTGATCAGCAGCAGATAGAACGAGTCGAACAGCTGGTAGAGTACGCCGCCCTGAGTTCCGTTGGCGCGCGACGGCTGCGTGAGAAAACCCGGCTGGAACAGCGTCGAGATGCCCTCGAACAGGATATAGGCCACCATGGAGACGACGATGAGCATGACGATGGCGATGATTGCCGTCAGCACGCCCGTGGCGATGCGATCCTGCTTTTGGACGCGCCCGAGTCTCGCCTCGTCGATATGGATGCGCGTGCTAGCCACGAGCCTTCGCCCCCTTGCGGCCGATAATGTGGATGATCAGGATGAAGATGAGGCTCATACCCATCAGCAGCAGACCGAGCGCCCACAGAACATCGTCCTGGGCCGAACCCTCGGCATAGACCGCCATGGACGTGGTGAGCGTGGTGGTGATGGTCGAGGCCGGCGACAGCAGCGACGTCGGCATGGCCTCAATACCGCCGATGACCATGCGCACGGCGAGCGTCTCGCCAAAGGCGCGGGTCATGCCCAAGATAACCGCGGTCATGAGCGACGGCATGGCGGACTTGAGCACCACGTGCCAGATGGTCTGCCAGCGGGTGTAGCCCAGCGCGAGCGAGCCCTGGCGGTAGCCGTCGGGCACGGCGCGCAGGCCATCGACCGAAAGCGTGGTCATGGTCGGCAGGATCATGACGGCCAGCACGATGGCGCCGGGCAAGATGCCCAGGCCCGTGCTCACGTGGAAAACGCTCTTCATAAGACCGACGACCACGTGAAAACCGATCAGGCCAAAGACGACCGAGGGGATGCCGGTCAAAAGCTCAATGAGCGGCTGAAAGATCTTAGAGCCAAACTTAGGGCTAATCTCGACCGCAAAGATGGCAGAGCCGATGGCGATGGGCAGCGCGATACGCGTGGAGAGCACCATGACCGCAAACGAGGTGACGATCAGGGGCAGGGCGCCGGTATAGGGCAGGCCGTTTTCGGCTGTGTTGGCCAGGTCCCACTTGGTGCCGGTGAAAAACTCGACGACCGAGACGCCGTCCTTGACAAAAGCCGAGAGGCCCTTTTGGGCGACCATAAAGATGAGCGCGGCAACGACAAGCGTCACGAGCGCTACGCACGCGCCCGTGACGCCCAGGCCCACGTTCTCAAGGTCGCGCTTTGGCAGCTGTTTTGCCATTGCAAACCTTTCCGGGGCGATTACTTATTTAGCAGAGACCTTGCCGCTGGCGTCCTTGACGACCTTCATGGCAGAGACGGGGATGAAGCCCTGCTCCTCGACGAGCTTGCCCTGGACGTCGTCGGAAAGCATGAACTCCAGGAAGGCCTTGGTGGCCTCGTCGGCGTCCTTGGAGCAGTACATGTGCTCGGTAGCCCAGATCTTGAAGGAGTCATCAGTGACATTCTTGCTCTTGGGCTCGACGCCCTCGACCTTGATGGCGTTGAACTTGGAGTCATCGAAGTGCGAGAAGTCGAGGTAGGAGATGGCGTTATCGGTGCTGCCCATCTGAGTCTGGACGTCGCCGGACTTGTCGAGCTCGGCGTCGCCCTTAAAGTCGACGGTCTCGTCGCCAAAGACGGCGGCCTCGAAGGTGGCGCGGGTACCGGAGCCGGCCTTGCGGTTGAGGACGACGATGGTGGCGTCGTCGCCGCCGACCTCCTTCCAGTTGGTAATCTGACCGGAGAAGATACCCTTGAGCTGCTCGAGGGACAGGTCGTCGACCTTGACGTTCTTGGAGACGACGGGGCCCATGCCCACGACGGCGACCTCGTGGTCGACGAGGTTCTTGACTTGATCGGCCTCAAGCTTGGTCTCGGCGAAGACGTCGGAGTTGCCGATGGTGACGGTGCCGGCGGCGACAGCGGTCAGGCCCTTGCCCGAACCGTTACCCGAGCCGGAGACGGAGACATCGGGGTTGGCGTCCATGAACTTCTCGGCAGCGGCCTCGACGAGAGCCTGGAACGAAGAGGCACCGTCGTAGGTCACCTCGCCGGAGACGGACTCGGCAGCAGCGGCGCTACCCTTGTCGGCGGCATCGGATGCGCCGGAGCCGCCGCACCCAACGAGACCGAGACCGACGATGCTGGCAAGACCACCAGCGAGGCCGAGGAACTGACGACGAGAATAAGCCTGATCGAGCATGATCTTCCTTTCATACATGCGATTCGCGGGCACCCTGCCCGCTTTGCTGTTTGGAAAGATACGGCCTCGATCGGGCAGTGCCCGCGCCAACTGCGGTTTTTTACGGGCATCTGATAGACCCTTACCGCAAGCGCAGCACGGCCTTTACAAACGAATAACAAACCCGCCACCAAGCATGACCCGCCTTTTACACCAATAAAAACAAAGTTGCGGTGAAATAGTTCCTGCTTGGCCATCAAATGGCCCATTCTAGGAACTATTCCACCGCAACTTAGATTGGGAAACCGCGAGACCTTAAAGCTCTAATTCATTCAAACGGAGGATCGCAACAATATAGATCTTGAGCGCCTGCTTGAGCTGTTCCTCGTTGGCGCACTCGTTGGGGCCGTGCATCTGGCCGCCCCACGAGGGCAGCTCCAGGCCGGTCTCCTCGGGGCCAAACGAGACGGCGCGGGCAAAGTTGCGCGCGTACGTGCCGCCGCCCATGGCAAAGGGTTCAGCATGCTTGCCGGTGAACTCGTTATAGGTATCGATAAGCGCCTTCACGGCCGGATCATCGGCAGAGACCGAGAACGGCACCTTCGCGCGACCCAGCTGGCACGTCACGCCGAAACGGCCCACGAGCGGATCGAGCTGCTCGCGGATGGTATCGGCACTCGTGCTGTCGGGGAAGCGCACGTCGATGACCTGCTCGATATGGCCATCCGCCACGCGGATGACGCCAGCGTTGCAGGTAAGCGGGCCAAACGCCGGACTCGTCGCATCGATACCCAGGCCGCGGCCATAGGCGTCCGCATGCACAAAGGCCAAAAACTTGACAAACTCGTGCTCGGCGGGCGTCAACAGGCGCTTGTCACGGGCGCCAAACGCGTCCTCGACCTCGCGCAGATACGCCACGATCAGGCCGACAGCGTTGATAGTGCCCTCAGGCATCGAGGCATGACCGCCAATGCCGTGGGCAAAAATCTGCGCATGCCCGTTATCGAGTGTCGTGATCTCAAGGCGATCGGCGTTCTCGACCGGCGCCGGCAGCTCATCGGCGGCAATCGCGAGCTCGCAGATGGACTGCGACGGAATGGCATTGCTCGCCTCGGCGCCGCTCCACGACACGATGCGCCCGCCGTCGATCTTGGAGCTCACGAACGTCGCCCCAAACTGGCCCTTCTCGGCATTGCAGACCGGGAACTCGGCATCGGGCGTAAACAAAAAGTCGGGGTCTGCGTGGTTCTCCAGATAATGGTGAACGTCGGACATGCCCACTTCCTCATCGCAGCCCAGCAGCGCGCGGAAAGCATAGCGCGGGGTAATGCCGTGCTTGAGCAGATAAGCGCCGGCGTAGAGCGACAGCACCGCCGGACCCTTGTCGTCAATCACGCCGCGACCGAGCAGCCAGCCCTCGCGGCGCTCCATCGCAAACGGGTCGGTGTTCCAACCGGGGCCAGCGGGAACCACGTCCACGTGGCAGATAGTCGCGAGCTGCTTGTCGCCGCGACCCGGGATATCGGCGATTCCCACATAGCCCCCGTCGTCGCTCGTCTGATAGCCGAGCTTTTGCGCAATGCCGAGCGCGCAATCGAGCGCGTCACGGACCGGGCGGCCAAACGGCGCACCGGGCTCCGCATCGGCAGCAACGGCCACGGACGGATAGCTCACCAGTTGTTCGATATCGGCAACGACATCCTCCCAGACCTCGTCGACATACTCGGCAACGCTCTGCTCCACCTGATTCATGAACGACCTCCTTACCAATGAGCGACGGGTACGCCCGCCCCTCACATTATGTCTATTAGATAGCGAAAAGTTTAGCAAGCTCGGCCACCGAGTGCACCACCGCATCGGCGCCCGCGGCCTCGTGCTCCCCCGGCGCTGCCGCGCCCGAATAGATGCCGATGCACGGCACGCCCATCGCGTGCGCGCCCTCCACATCGTTAAAGCGATCGCCGATCATCACGGCATCGTCGGCCGTCGCGCCGAGCGCCGCCAGGGCATCGCGAACCGAATCGGCCTTGGTCTCGCGTCCCTGCGGCGGATTCATGCCAACCACAGCTTCGAACTGGCAAAGCCCCAGCTCATGAACCATATCGATGCACTTCGCCTCCATGCGAGACGTCGCCACGGCCATACGCTTGCCCTGGGCGGCCAACCCATCCAGCAGCTCGGGGACCCCATCGAACACGGGGTACTCCTCCGGCCCCAGCTCATCAAAAAAGGCGCGGTACTCGTCGGCCACCACAAGCGACTCCTCGCGGGAAAAGCCGTAAAAGTCGTGAAAGCTCTTCCACAGGGGCGGCCCGATCATACGGCGCAGATCACCCATCTGCGCCTCCGAAAACCCGCGCGCAGCCAGCGTCTTGCGCGTCGAGGTCATCACTGCCCGGCCCGTATCTGCCACCGTGCCGTCAAAATCGAACAACACGACCGGCCGTTTGCCTATCTCCAACGCCTCCATCGGCATTCCTCTTCCCCAGTTGACGATTTCCACACCGACACTTCAAACTGTTGACTATTCAACAATTGAACCTAGTAATGTGGAACGACTCTACTATACTTGTCGCACTTTGCTCTCAGAAGGCGGCGCGCAAGCGCCCCAACGAAAGGTGCAATTATGTCTTTTGCCATCATAACCGACTCCACGTCGGACATCTCCCCCGCCCACGCTCAAGAGCTCGGCATTTACGTGATTCCGCTGCATGTGATTATCGAGGGCGAGGACCTGCTCGACCAGGTGCAGATTACCGCCGAGGAATACGTCGCGCGCATGGCCGGCTCCGAGCAACTGCCGCACACCTCGCAGCCGAGCGCCGGCGAGTTCAAGGCACTCTTTGACCGCGTGCTCGCCGACGGCCATGATAGCGCCATCTTTATCTCACTGTGCAGCGAGTGGTCCGCCTGCTATGCCAACGCCAGCCTGACGGCCGAAACGCACGAACTCGACGTGCGCTGCATCGACTCGCGCACCGGCTCGGGTGCCGAGGGCCTGCTGGTGGAGTACGCGCTGGCCATGCGCGAGGACGGCCGCAGCCTGGACGAGACCGAGGCGCAGATCCGCGCGACGCTGCCCGACGCCCACCTGCTGCTGATTCCCCGCACACTCGAGAACCTCGTTAAGAACGGCCGCGCGCCCAAGCTCGCCGGCCAGCTCACGCAGATGCTCAACATTCGCCTGGCCGTTTCGCCGGAGTGGAAATCGGGCGAGATCAAGGCCATCAAGAAGGGCCGCGGCGCCAAGCGCATCGTCGTCAACACCATGGCCGACTGCCTCGCGTTTTTGGCTGAGCATCCGGGTTCAAGCGTGCGCGTGCTCACGACCGGCGCCGCCGAGGAGCAAGAGCTCGTCAGCCAAGCGCTCGCAGGCCAAGACTATGTAGACGCCGGCACCGGCCCCATCGGCTGCACCATCGCCACCCATGTAGGCATCGACGCCATCGCCATCAGCTACTGCCCCCGCTACCAGCCAACTCACTAGGGACGCCCACATCAGTTGCGGTGGAATAGGGACTGTTTTTGGCTTATTAGCCGCCAATCAATCCCTATTCCACCACAACTTGGAAATCGGCGATCAGCCCAGCGGACCCTGAAACAGCTCCTGATGAGTGCCCATTCTCACCAGCCTAATCATTGGGTTAGTCTTATGGGGAAGATAAAGAACGACCACATCGACCAAGCCATCGGATAGGTGGAAATCGATGTGGCCGTTGTAGTTTCCGCCCGGGTTTGAGAGCTCGTGGGCGCCATACTCCGCCGGAAGTGACCCATGAGCCACAAGCTCTGCAACCGCCGCTTTAAACTCACTTTTTAGCTGCGGATGCATGCGCATCGTTCGTTTGTAGTCCACCTTAAATTGAGCCTCGACTTTAATCTCGAACATCGCTATTCCTCATCGAGGAATGACATAAGCTCATCAGCGTTATTGAATGACGGGCTATCGTCCGGCAAAATCCCCAACTCATGAGCCTCGGCGATCACCATGGCACGCCTCGTCGCCTCGTTGGGCACCTCCGCCCTTCCTACAATCTCAAAAGGAATCTTTCGCTGATTTACCAGCTGCCGAACGGCAAGATTGAGATAGGAATTGAGGCTGAGGCCGACCGAATCCAAGAACTCAGTCGCCTGCTCCTTGAGCCCCTCTTCGATTCGAACCGTCGTAGGCTTAACTGTTGCTGTAGACATTTGCGACCTCCTCGCCCTCGTCTTTTACACCAGTATACCCAATATAAATGGCAATCTGGTGTTAAATAACATCAGATTGCCATGCGTATTCATGTCGCGTGGGCACGATTGATCTACATCAGCCCGCTCAGGGCGATGTCGACGGCTTCGTTGAGGTCGTCGGTGATGTGCACGAGCTCGGGATCGAGCGGGCTGATCATACCGGCGTCCATCACCGGGCCGTTGAGCCAGTCGAACAGGCCCTGCCAGTACTCTGTGCCCACCAGCACGAGGGGCATGCGCTTGACCTTGTGCGTTTGCACCAGCGTGAGCACCTCGAACATCTCGTCGAGCGTGCCAAAGCCGCCGGGAAACACGATGGCGCCCGAGCTGTATTTGACGAACATGGTCTTGCGCACAAAGAAGTAACGGAAGTCCATGCCGAGGTTCACGTATTTATTGAGCCCATGCTCGTGCGGCAATTCAATGCCCAGGCCAACTGACTTGCCGTTGACACTCGCCGCTCCCCTGTTGGCCGCTTCCATGATGCCGGGGCCGCCACCGGTGATAACCGCCACGCCGCGCTGGGCAATCTTACGGCCGACCGTGCGCGCCGCCTTGTAGGCCGGGTCCGTCTTGGGCGTGCGGGCACTACCGAAGATGGTCACCGCAGGCCCTAACTCGGCAAGTGCGCCAAAGCCATCGACAAACTCGGCCTGGATGCGCAGTACGCGCCACGGATCGGCATGCAGCCAGTCGGTCGACTCCTCGGGCGCCAGCAGGTTGGCGTAGGTGTTGTCCTTAGGAATCATGGGGCCGCGCATGACCACGGGGCCGCGGCGGTACGTCTCGTCGTAGGCAGGCTCGCCCTCGACGTTCTCATTCTTAATCATGGGCACTCCTATCGAGAAAAAGAAAAGCGGGCGGGGGCGACGCC